>NZ_JAMBDI010000004.1:128598-250834 GCF_036858055.1 Pseudomonas sp. SF2 | reverse complement strand
GCCGGTGTTCGCGGCTAAAGCCGCTCCCACAGGGTCCCTGCCAATTCAATGAGTCATGTGCGGTTCCATGAGGGCGGGCCAGTCCGTTCCACCGTAGCGTCCTGTCGATCAAGGCTTGAGCGCCCACGCTGTGCAAATACGGTTAACATGCTCCAGGCCTGCCCCCATCGTTGAAGAGAGTTGTATGGAGTTACGTCAGCTTCGCTATTTCCTGAGTGTTCTGGAGTACGGCAGTCTTGGCAGGGCGGCGGTCGAGCTCGGGGTCGGCGCCTCCGCACTGAGCCAGCAACTGTCGAAGCTGGAGAGCGAGGTGAGTACCCGGCTTTTGACACGTTCGAGCACCGGCGTCTCGCCGACGGCGGCGGGCCTGGCCTTTGAATACCATGCGCGCCTGGCGCTTCGTCAGGCGGAGCATGCTGTGCTGGCAGCACAGAGCGGCCGCATGAGCGGCTACGCCAGCGTGGGGTTGGCACCGACCACCGCATCGATTCTTGGCCTGGCGTTGATCGACAGGATGCGCGAACGCTATCCGGACATCCGCCTGCACCTGGTGGAAATGCTGTCTGGCTATCTGATGAACCAACTCAATGCCAGGCACCTTGACCTGGCGGTGCTGTTCCAGGCAGAGACGGGGCCGCGGCTGGATGTCCGGGCGCTTCTGACGGAGCGGCTGTTCGTGCTGGTTCCCGCCCCGCTGGTCAAGGCCGAGTGGGGCGAGTCGCTTACATTGCAACAGATTGCGACGCTCCCCTTGGTGATGCCCAGCACCCAGCATGGTCTGCGTACGACATTGCGCTCGATTTTCGAACGGGCCGGGCTGGAGGCCAGCATCGTCATGGAAGTCGATGGTCTGTCGCTGTTGATGGATTGTGTCTGTGCGGGCCATGCCGCCACCATCCAGCCCGGCGCCACGGTGGCCCGGGCGCATCAGGCGGGCTTGCGCGTGTTTGCCATCGATGAAGCACAGGCGCAGCGTCGCAATGTGATTGTCAGCCTGACCGATGACGAGCTCTCGCCGGCCGCGTTGGCGACACGGATCGTACTGCAGGAGGTCGCTCGGGATCTGGTGGAGCAGGGCCGATGGCCTGGGGCCCGGTTGCTATGACCCAGACTGTGGGTTCATTCATCCAACCCCTTTAGAAAAACTGAATGCCTCCCCCCGACGATCGCGTTTCGCACCCTCCGGGCACTCATTAAAGTCCGTGGCCACGAGGAGCACCCGAACATTCGGCTCTTCGTGACCTGGAGGCGAAATGATCGATGTGCTAGTCATCGGAGGGGGCAATGCCGCCCTCTGTGCCGCGCTGATGGCGCGAGAGTCCGGAGCCAGCGTGCTGCTGCTCGAGGCCGCGCCCCGCGCCTGGCGTGGTGGTAATTCACAACACACACGTAACCTGCGCTGCATGCATGATGGCCCGCAGGACGTGCTGGTCGAGGCTTACCCGGAGGAAGAGTTCTGGCAGGACCTGCTGAAGGTCACCGGTGGCCAGACTGACGAAAAGCTCGCGCGTCTGGTGATTCGCGCGTCCTCCAGCTGCCGCGGGTGGATGCGCCGCCATGGTGTGCATTTCCAGCCCTCGTTGTCGGGTGCGCTGCACACCGCACGGACCAATGCCTTCTTCATGGGCGGCGGCAAGGCGCTGGTCAATGCCTACTTTCGCAGCGCCGAAAACCTCGGGGTGCAGATACGCTACGACACGCCTGTAGCCGACATCGAACTGCAGGACGGACGCTTCGTTGCGGCCCATGTGCCGGCGCGTGAGGTTCAGGGGCGGCAACTGCCCGCCGAGCGCATCGAGGCGCGCACCTGCGTGCTTGCCGCCGGCGGTTTCGAGTCCAACCGCCAGTGGCTGCGCGAGGCCTGGGGGCAGAACGCGCGAGGGGAGTGGCCTTCAGACAATTTCCTGATCCGCGGTACGCGTTTCAATGACGGGGTCTTGTTGCGCCGCATGATCGAACAGGGTGCCGACACGATTGGCGACCCGACCCAGGCGCACATGGTGGCGATCGATGCTCGCGCTCCGCTGTACGACGGCGGCATCTGCACGCGCATCGATTGTGTGTCGCTGGGCGTGGTGGTCAACCGCGACGGCCAGCGCTTCTATGACGAAGGCGAGGACTTCTGGCCCAAGCGCTATGCCATCTGGGGGCGTCTCGTGGCCCATCAGCCCGGGCAGGTGGGGTTCTCGATCATCGACCAGAAAGCGCTCGGTCGCTTCATGCCGCCGGTTTTCCCCGGTGCCAGCGCCGACAGCCTGGAGGCGCTGGCCGGCCTGCTCGGTTTGCCTGTGCAGGCCTTCCTCGAAACCGTACATGCCTACAACCAGGCCTGCCAGGTGGGCACTTTCGACCACACCCGGCTGGATGACTGTCACACCGTGGGCCTGGAGCCGGTGAAAAGCCACTGGGCGCGCCCGATCGATACACCGCCTTACTACGGTTACCCACTGCGTCCTGGCGTGACTTTCACCTATCTGGGGTTGCGCACCGATGAAACTGCCGCGGTCCATTTCGACAGACGTCCCAGTCCGAACCTGTTCGTTGCCGGCGAGATGATGGCGGGCAACGTACTGGGCAAGGGCTACACCGCAGGTGTCGGCATGTCCATCGGCACCGCCTTCGGCCGTATCGCCGGGACCAGCGCCGCTGCGGCGGCAGGTTACGAACATCCAGAAAAAGAGAATCGCCATGACCGTGCAACTGCCTGAACCATGCCAGCCTGATGCCGCCCGGCCGGCCCTCGCACTGATCCCGGTGTTGAACCTGGAGGAGCGGGAAGTGGACCGGCAAATGCGGATCTGCAACGCCTGCCGATACTGCGAAGGCTTCTGCGCAGTATTCCCGGCCATGACCCGCAGGCTGGAGTTCGGCAAGGCCGACATCCATTACCTGGCCAACCTGTGCCACAACTGCGGCGCTTGCCTGCACGCCTGCCAGTACGCCCAACCCCACGAGTTTGCCGTCAACGTGCCCCAGGCAATGGCCAAGGTGCGCGGGCAGACTTACGCCGAGTACGCCTGGCCGGCCCTCTTCGGACGGCTGTATCGGCACAACGGCACCTATGTCGCCACTGCATTGGCCGTCGCCTTGTCGCTGTTCTTGCTGCTGACCTTGTACGTCAACGGCACGCTGCTGCCCGGGCGGTTGGCGGGGAACTTCTATGCGGTCTTCCCGCACAACGCTCTGGCGCTGATGTTCGGTAGTGTCTTTGCCGCTGCAGGTGTGGCCCTGGCGGTGGCGGTACGACGTTTCTGGCGCTCGGTCTCGCCTGCCGAGGCGCTGGCGCAACCGGCCAAAGGGGCAGTGTTCGAGGCATCAAGCGCAGCGTTGACCCTGAAATACCTGGACGGCGGACACGGCCAAGGTTGCAACAATGCCGATGATCGCTACACGCTCTGGCGCCGGCGCTTCCATCACTTCACCTTCTACGGTTTCATGTTGTGCTTTGCCGCCACGGTGGTCGCCACCGGGTATCACTACCTGCTGGGCCAGCAGGCGCCGTACCCGCTGCTGAGTGCACCGGTGTTGCTCGGAACACTCGGCGGCATTGGCTTGATCGTCGGGCCGGCCGGGCTGTTGGCGCTGAACCTGCGCAGGGCGCCGGAGCAGGGCGATGTTGCCCAGCGGCCCATGGACCGGGCGTTCATCCTGCTTCTGCTGCTGGTCAGCGCCACGGGCCTTGCGTTGCTGGGCCTGCGTGATACCGCAGCGATGGCGATCCTGCTGGCGATCCATTTGGGCACTGTGATGGCGCTATTCGTCACGCTGCCCTATGGCAAGTTCGCTCATGGCCTGTTCCGCAGCGCGGCACTGCTGAAGTTCGCGATCGAGAAACGCCGGCCCAACGCCCTGGGGCTGGGAGGAGAGTGAACCATGGACGCCGCCGGTTTTTCCCCTGTGCCGCGCCGCGCGAAACGCAAGGCGTTTCGCTTATCGGTTGGGCCACTTGTCCAGCAGGATCGACACGAACTTCTCCGCTGCTGGCGACAGCGACGCCCCGCGGCGATAGACCAACCCCAGGGTGCGGGTGACCTGGGGTTCGATCAGCGGCACGCTGACCAGCGTCGGGTGGTCGGCGTTGGGCATGGCCAGGCTGGGCATGGCCGACACGCCCAGCCCGGCCTCGACCATGCCCAGCGAGGTGGACAGGTGCTGAACCTCATAGAACCACTTGGGCCGCAGATTGAGCCCGGACAGGGCATGGTCCAGCAGCATCCGGTTGCCGCTCAGTCGGCCTACGCCGATCAGGCGGTAGTCGGCCAGTTCTGTCCAGGTGACGGCTTCGCGGTTCGCCAGCTTGTGGTCCCTGCGGCAGGCCAGCACGAAATGTTCCTGTACCAGGGAGACGAATTCGATGTCCGGGTGCTGGCCGCTCATCATGTTGATGCCGAAATCGGCCTCACCCCGCAACACGGCTTCGAGCCCGTCGTTGGCGCTGAGGTCCAGCAGACGAATGCGGATCTTCGGGTATTGCTCGTTGTAGTCGCGGATCACCGACGGCAGGAAATAGAACGCCGCGGTCGGGATGCAGGCGAGGGTGACCTGGCCGGTCTGTCGTTCGGCGAGTTCGCGAATGCTCAGGATCGAGTCCTCGAAGTCATCCAGCAGGCGCCTGGCCTTGGGCAGGAAGTCACGCCCGACGCTGGTCAGGCTGACGCGACGGGTGGTGCGTTCCAGCAACGACGTGCCCAAGCCTTCCTCGAGCTTCTTGATCCGTCGGCTCAAGGCAGGCTGGGACAGGTGCAGCGCTTCTGCGGCTTCGTGGAAGCTACCGAGTTCGGCGATTTTCACGAAAGATCGTATGTCTTGCAGCTCATATTCCATCTCGGTTCGCTCTTGGCATTGGGCTCTTTATTGATGCTCAAATCGGAACAATGACTACGATATTTGCATTGGATTGATTTATCCATCCCTGTCAATCTTTTGTCCACAGCATCAATGATGTCCATTGATCAACAAGAGTGCGAAATCATGCAACGAATTCCTTGCGTACTCATGCGCGGCGGCACCTCCAAGGGCCCCTTTTTTCATGCATGGGACCTTCCTGCCAATGTGGTCGAACGCGACGAATTGCTGATCAACCTGATGGGTTCCGGGCATGAACTGGAAATCGACGGTATCGGTGGCGGTAGCCCGCAAACCAGCAAGGTAGCGATTGTCAGCCCCTCGCTGCATGCCGACGCCGATGTCGACTACCTGTTCGTGCAGGTCATGGTCGCCCAGCGCCGGGTCGATACCGCGCCCAACTGCGGCAACATGCTGTGCGCCGTTGGCCCGTTCGCCATCGAACAAGGCCTGGTCAAAGGCCAGGACGGCAAGACACTGGTGCGTATTCGCAACCTCAACACCGGTACTTTCGTCAATTCGCTGGTGGAAACCCCCGGCGGCATCGTGCGCTACGAAGGCCGTACGGCGATCGATGGCGTACCGGGCACTGCCGCCCCGGTGCACCTGACCTTCCTCGATGCGGTCGGCAGCAAGACCGGCAAGCTGTTCCCGACTGGCAAGGCCAAGGATGTGATCGATGGCGTATCGGTCACCTGCATCGACATGGCCATGCCGATGATGGTGATTGAAGCCAGCCAGCTGGGTGTCACCGGCTCGGAAACCCCGGCCGAACTCGACGCCAACGTCGGTCTGCTCGAGCGCCTCGAGGCGTTGCGCCTGAAGGCCGGCAAGGCCATGGGCCTGGGCGATGTCAGCGGTATGGTCATCCCGAAGCCGGTGCTGGTGTCCAAGCCCCGCTATGACGGCACGTTGCAGGTTCGCTACTTCATGCCGCACAACTGCCACCGCGCCCTGGCCATCACCGGCGCGATAGGGTTGGCGACTGCCTGCGTCAGCCCCGGTACGGTCATCGGCGAACTGCTGGGCGAGGGTGCCGAGCAACTGGCCGAGGTACGCCTGGAACACCCAAGTGGCGGTATCGATGTCGCGCTGTCACGCAGCGGTGCCGATGGCAAGACGATTCAGGCCTCGGTGGTGCGAACTGCCCGGCGGCTGTTCTCAGGCTTCGTTTACGCCCCTACATTCCGCAGGTTGGCGGGGTAAGCCCAGGCGGTAGCCCAGACCTGTACATTCGCAACAAGCGCATCCGCACAATTTGAACAATGGGTGATGCCTCATGAGACTTGCCAAATCGCTGTACTTCCAGATCCTCTGCGCCGTCCTGCTGGGCGTGGTGGTCGGTCACTTCTGGGCGCAACAGGCCGTTGCGCTCAAGCCTCTGGGTGATGCGTTCATCAAGCTGATCAAGATGATGATCGCGCCCGTGGTCTTCTGCACCATCGTCACCGGTATCGCCGGCATGACCGACAAGCGCTCCCTGGGGCGTTTGATGAGCAAGACCTTGCTGCTGTTCCTGGTACTGACCGTCGTCAGCCTCATGATCGGCCTGGCAGCGGTATACCTGTTCCGCCCGGGCGTCGGCATGAACATCGACCCGGCCACGCTCAGCACCGAGGGGCTCGGCCAGTACGCCGCTTCTGCGGCGAAGCTCAGCGTGGTCGACTTCTTCATGCACATCATTCCCGACACGTTCATCGGGGCGTTCAGCAAGGGTGAAGTGTTGCCGGTGCTGTTCATCGCGGTGCTCAGCGGTTTTGCCCTGTCGTCCATGGGCGAGAAGGGCAAGCCGGTACTCGATGTGCTGGAGTCCGCCTCGACCATGGTGTTCCGCATTTTCGGCTACCTGATGCGCTTCGCCCCGGTCGGTGCCTTCGGTGCGCTGGCCTTCACCGTCGGGCAGTACGGCGTAACGTCCCTGGGCGCACTGGCCAAGCTGGTCGGTACGCTCTACATCGCCTGTGCGTTTTTCGTGCTCGTGGTGCTTGGCGGCATCTGCCGTGCCCATGGCTTCAGCCTGTGGAAGCTGCTGCGCTATTTCCGCGAGGAGTTCCTGGTGGTGCTCGGCACATCGTCCACCGAGCCTGTACTGCCACGCATGCTGGAAAAACTGGAAAAGCTGGGCTGCAAGAAAGGTGTGGTCGGGCTGGTGCTGCCAACCGGCTACTCCTTCAACCTCGACGGTACTGCCATCTACCTGTCGCTGGCGGCGGTGTTCATCGCCCAAGCCTGCAACATTGATCTGAGCCTCGGCCAGACGGTGACGATGCTGGCGATCATGCTGTTGTCGTCAAAAGGCGCCGCGGGTGTGACCGGTAGCGGTTTCGTTGCGCTGGCCTCGACCTTGACCGTCATTCACGACATCCCGCTTGCAGGGCTTGCCTTGCTGATCGGCATCGATCGCTTCATGTCCGAGGCGCGTGCCCTGACCAGCCTGGCCAGCAACGCCGTGGCCACCGTGGTCATCTCACTGTCTGAGAATGCCTGTGAACGGGAAACCTTGCTGCGCCGCCTGAACGGCACCCCGGCTGCACCGGACGTGGCGGACACTGTGCCGGCCGACTGGTCTGCCGAGCCTAGGCATCACGGCTGAAAGCCTCTTCTACCTCCCATTGTTGACTTAGAATCCCACTCAGCATCCCAGCGATGTCGAGTGGGGTAGGGGGCCGTCTGCCTTGGCGATGGCCGCAATAGAATAAAAACAAGAGATAAGACCATGCTCGCACTCCTGGGCCTGATCATGGTGGTGACCTTCACCTACCTGATCATGAGCAAACGCCTGTCACCGATCGTTGCGCTTACCGTAGTACCCGTTGTCTTTGCAGTGATCGGTGGCTTCGCCCCCGAACTGGGCAAGATGATGCTCGATGGCTTGAAAATGGTGGCGCCTTCGGCGGCCCTGTTGCTGTTCGCCATCCTGTTCTTCGGCCTGATGATCGATGCCGGCCTGTTCGACCCGTTGATCCGCAAGATCCTCAAGCGCGTCAATGGTGACCCGATCAAGATCGCCATCGGTACTGCGCTGCTGTCCCTGCTGGTGGCGCTCGATGGTGACGGCACCACCACCTACATGATTACCTGCGCGGCCATGCTGCCACTGTACAAGCGCATCGGCATGAACCCGATGATACTGGCAACGGTGTCCATGCTGTCGCTGAGCATCATGAGTGGCATGAGCCCCTGGGGTGGGCCGGCCACCCGGGCCATTGCCGCGCTCGGGCTGGATGCGACCGAGTATTTCATTCCGATGCTGCCGACCGTGATCGGCGGAGCGGCCTGGGTGGTGTTCACCGCCTACCTGCTGGGCCGCGCCGAGCGCCGACGCATCGGCAACATCGCCCTGGAGTCCGGTGGCGGCAACTGCTACATCAAGGAAATCCTCGGTGATAACCCGCACAAGCGCCCACGGCTGGCGTATGTGAACCTGGTGCTGGTGATTGCCGTGATGACGGCTCTGGTGATGGGTGTCATGCACGCGGCACTGTTGTTCATGATCGGTTTCGTCGCGGCGCTGATGATCAACTACCCGCAGCTGGATCTGCAGAAGGAGCGCATCCTCGCCCATTCGGGCAACGCCATGACCGTGGTGCTGCTGGTGTTCGCCGCAGGCATCTTCGCGGGGATCTTCTCTGGCACCAAGATGGTCGATGCCTTGGCGCAGACCCTGGTCGACTGGATTCCCGACGCGTGGAGCCACTGGTTCCCGCTGGTGGTGGCGCTGACCAGCATGCCGCTGACCTTCGTGCTGTCCAACGACGCCTATTACTTTGGCGTGGTGCCGATCCTTGCCAACGCCGCGGCCGCCTATGGCATCGACCCGGTTGAAATCGCCCGCGCCTCGGTGCTGGGGCAGCCGGTGCACCTGATGAGCCCGTTGGTGGCCTCGACCTTGCTGCTGGTGGGCATGGTCGATCGTGACATCGGCGACTTCCAGAAGGCCACCGTGAAATGGGCGGTGCTGACATCGCTGGTCATCACCGCGCTGGCCTTGGTCACGGGGGCCTTGTCCTTCTTCGTCTGATCTGCATGGGGCGCCGCTGGCGCCCACCTCATCCAAGAACAACAACAGAGTACCGAACATGTCCCGAACTGTTTTCCGTGGGGCCACCTGTGGCCTGCTCTGCGGCTGGCTGCCTGTGGCCGGCGCTGCCGGATTCATCGACGACGGCAAGCTCAAATTGCAGCTGCGCAACGTTTACTTCAACGAAAACTTCCGCGACGAACAAGGCATGAGCGCCCGCGCTGCTGCAACTGCCAAGAGTGAGCGGGTGGAGTGGGCACAGGGCTTTTTGCTGGACTACCAATCGGGGTTCACTCAAGGCCCGCTGGGCCTGGGGCTCGATGCCCTGGGGCTTGTAGGCGTACGGCTTGATTCGGGCCGCGGCCGCAGCGGTACCGGCTTGCTGCCGGTGCATGACGATGGCCGTGCGGCTGACGAGTTCGCCAGTGCCGGGGTGACGGCCAAGGCGCGACTGGGGCAGACCGTGGTCAAGCATGGCACCTTGCTGCCCAAGACGCCGGTGCTGGTCTACAACGATGCGCGGTTGTTGCCGCAGACCTACCAAGGCACGCAGCTGACCAGTACCGATGTCGATGGCCTGACCTTGACTGCCGGCCACCTGGACCGCTTCAAGCAGCGGGATTCCTCCGACAGCACGGGCCTGTTCCTGGATGGCTACAGCGGCGGGGAGTCTGGCGACTTCAACTTTGCCGGTGCCGACTATGCCGTCAGCAAGCAGCTGCGCTTGAGCTACTTCCACGGCCAGCTCGAACACTTCTACCGCCAGGACTATGTCGGCCTGGTCCATGACCTGCCGTTGGCCGGCGGGGTGTTCACCACCGACCTGCGCTATTTCAAGAGCCGCGACAGCGGAGCCGCTCACGGTGGCGAGATCGACAATGACATGTTCAGCGGGCAGCTGTCCTACACACACACCGGGCACACGGTCGGTGCCGGTTACCAGGTGCTCGACGGCGAGGCCGGGCTGCCGTACATCAGCGGTGCGACGGTCTACTCGTTCAGCAACGTGGGTATCGGCAAATTCATCGAGGAGGAAGAGAAAACCTGGATGGCGAGCTATGCCTACAACTTTGCAGCAGCCGGTGTCCCCGGGCTCACGTTCATGGCGCGCTACCTGAGCGGCGACAACGGTCGCTCCGCTGATGCCGGGCTAAGCGAGTGGGAGCGTGACGTGGAGCTTGCCTACGTGGTGCAGTCCGGGCCGGTGAAAGGGTTGGGCGTGAAACTTCGCAACTATGTCTACCGTTCTGACTTTTCCCGAGGTCGCGACAGCAACCGGATCTACCTGACCTACGATATAGCGGTTTGGTAATGCGGCGGCGCGAGCATGCGCTCTTGGAGCGCTTGCTCGCCAGGTGCAGGCAGAAGAACGAATCACGCTCCGGACGGCTGTGGCGCTTTCTTGCCTAACCGGATCAGCTCGTTGGAGAAACACAGTCCGCTGAGAATCAACCCGGCCCCAAGGTACAAGGTGTCTCGAGGTACCTCATTGAGGATCATGAACGCCAGCAGCGCGGCAAACAGCGGTTCAGTCAGTTCCAGTGCCTGGACCTGCGATGGCTTCAGGTACTCGATGGCCTTGGTGGTACAGAAGAAGCCGAGGATGGTCGGTAACGCAGCCAGAGCCAGCAGCGCCATGACCGCCGCCAACGAAAGCTCTCCGATGATGAACCCATCGGTCGCAGCTGGCATCAGCAGGTAAAGACTGCCGAAAAACAACAGTTGGCGAGTGAAATGCAGCCCCCCGGAAACGCCCATGCGCTTCATGGCAACCGAAAATGCGCCATAACCGCAGCCTCCGATCGAAGCGAGCACTGCGCCTTGCAGCGTGAAGCCTTGTTCCAGATCGGCTCCGAAAATCACGGCTATACCGGCTATCGTCAATCCGGCGCCTACCGTCGCGTTGGCGGTGATTGGGTCCTTGAGGACTATCCGTCCCAGCAGTATCGAAGAAATGGAGGCACTCGCCATCAGGATCACCACGACACCTGCCGCGGCGTAATGGCTATAGGCTGAGGTTTCAAAGTGGAACAGCACGAAAATGCCGAGAAAGGCGCAAACAGCGGCAGGGAGCCACTTGGCCGTATGCAGGGGCCGCTTGAGGAACATGAGCAAGGCTGACAGCAGCAGGCAACCAAGTACGGTTTTTATCAGGGCGATGCTGCTGGAGCTGAATCCACTGTTCATCAACACCTTGCTGAGTACGCCGATCGTTGCATTCAGTGCTGCGGCGCAGAGTGCAAAGAGGACGCCTTTGCCGAAATGAGATTGCATCAATACGTTCCTTGTCATTGGCTTTATACATTCGCCCCGTCGACATGCAGGCGATTGCGGCCCGCTTGCTTGGCGATATAGAGCGCCTGGTCGGCGCGTTCAATTAGCGATGGCGGGCTGTCGAGGGCCGTTCCATCGGAGCAGGC
The DNA here is from genome assembly GCF_036858055.1 of Pseudomonas sp. SF2. Taxonomy (NCBI): domain Bacteria; kingdom Pseudomonadati; phylum Pseudomonadota; class Gammaproteobacteria; order Pseudomonadales; family Pseudomonadaceae; genus Pseudomonas; species Pseudomonas sp. SF2. The sequence goes on along the minus strand of NZ_JAMBDI010000004.1, from coordinate 239,548 downwards.
GATGCCGATACTGGCGGTCACATGCCCGAAAGGGCTACCTTTGTGAGGGATAGGTTGCAGGGCCAAACGCTCGAGTATCAGCCTGGCAACGACGGTCGCTCCGTCGATGTCGGTATCGGGCAGGATTACAGCCATTTCCTCGCCCCCGTAGCGTGCCAGCAGGTCGCGAGGGCGGCGGATGCAGGAAGAGAGCAGGTAAGCCAACTGCTGCAGACAGGCATCGCCAGCCGGATGCCCATAGGTGTCGTTGTAGCGCTTGAAATGATCGATGTCGATCATCAGCAGAGCCAGCGTGGTCCCATCTCGATGGGCCGTGCGGATCTCCTGGGTCAGCGCCTCGTCAAAGCAGCGCCGGTTGGCAAGCCCCGTCAGCGCATCATGCATCGCTTGGCGTTCGAGCTGTTGGTTGCTCTCAAGCAACTGCTGTTGGGTCAGTCGCAGTTCGTTTTCGACCGCGCTTCGCCGGCTCATGGCTCGAATCAGCAGCCAGCCAATGGTTCCGGTCAGTGCGAGCAGCGCAGCGACCACCAGCGACGACAGCAGCGCCTCGAGCCGCCAGGCTGCAAGTGCTTCCTGCTTGCCCAGCGCGACCGTTGTCACCAAGGGTAGCTTGTCACTCTTGCGAAACGCATAGAGGCGTTCTACGCCGTCCAGGCTGGAGGTGAATGACGCGGTGCCGGCTGACTGGTCGATGAGGTACTTGGCGAAGATTGGCGACTTCGAAAAGTTGCGCCCCATGTCCTGTTCCCGAAACGGATAGCGCACCAGCATGGAACCGTTGGTAAAGGCCAGCCCGATGGCACCGTCATGGCCGACGTCCAGCTTGCCGAAAAGTTGCAGGAAGTTTTCCACGCCGAGCGTCATGGCAACAACGCCGGCGAATTCACCGCGGCCGTCGTTGAATCGCCTGCTGATGGTGATCACCCATTCCTGAGTGACGCGGCTTCGGATTGGCAAGCCGATGAAGGGGTCGCGGGACGGGTCGTCACGGTGGTGGATAAAAAAGGCCCGGTCGCTGCTGTTGGCGCCGACGGGAGTCGGACGGTTGGACGACATGAGCCAGCGCCCATCCTTGGCATAGATGGTGATGCCGCTCATTGGCGGCATCAATGGTTGCTGACGCTTGACCAGCTGACCCAGCCGCTCGATCTGTGCAGGTTCGGTGCCCTCGGTTTCCAGGCGCTCGACCAGCCCGAGCAACAGCATTGAGCTCTGCCGGACGATACCTTCCGAATAGGTGGACAGTGCCTGGGTCAGGTTCAGGCCATGGACATTGATGTCTTCCAGGGCGCGCTCGCGAGAGGCCATGACCTTCCACAGCGTTAGCGAGGCGAGAGAACAACCTATGACCGATAGCAGTAGCACAACAAGGTGGATGTCACGCTTCACGTCAATTCACACGCCTTTTTCCCTAAAGACCAAGCTGAGCGCCGACACGCTGTAACTAACCAAACGGTCAGGATGTAACTATCTGGTCCATGCCCAAAAATATAGCACCTAAATTATTGGAATGTCCGACAGAATTACGCGAGCTGAAGTTTTCCTTGAGGGCGCGAGTCGTTATCTTCCAGCCGGGTTTTCAGAAGAGTCAGCATGGTAATCAGGCAAGTAACCCTGGACGTAGCGCACGGTCTTCTCCAGCGTTCGCGCCATGTCGGGATGTGCCAGCTGATACTTTCGTTCCAATTGCTGGCTGTTACGCATGTCGAAGCGCTGTGTCTGAATGAAGTTCAATGACTCGGCGCTGATCGCGAATCGGGCCGCCAGTCCGGGAATCATCAATAGCCACTTGAGCAACCCTATCGGTACATGGCGGCGGGGGGCCTTGATCTTCAGCGTTTTTGCCAGTTGTTCGAGCATACCCTGCAAGTTCGGGGTGTGCTCATAGAGCGCCAGGACCTCCCGGTTGGCCATCGAGGGATCGAACGCCACGCAGGTCATCATCATCACCAGGTAGTCGACGCTGACCAATGGCAACCAGTGCCTGGCGGAACCGGGGACAGCCTTGAACCGGCCCAGGGCCAGATTTCGAATCAGTTCGGCCAGGGGTTGTCCTTCAGGGATGTGCCCACTCTCGCTGTGGCCACACACCGTGGCGGGATGAACGATGGAGTAGTCCGCGCCCACCTCCTGCATGAAACGGATGACTGCAAAATGGGACTCCAGCTTGCTGCCTTCGTAGCCACCGGCACGGCTGTAGACTGCGGGCCAATTGGTGTTTTCAGGGCGCTCGTTATCAACCCCGATACTCGCAAGGTGGGTAAGGTTCTGCAGCATATAGCCGCCCACCATCAGTAATCGGACGCGCTGGCTCGCCGCGAGCCTGGCGACTCTCAGCGCTCCTTGTACATTGACTGCGCGGGCCTGTTCCATTGTCAGGCCCCAGGTAAACTGCGCCGCGAGGTGGAAGACAACAGCGGCCGAAGACACGCATTGCTTGTCTGCTTCACTGAGTCCAAGTCCCTCCCTGCTGATATCGCCTTCAACTGCATGGATATAGGCAGGGTCACCGCCCAGTCGGCTTACCTGGGCTCTCAGGCGCTCGATGTTTTCGGGGTTACGCATAAGTACCCGGGTCGTGTGCCCTGTTGCAGTAAGGTGGGCCAACAAGTGTTGACCCACAAACCCACTGCCGCCTGTGACGAAGCATTCCACGCTCATGTCTGAACCCTTGTATGGATGATTGGCGCAGGCTAAGGTGTAGAGCGTACTCGACAGTCAAGGGATTTTTGCTGTGAATATTGGTGAGTTGGAGCGCCGCAGTGGAATCGGCCGCCATACAGTGCGTTATTACGAGCAACTCGGGCTAATCGTGGCCCATCGACAAGCCAACAACTACCGCAGCTATAGCGACCAGACCATTGTTGATCTGGCCTTTATCCAGAGTGCCCAGAGCGGCGGTTTTTCACTCGCCGAGATCGGCGACATCCTTGCAGCCAAGCGGGGCAATACGATCGATTGCGCGCAAGGCGCGGTCCTCGTCGCCAGCAAGATGGCCGAAATTCAAGCGAAGATCACCACGCTGCAGGCCGCCTATGTGTTTCTCGACGCGGAGCGTGCAAAGCTTGAAGCCAGCGCCATTGCCAACGGACTGACTGTTCCTCAGTTTCCTGCCCAGCTTTAAGGCCGATGGTGTCCGCGTATTTCTAAGCGGACGCGATCACCCTTATCGCCAGGATTTTCATGCGCCAACGAAGCTCTTGCCCGACACCATTCAAAGCCCAGGTCGATCCGGAATGCCTGCAACCTGGCGCAACCGTGTCCAGTGTCGCCATCAGCCATGGCATCAACGCCACCGTCAAATCCTGCGACGGTTACTTCATGCAGGGCGATCTGGATATTTCGTCTGTTTAGCGGGTAGACCATTGTGTTCCTCTTGGGTATTGCGAGCGCTGGTGTGCTGATGGCCACAGCAATTGTCATGCTCACCCCTTCCACCGTGTTCATGTCCGCCATTCCCATGTCCACGGTGCATGAAAAAGTGCATCAGTGGACAGGCCAGTAGCAGCAGGAATGGCAGATATGGAAGGACGTGAGCCCTATGCTCGGTGAACAGGAAATAGCCCGCGATGACCAGAAAACCTAAAAAGTACCAGTTGGTGCCCCGTGCGCGGTTCTGGGGCAAGTGCTGATGGCTCATGATGGCACTCCTTGGAGGGAACGGGAGTGAGGTCGTGACGCAAGGCCACTTCCAGTTTGGCTGGCGCGATCGTAGGTGTGAGCATAGCGAGCTGGAGCATCGGTTTACGTGTCCAATTCGTCGCAAACTCAGGTAGTGAATCGCATAAGGTATCAAGGCAGATTCTTCCTTTTCAGTTGCCGTTCAACCTCGGCCATGTCCTTGTCAAATTGGCGGACGCCTCGAAAAAGTTGGACACCGACCAGGACCGGGCACAGCAGGAAAATCGCTGCTATGACAAACGATTCTTCGGTCAGTCCCAACAGGTAAAGCACGGTGGCGATGCCCACAACACTTACGAGGAGGCAGATAACAAAAATCTCGCGCTTCATGGCTTGGCCTCCCGGCTTAAGCCAATATGGGCACGCTTCAGCATCGCGGAGTTGGCGATCACAGATAATGAACTGAGCGCCATCGCGGCGGCAGCGATGATGGGATTAAGCAGTCCGAAGGCCGCGATTGGAATACCGATGCCGTTGTAGATGAACGCCCAGAACAGGTTCTGTTTGATCTTGACCATGGTTGCGCGTGACAGCTTGATCGCGGTGACCACGTCGCGTACATCATTCTTGAGCAAGATGATGCCGCCGGTTTCCTTGGCTACATCAGAACCTGAGCCAATAGCGATGCCGATGTCAGCGGTGGCCAGGGCAGGGGCATCGTTGACACCATCGCCGACCATTGCCACGATCTGCCCTTCGCTTTGCAATTGACGGATTACTGCGGCCTTGTCGTCCGGCAAGACCTCGGCAATCACTCGCTCGATGCCGACCTGCCGCGCGACCGCTTCGGCAGTGCGGTGGTTGTCGCCGCTCAGTAGCACGACCTTGATGCCGCTTGCCTGCAATGCTGCGACGGCTTCAACCGCTTCGGGTTTAACGGTATCGGCCACAGCAATCACCCCGACCAAACGTTCGTCGACACCGACCAGCATGGAAGTCTTGCCATCGGCTTCCAGGCTGACGAGGTGTTTCTCGGCAGCCTCGGTAGAAATGCCTTGGCGGGAGAATAAACGCCGGTTGCCCAGCCAGATTTTTCGACTATCAATAGTGCCTTCGATGCCGTGACCGGCGATCCCATTGATGCCGGTCGCTTTCGGCAGAATGATGCCGCGATGGCGGGCAGCGCGGACTATCGCTGCGCCAAGCGGATGTTCTGAACCAGACTCCACGGCGGCGGCGAGCATCATGACTTCGTTTTCCAACGCTGTGCCAAGCGGGATCACATCGGTCACGTTTGGTTCGCCTCGGGTAATAGTGCCAGTTTTGTCGAACACTACCGCACTCAGTTTTTCTGCCCGCTCTAACACCTCGCCGCCGCGGATAAGTATGCCGTTGTTGGCACCCTTGCCAACACCTACCATTAACGCGGCCGGCGTAGCCACGCCCAGTGCGCAGGGGCAGGAAATGATCAACACCGCGATAAAGGCCAATAACCCTTGTGGGAAATTCCCCGCAAGAGACCAGCCGACCAAGGCCAGCAGTGCGACCGACACCACCAATGGTACAAAGTAGCCAGTGACCTGGTCGGCCAACCGTTGGATCTGCGCCGTGCTGGTCTGTGCTTCTTCGACCATCTTGATGATCTGTGCCAGTGCGGTGTCGGCACCGATCCTGCTCGCCTTGAAAGTGAGCACACCACTGCCATTGAGCGTACCCCCGATCACCGGACTGCCTGGGTGCTTGTCGACCGGCATCGACTCACCGGTCAGCATGGACTCATCTACCGTTGACTGACCTTCACTGACATCGCCATCGGTGGGGATTTTTTCGCCAGGTTTGACGATCAGAAACTCGCCGGCCATAACGCTTTCAGCGGGCAGGTCGACTTCTTGGCCATCACGAATCACATGCGCGATCGCTGGTTTGAGATCAAGTAAGCGTCGTACTGCGGCTGAAGACTTCTTCTTGATGATTTCCTCCATGTACCTACCAAGCAGTACGAAGGCGATGATGACCGCCGACACCTCGAAATAGACGTCGCGCTCGGCAACCTTGACCGGCAGGACGTCGGGAAAGAACAACACCGCGACGCTGTAGAAATAGGCGACCGACGTGCCAAGGGCGATCAGGAAATCCATGTTGATGTTACGGGTGCGAATGGCGTTCCACGCCCCCATATAGAAACTCCAGCCACCAATGAACTGCACCGGAGTGACCAACAGGAAAAGCCAAATTCCCCACGTGAACCACGGTAGCGCCTGGATCGGCACCCAAGTCAGCAGCGTCGCACCAGCAGCCAGCGCAATGAAGGCGCCCGCACGCAGCAGCGCCAAGGCCAGTACACCTGTGAGGGCGATGGTCACGCGGGTTTTCATCGCCTTCAGTTCACTTTCTGGCGAATCGAAGGTGCGCAGGCAGGTATCGCTGCAAAAGTAATAGCGGCGCCCGCCACGTTCTCGTGACAACGCTTTGGTCTTATCTACCATCATTCCGCAGATCGGATCTTTCGCCATTTTTTCTGATGCGAGCGCCTGCGGATGCTGGCTGTGCTGCATGTGTGATTCGTTCATCGCTGCCTCCTACTCGAAGCGGCTATCAAGGCCTTCCATGGAGCTTGGCGGACCGCCAGGCGAACAAGGTGCCGACCATCGCGCCCCATACACTCAAGATCAGCAGGGGCCCGACGAAAGTCGCCACACTGTAGTCTTGCGGAACTTGAAGACGACCAAAGTCGAGCCCGTGAAACAAGGCGCCAAGAAAAGCAATACCCCGCGCTGGTCATTGCGCATAGAGCAGCGCGCAGATTGTGCAGGAGATGGTCATGGCCATGGTCATGGCCAGGAAAGTCCGGTTCTCCAGAGAGCGTTCATGACTGCCTTCCTGAGCTTGGAGGGGCGCCAGCAGGTGTGTTGGGACTGCGGGGGGATGACCAGGGCAGGAACGCCGGAGTATGTTCGCAGTAGTTGCGATAGGCATCGCCGAAGTGCGCAAGCATCTCCTGTTCTTCCTGCTTCGCCAGCTTGGCGTAGACCAACAGGAGGATTGGAAACATTATAAAGGTGATCAATGTCGGCCACTGCAAGAGAAAGCCAAACATGATCAGCACGAAGCCAACGTATTGTGGGTGACGGATCCGCGCATAGGGCCCGTCGAGCGCGAGTTGGGCAGTACTTTGAGCCTTGTAGAGCACACGCCAGGCGCTTGCCAATAACCAGAAGCCGCCTGCGATCAGCAGGTTGCTGATAATGTGGAATGGCCCCCAGTGCGGATTGACCTTCCAGCCCATGACAGTTTCGAGCAAATGCCCAGCGTCGTGTGAGAGGAAATCGATGTTTGGGAAGTTACGAGAAAGCCAGGGCATCAACAGGTAGATGGTCAGCGGGAACCCGTACATTTCGGTAAATAGAGCTACCAGGAACGCCGAGAACATGCCAAAAGAGCGCCAATCGCGGCTCGTCTTGGGCCGTGTGAAGCTGAAGGCGAACAACACAAACACTAATGAGTTGATGATGACCAGTGACCAGAGGCCGTAGGCCGGTTCAGTATGGTTCATGGTTGGTGCTCCTCACTTGTCGGGTGTGTTTGCTGTACTCATCGTGTATGCCTTCAACAGCAAACAACAGGCGGGTGCGTTCTGGTTTAACCCGCCAACACCGGTGCTTAGTAATTTGGATCAGCTCCAGTAGATTTACTTTTCATTGGCATTTCCATCATGGACGACTGCTGTTCCATCATTTGCATCATCATGTCCATCATCTCGTTGCCTCCGCCTTCCTTAGCTCCAGACATGCCCATACAACCCATTGCACGATGCTCCTTGCTCATCATGGCCATGCTGTCCTTCATCGCCTTCATGCCCTCTTGCATGGCCGCTTGGCGCTCGGCGGGAGTTTTTGCCGCCGCTGCTTTGTCATGCGCAGCCTGCATTTTCTGCATTTGATCGCTCATGGCTTTGGTGATGGCCGTCGCCGCTGGCGCTGTGCTCTGGGTTGAGTCGCCTGGTGCGTCAACCGGGTGATGTGCATCCTCGGCAGAGGCTATGCACGCGCTGCCAGCCAGGAGGGCAGCCACAACGAATTTGGAATGCGTTTGCATGATGAACTCCAGGGAATGTGAGGGATAAGCAGGAATAGCTGAGTCCCGAAAAATCCGCACTCAACAAGATAGAGCGGCCGGTACCCGGCCACTCTGAAGCAGGGGGGTTAATCGTTGGAACGAACGAAAATCAGGCGGGCTGGGCGGTCCGGCGGCGCGGGGCGTTTCAGTGCAAGAGAGGCGAAGGAGGATTTCTTGTCGGGGTTAAGCCCTGTCACTACTGCCGCAGTCAGCAGCAAGAAGACGGCCCAATGGATGGGGTCTGATGCAGGAGTTTGCAATGCAGGCTTTATTGCCGTGGTGGCTTCCTCACAGCTCTGAAGGCAACCACTGGCGTGGAGAGCATGACCATCCACCACATACTGCTCGGCATGGTGGGGCGCGGCTAAATTGTGATCCGGTTGCACCAAGCACCCTTGGATTGCCATCACGGCCATAGCCAACACCCACACCACGAGGGTGAGATGCAACAGGCTTCGACGGTGACGGCGGAACCAGTACATGGAGCATTCCCTCGACTTATCACGTCGTATTGATTTTCAGTCTAGGCAGGAAGGCAATGAAGCATTTGATAAAAATCAAACTACTCGATGAAGTGATTTTCGAGGTCGAGGCTTGCCTTGAAGCGTCCCTGGTTATTGGTTGAGTTCTGCATTGGCATCGACACCCTGCAGCTGCGCCAAACATGCCTTCCAATTACCTCTTGCACCCACTCGAGCAGCCAACAGCTGGGTAGAGGAGGGTGTTTATTCGCAACTATTTCTCATTTACACTTGCATCTTGTTTTCGGGGCCTACCTCTTTTCAGGATGCATCGTGTCGCTCGATCCCGCCAAACCGACGCTGCTGTCTACATTGGTACGTCACTATGACGACCTGGTGGACCACATTCGCCGACGCTTCGGCGACAGAAGCATGGCGCGCGATGTAGTGCATGACGTGTGCGTGCAGTTGCTTGAGCGCGGTGAGAAAGAAAACGTTCGGACCCCGCTGGCGTTGCTACGAAAAATCTCCAACGACACCGCCGTGAGTCGCTACCGTAGTGATCGCCGCCGAGGCGCCTGGGTAGAGGCAGTTTCCGAGCTTCCGGAGGTAGCCTGCCCGGCAGCCACGCCGATGAGCCAGTACGACAGCGAGCGCGAGTTTCAACTGCTCGTGAGCGCTATCGCAGACCTCCCACCTCGCTGCCAGGCCGTTTTTGTCATGCATAAGGTTCACGAAATTCCCCAGGCAGAGGTAGCCGCTCGCCTCGGTATTTCCATCAAGACAGTCGAAAAGCACCTACGCCTGGGGTTGGCGGCGTGCAGGCAACGGCTTGGCCGCGATGAGGTGCAACCATGACGAAGCAGCCCGAACAGGCGCCACTGGACGAGGCTCTTGGGCGACACCGTGAAGAGCTCAAGCACCTGTTCCCCCTGCCGCCGTCCAGGCCAGCGCCCGCCAAAGCGGTAAAGTCAGCAGGTATCACGCTAGCGGTTGCGATCGCCTTTGGCGCCCTTGCCTGGCTGAACCCCGCCTATAAGAGTGAGGGTTTCGCTACCGCCATTGGTGAGCGGCGCGCTGTGCTGCTGAGCGATGGAAGCAAACTGCTGCTCGACAGTGGTACGCACGTCGATATCAGATGGCGCCTGCTCAGCCGCGAAGTCGACCTGCGCGCTGGGCAGGCCCTCTTCGATGTGTCCTCGGCCGTGTACCGCCCCTTCGTAGTGTCTGCTGGCCTGGCGAAAGTCGAGGTGCTCGGTACGCTGTTCAATGTTCGCCGCCTGGATAACGAGGCGGTGCGTGTGACCCTGGCCCGTGGGCGCGTGGATGTCGCCGTGGCAGCTGCGGCGCAAGCGCCTGTCACCCTCAGGCCAGGGCAACAGGTCGACTCGATTGGCGGGCAACTGATGCCAGTGTCGAAGGTCGACGCCTTGAAGGCGATGGCCTGGAAAGATGATCGCATCGTATTCGAGCAGACGCCGCTGGATGAAGCGGTGTCGTTGCTGCGTCACTATCGCAAGGCATCCATTGAGCTGAGCGACCCAAGCTTGGCTGCGCTCAAGGTGACAGGGGTCTTCGAGGCGCACAATGTCGACCTGCTGCTGGATCTGTTACCGAGCATCCTGCCCGTCGCCGTGTTGAAACAAGAGGATGGCAGCGTGCGAATTCAACCTAAATCGACAAGAAAATAATTCTCAAGCGCAGGTAGGGTTTCTCGATTCCCTTGGCGGCTATTGAAAAAAGCCCACCCAGAAAAAGGAACTCGAGAAGTGCATTTTCCCCTCCGCAGTCGCCAACTACGCCTGTCATTGCTTGCCAGTAGCCTGCTCATCGCAATGTCGGCCCAGGGCCGGGAACGGGTGAACGTGGATCTCCCTGCCGCGCCGCTGGGGGAGGCCATCAACGCCCTTGCACAGCAGTCTTCGGTACAGATCATCTTTGCCAGCGATCTCGGTGCAGGCCGAAACGCGCCCGCGGTGAAGGGGCGGTTCACACCTGAGGAGGCACTTCAAACGCTGCTCAAGGACAGTGGCTTGCAAGTACAGGCCAAGGATGAGCGCACCTTCGTCATCATCGCGCAAGGCACCCCTGCACCCAGTCCGGAGACCCAAAGCGTACCCGTGGAAATGGCGCAGATGGAAATCACGGCCTCGCGCACCAGCAGTAGCCTGGTGTCCGCGACGCGGCAGTCCACCGTTCTCGAGCATGAACAACTGCAGGAGCTGCGCCAGGGTTCAGAGAGCCTGGCCACGGTACTGGCCAAGGCGATTCCGGGCATGTCCGACTCCAGCCGCACCATCACCGAGTATGGCCAGACCCTGCGCGGGCGCAGCATGTTGGTCATGGTTGACGGGGTGCCGCTCAATACCAACCGCGACTCTTCGCGCAACCTGGCCAACATCGACCCGGCGCTGATCGAGCGGGTCGAAGTCATCCGTGGCAGCAGCGCCATTTACGGCAGCGGCGCCACGGGGGGCATCATCTCCATCACTACACGACCTGCTGGCGGTGAAAGCCGTGCCGAAACCAGCCTGAGCGCCACCTCGCCACTTACCCGCCTGGGCAGTGATGGCCTGGGGGGCCAGTTCCAGCAGTATTTTGCGGGCTCTCAGGGCGCGGTGGACTACTCGTTCGACTTCGGTACCCGCCACATCGGTGCCTCGTACGATGCGCACGGCGACCGGATCGCTCCGGAGCCCAGTCAAGGCGACCTGTTCGATTCGAACATCTACAACATTGGCGGCAAGCTGGGGCTGCACATCGACGAGAACCAGCGAATCCAGCTTGCCGTCAGCCACTACGATGCACGCCAGGACACCGACTACGCTACAGACCCAAGCGTCGCGAAACTCCCCGCAGGCTCGGTGCCGGCCAATGCGATCAAGGGCCTGGATCTCGACGAACAGAACCGCATTCGCAACACACTGCTGAACCTGGAGTACGAGAATCTCGACATTCTCGGCAGCCGGCTTTCTGCCCAGCTGTACTACCGGGACTACTTCACCCGCTTCACGCCGTTCGACGCCCGGGCCGTTGCCACACGCGGCGGCAACGTGGACCAGATCATGCAGAACAGCGAAGTGTTCGGCAGCCGCCTGACCCTGCGCACACCACTTGGCGACAGCGGCAGTACCGAGCTGGTTTGGGGTGGCGACTATAACCAGGAGCGCAGCGACATGCCGCTGGATGTCTTCGACCCAGCGGCTTATGACGCCAGTGGCGGCCTGGTCTTCGACAAGACCGGCAAGCTCACCTACATGCCCCCGCTCAAGACCCGAAGCGCCGGTGCGTTCGCGCAGCTTCAGCATCGCTTCGATGAGCACTGGTCGGTCGACGGTGGCCTGCGCTACGAATACTCCACCGCCGAATTCGATGACTTCGTTCCTTTGTCCGAATCCAGGGCTGCCTCCCCTGTGGCGGTGAAGGGTGGCGACATTCACTACGATGCGGTGCTGTCGAACCTTGGCATTGTCTATTCGCCGGTACTCGGCCAGGAAATCTACGCCTCCTTCAGCCAGGGCTTCCAGTTGCCCGACGTGGGCATTCAGTTGCGAAATGCGCGCCGTGGTTTCGACCTGGGGGCCTCGAACCTGGAACCGGTCAAAACCAACAACTATGAGATTGGCTGGCGAGGTGAGCTGGGCAGCAACACCCTGGGCACCCTGGCCCTGTTCTACACCACCTCCAAACTGGGGGACGTGCAAAGTTTCAACAACGGCCTGATTCTGACCCGCACCAAGGAGCGCATCTACGGTGCTGAAGCCAGTGCCGACTGGCTATCGGACGATGCGGTGTGGGGCGCAGGGGGGAGTGCGACCTGGATGCGTGGGCGAGAAAAGCCGGACGGCAAAGGCTGGCAAGACATGACCGGCTATCGCGTTCCGCCCCTGAAACTGACCGCCTACGTCCAGTACAAGCCGACCCTGGACTGGAGCAACCGCTTGCAAGCCACGTTCTTTGACGCCAAGGATTACAGGCTCGATGGTGTGGACAGCTTTGGCCGACATCAGGTGAGTACCTATACGACAGTGGACCTGGTCAGCCAGTACCAGATCACCGCTGATGACAAGGTGAGCGTCGGCATCCAGAACCTGTTCAACCGCGACTACTACCCGCTATACAGCCAATTGCTGCGTAATAACAACAACACCAGCCACTTGCCGGCACCGGGCACTGTGTTGACTGCCAGCTATACGCATGATTGGTAAGGTTGTAAAAGATCGCCGGGCCGATGGCGAGCCCGGCGCTCGACGGAAAGAAGAGGGCGCGTCGGGAAGGGTCAATGGGCGTCGGCGGAAGGCTGTGCCGGGGGTTGTACCTTGCGCATCAACGGCACCAGTACCGTGGCGAGCGCGAAACACACCATGATCACCAGAAAAGCGTCGGCGTAGGTCAGGGTTTGCGCTTCGCGCCAGGTCAATGCCCAGAGCTGGCGCAGCGCGGTATGGCTGGCATCCAGGCTGTCCTGGCCCAGGGCTTGGGCGTTGCTGCTCCATTGCTCGAGCCAGGCGTTCATCGTCTCGTTCTGAACGTTCAGGTGCTCGGCCAGGCGCAGGAAATGCAGGTTGGTACGGTCGTTGAGTACCGTGGCGCAAGCCGCGATCCCGAGCGCGCCACCCAGGTTGCGCATCAAATTGAACAAGCCCGAGGCGAGCTTGAGGCGCGCAGGCGAGAGCGCACCCAGGGTGAGGGTCACGGTCGGCGGCACGGCCATCTGTTGGGCAAACCCGCGAATGGCTTGAGGCAGCAGCAGCTCTTTGCCGCCCCAATCATGGGTAATCGAAGAAAAATCCCACATCGAAATGCCGAACAGTGCCAATCCCAGCATCAGGATCCAGCGCAGGTCTACACGGTTGGCGAGAAAGGCATACACCGGAATCGCCAGCAGTTGAAACACGCCAGTGGAAAACACCGCCAGGCCGATATCCAACGCGCCATAGCCGCGCACATGGCCAAGGAACAGGGGGGTGAGGTAGATCGTGGCGAAAATGCCGATTCCGGTAATGAAGGAAAACAGGCAGCCCAAGGCGAAGTTGCGGTCGCGCAGGGCACGCAAGTCAACGATGGGGTCTTCGATCTTCAGGCTGCGCCAGATGAACAGTACGCCACTGATGCCCGCCACCCAGGCGGTGGCAGAAATCGTTGCATCGCTGAACCAGTTCCAGCGCGGGCCTTCCTCCAGGGTGTACTCCAGGCAACCGAGAAACACCGCCATCAAACCAATGCCCAGGTAGTCAGCGCCCTTGAGCAAGTGCAGGTTGGGGTGGTCGACCTTGACCAGCAGCGGTACGGCGATGGTGACGAACAGGCCAGGAACCAGATTGACGTAGAACAGCCAGTGCCAGGACGACACGTCGGTGATCCAGCCGCCGACTGCAGGGCCCAGCGTAGGGGCGAGCGATGCGATGGCACCGATGACCGAGGCAGCGATCACCCGCTGCTTGCCGGTGAAGTAGATGAACGCGGTGGTGAACACCAGCGGGATCATCGACCCGCCAAGAAAGCCCTGCAGGGCACGAAAGGCAATCATGCTCTGGATGTTCCAGGCCAATGCACACAGCAGGCTGGTCAGGGTGAAGCCGGCCGCCGATGCCGCGAAAAGCCATCGCGTGCTCATGACCCGTGACAGCCACCCCGACAAGGGAATCACAATGATTTCCGCGATCAGGTAGGCCGTCTGCACCCAGGCGATGTCGTCTGCACCGGCCGAGAGCCCGCCGCCGATGTCCTTGAGCGATGCCGAGACGATCTGGATATCGATCAAGGCGATGAACATCCCTACGCACATGGTGGCAAAGGCCGTGACTTTCTGTGCGGGTGTGAGAACGGGCAGGGCGCCATTCATGGCCGGGCTGCCGATGCCAGTTTCGCTTGCGGCAGGGCCTGCGGCCCGGTGTCGACTTCGGCGATCACCGAAAGGCCCGGGCGCAGGGCGCCAAAGTCTGCATCGCTGCCCTCAAGGCGCACCCGCACCGGCACGCGCTGCACGATCTTGGTGAAGTTGCCGGTAGCATTCTCGGGGGGAAGCACGCTGAACTGCGCGCCCGTGGCTGGCGCGATGCTCTCGATGCGGCCATGGAAGGTATGGCCCGGCAGGATATCGGCGGTGACGCTGACCGTCTGGCCGACTTGCATGTTCGCGAGTTGGTCTTCCTTGAAGTTGGCGTCCACCCATAGCCCATGGGCGGGCACCACAGAGATCAACTGACTGCCGGATGCGGCAAAGGCCCCGACCTTGGCTCGGCGGTTGCCCACGTAGCCGTCCACCGGCGAGCGTAGTTCGGTGTAACCGATATTGAGCCGCGCCTGCTCCCTGTCTGCCTCTGCTTGGGCCAGCGCGGCTTGTGTCTGCTGACGTTGCGTGTCGATCACCGCCAGTTGCTGGCGCGCCGCAAGCCAGCCAGCCTCGGCGTGGGCCCGATCGGCTTGCGCCGTTTTCCAGGTGGCCTCGACGCGTTGGGCGCTTTGCACGGAAACCGCCTGGCTGCTGACCAGCGTCTGGTAGCGGACCTTGTCGTTCATGGCTCGCTGAGCTTCGGCGCTGCGGGCGTCGATCTGCGCTTTGGCCTGACTGATGAGCGCATGCTGCAACTGCTCTACCGCATCGAGGTTTGCAAGACGGGCACGTTGCGCGGCGACGGCCCCATCCGCTTTGGCCAGTGCCGCCGTGTAGTCGCGCACATCGATCCGCGCCAGGAGGTCACCTGCCTTGACGAACTGGTTGTCCACCACCGCGACCTCGGTGATATAGCCCGGTACCTTGGCGCTGATCACGGTGACGTCCGCGCCCACGTAGGCATCGTCGGTGTCTTCGATGAAGCGGCCATGGCTCCACCAGTGGCTGGCATAGCCTGCACCGCCAACCATCGCGAGCGCCAGTAGCGCCATGCGCAGGAGGGCTTTTCTACCGATGGATTTCCTTGCAATGGCTTCGGTGTCGCCCACCGGGTCAGGCGCTGCGCCAACGTGAGCATTCATGACGGTCAACCCTCTGAAGAGGCTTGGGTGGGGAAGGGGCTTACCAAGGTGCTGCCTTGGCGGTAGGCCTGCCCGGTTTCAGCGCGCCAATGGGTCAGCGGGTCCGCGTCGGGTGCGATACGCAGCCGGTGCTCGTCCACGGTGATGGGTTTTCCAGTGTTGGCGTCCATGAGCGCCAGGGCGACAGGCTCGCCGGTGCGTTCATCGGCCAGGTAGACCTTTTGCGAACCCTCGGCATGCTTCGCACCCCACGCCATCAAGGTCAGGATCACCGGGCGCAGGTCACGCCCGGCCTCGGTGAGCAGGTATTCGAAGCGCGGCGGGTTGTTCTGGTACGGCCGGCGCTCGAGCAGGCCTGCGGTGACCAGGTCGGTCAGCCGACGGGTAAGCGTATTGGTGGCGATGCCCAGGCTGTGCTGGAACTCATCGAACCGGCGCAGGCCATAGAACGCATCGCGCAGGACCAACAGGCTCCAGCCATCACCGATGTGTTCGAGCGCACGGGCTACGGGGCAAGGCATGGGTTGGAAGCTGGCTTTTTTCATGGCATCGGCCTTGGGCGTCATCCTGGGATGACGTCACTATCCGCCAGTAACTTTCATTATGCAAGTTACTATGGCCATGGTTTTGATGTCCGTTGGTCGGCCAGATTGACTTACGTGCAGGGAATCTCATCTACCCGCCAGCGTCGTCATGCGACACCCGTTGTTCACTCGGACGCAAACGACGGCCGTTCCGCGAACCATGCCACCGCCAGCTCCTTGAACGCCTCAGCCGAAGGCGTCAGCGGATAGCGCTGGTCATGGGCCAGGACGATGCTATGCGTTGGCAATTTCTCCAGAGTCGGCCGACACACCAGCGCTTGACCATCATAACTACGGTCACCAAATGGCCGGGTATAGATCAGCGCCACGCCAAACCCGTTGGCGACGAGGCTACGCTGCAGTTCGAAGGTGCGCACACGGTGCACAGCGGCGGGTGATAGATCGTAGAAGCTGAACAGATCCAGCACGTGCTGCCAGCTGTGGACCTGATCGGTGACGACCAGAGTGTATTCGGATAGCGCTTTGAGACTGACGCGCGGCTCCTTGGCCAACGGGTGATCGGCAGCCAGCAGTACCTGGGCAGTCAGCTGACACAGCTGTGTGCATTGCGTGTTCGGCGGCAGACCCAGATCGTAGGTGATTGCCAGCTCTATCGCGCCCTCACTCAGCCGCTTGCCAACATAATCGAAGCTGCCTTCGCGCATATCGACAGTCACCCTCGGGCAGGACTCCTGCATCCGTCGCACAATCTGTGGCAGGCAATAGGGCGCCAGGTCTTCAAAACATCCGACGACCAATTCTCCGACACACTCCCCGGCATTGGCATTGATCTCGGCAAAGGTCCGAGCCTCTGCCAGAACGCGACGGGCCTGGACCATGACGGTGCGACCGAACGGGGTCAGCGATATGCCAAGGCCACGTTGGCGTACGAAAATCGATTGACCCAGTACCTCTTCCAGTTCGGTGATGGCCGCCGAGATGGAGGGTTGTGAAACATGAAGCTCCATGGCGGCAGTCGTCAGGTTTCCGTGCTTGGCCGCTGCGAGCGCATAGCGAAGTTGTCGCAGTGTGAACTTCATAGTTTTTTCCGTTGTGATACATCAGGACATATTATTTTATCCTTTTTTAAGGTTGTGAAATATTTCTACTGCGCAGTGGCCACCGATCACAGGGGCCACGCCGATGCCGATTGCAAGGCTCATCAGCAAGTTTGGCGACCCTCTTTGGGCCGGATGCCCTCGACTACTGCAATCCATGTTCTTGTTTGGGAGCGTCACAATGAAAATTACAAAGGCTCTGCTGACCACGACACTATCTTTCGGGCTGCTGGCGGCCGCTGGCGCCAGCCAGGCGGCCGGTTGGTGCGAGTCTGGCAAACCGGTGAAATTCGCCGGTTTGAATTGGGAAAGCGGGATGCTGCTCACGGATGTGATGCAGTTCGTGCTGAAAAACGGTTATGGCTGTGATACCGATAGCTTGCCGGGTAACTCCATCTCCATGGAAAACGCCCTGAGCAGCAATGATATTCAGGTATTTGCCGAAGAGTGGGTGGGGCGCAGCGAGGTCTGGAACAAGGCAGCGGCTGCCGGCAAGGTGGTTGGCGTCGGCGCGCCGGTCGTTGGCGCGGTAGAAGGCTGGTATGTGCCGCGCTATGTGATCGAAGGCGATGCCGGGCGCAAACTCGAAGCCAAGGCTCCGAACCTCAAGACCATCGCCGATCTTGGGCAATACGCCCAGGTATTCAAGGACCCGGAAGAACCGGACAAGGGGCGCTTCTACAATTGCCCGGCCGGCTGGACCTGCGAGCTGGACAACAGCGAGATGCTCAAGCGCTATGGCCTGGAAAGCAGCTACACCAACTTCCGCCCGGGCACCGGCCCGGCACTGGATGCCGCCGTGTTGTCGAGCTACAAGCGTGGCGAGCCGATCCTGTTCTACTACTGGTCGCCGACACCGCTGATGGGCATGGTTGACCTGGTCAAGCTGGACGAGAAGCCAGGCGTGGATAAAACCCTGACCATCAAGGTGGGCCTGTCGAAGGCCTTCCACGAGCAGGCGCCGGAACTGGTGGCGGTGCTGGAAAAGGTCAATCTGCCGATCGATCTGCTGAATCAGAACCTGGCGCGCATGAGCAAAGATCGTATCGAGTCGCCGGAACTGGCCAGGTTGTTCCTCAAGGAGCACCCCGAGGTCTGGCATGGCTGGGTCAGCGAAGACGCAGCCAAAAAGGTGGACGCGGCACTCTGAGCGTGTGAACTCGTCCGGCTCCTGCCGGACAAGGCGCATGACAGTCCGCTTCATACACTTGCTCGAGAGAATCCCATGTTTCCCAAGAACTTCACGTTTTCCATTGCCGACTGGGTCAATGGCTGGGTCGATGCGCTGGTAACCAACTACGGTGACGTGTTCCGGCACATCTCCGACACCCTGCTGTGGGCCATCGTCAACCTCGAAGGCCTGCTGCGCGCGATGCCCTGGTGGCTGATGCTGGCGATCGTCGCCGGTATTGCCTGGCATGCCACTCGTAAAGTCGTGACCACTGCCGTGATCGTCGGCTTGCTCTTCCTGGTTGGTGCGGTCGGTCTCTGGGACAAGCTGATGCAGACCCTGGCGCTGATGCTGGTAGCAACACTGATATCGGTCCTGGTCGGCATTCCGCTGGGTGTCCTTTCGGCACGCAGCGATCGCCTGCGGGCGGTGTTGATGCCGCTGCTCGACATCATGCAAACCATGCCCAGCTTCGTGTACCTGATTCCGGTTCTGATGCTGTTCGGCCTGGGCAAGGTGCCGGCGATCTTCGCCACCGTCATCTATGCCGCCCCGCCGCTGATTCGCCTGACCGACCTGGGCATTCGCCAGGTGGATGGCGAGGTCATGGAAGCGATCAACGCGTTCGGTGCCAATCGCATGCAACAACTGTTCGGCGTGCAGCTGCCACTGGCGTTGCCGAGCATCATGGCCGGTATCAACCAGACCACCATGATGGCCCTGTCGATGGTAGTCATCGCGTCGATGATCGGTGCCCGTGGCCTGGGTGAGGACGTCCTGGTCGGCATCCAGACCCTGAATGTGGGCCGCGGCCTCGAAGCGGGCCTGGCCATTGTGATTCTGGCGGTTGTGATCGACCGCATTACCCAGGCCTATGGCCGACCACGGCATGGGGTGGGCAAATGAGCGTTACGCAGACGATGAACAAGATCGAAGTCAAGCATGTCTTCAAGATCTTCGGTGCTCGCGCCGAAGATGCCCTGAAACTGATCCGCCAGAATAAAGCCAAGGATCAGGTCCTGGCCGAAACCGGCTGCGTGGTCGGGGTCAACGATCTCTCGTTGTCCATCGGCAGTGGTGAGATCTTCGTGATCATGGGGCTGTCGGGCTCTGGCAAGTCGACCCTGGTGCGCCACTTCAACCGCCTGATCGACCCGACCAGCGGCGAGATCCTGGTCGATGGCGAGGACATTCTGCAATACGACATGGACGCCCTGCGCGAATTCCGCCGGCACAAGATCAGCATGGTGTTCCAGAGCTTTGGCCTGTTGCCGCATCGCACCGTGCTGGACAACGTCGCTTACGGCCTGAAAGTCCGGGGCGAGAGCAAGGCCATGTGCGCGGAGCGAGCCCTGCACTGGATCAATACCGTGGGCCTCAAGGGTTACGAAAAATCGTACCCGCACCAGTTGTCCGGCGGCATGCGTCAGCGCGTCGGCCTGGCCCGTGCTCTGGCTGCCGACACCGACATCATCCTGATGGACGAAGCCTTCAGTGCGCTCGACCCGCTGATTCGCGCCGAAATGCAGGACCAGTTGCTGGAACTGCAAAAAACCCTGCACAAGACCATCGTCTTTATCACTCATGATCTGGACGAAGCGGTGCGTATCGGCAACCGGATTGCCATTCTCAAGGACGGTCGCCTGGTCCAGGTCGGCACGCCGAAAGAAATCCTCTACCAGCCTGCGGACGAATACGTCGATCGTTTCGTGCAGCGTCGCGTAGCTTCGCTTTAAGGAACCGCGTGTATGTCGTTTGCCGAAAAAATCATCATCGCCGAGGCGCCAGTTCGTTGGCAGGACGTGGTGGCTGTGGCCCGGCATGGCGCGAAGCTTGAGCTGGCCCCATCGGCCTGGGCGCGGATCGAGAACGCCCAGGCGATTGTCCAGCGCATCGTTTCCAGCGGTGACCGCGCCTATGGCGTCAACACTGGGCTTGGCGCCTTGTGCAATGTCTCGTTGCAGGACGAACAACTCAGCCAGCTGTCGCACAACACCTTGCTCAGCCATGCCTGTGGCGTGGGTACGGCGCTGTCGGACGAACAGACCCGGGCGATCATGTGCGCGGCGATCATCAATTTCTGCCAGGGCCGTTCAGGCCTTCAGCGCAAGGTGGTCGAGGCGCTGCTGACCTTGCTCAACCAGCATGTCACCCCGCAGGTTCCGAAACAGGGGTCGGTGGGGTATCTGACCCACATGGCACATATCAGCATCAGCTTGCTGGGCGTAGGCCAGGTCAGCTTTCGCGGCCAGATCATGCCGGCGCAGCAGGCCTTGGCCGAGGTCGGCCTGGCGCCGATCAAACTGGGTGCAAAGGATGGTCTTTGCCTGGTCAACGGTACCCCGTGCATGACTGGCCTGAGCTGCCTGTCCTTGGACGACGCCACCCGGTTGAGCCAATGGGCCGACGTTATCAGCGCCATGAGCTTCGAGGCCCTGCGCGGCCAGCTCGATGCCTTCGACCCTGAAATCATCGCGATGAAACCGCACCCCGGCATGCAGCGCGTGGGCAGTAACCTGCGTCGCCTGCTCGACGGCAGCGAAATCATTGCCAGCAGCCAAGGCATTCGCACCCAGGACGCCTTGAGCATTCGCTCGATCCCGCAGGTTCACGGTGCTGCGCGCGATCAATTGGAACACGCTGCGCGGCAGATCGAAACCGAACTCAACTCCACGACCGACAACCCGATGTTACTGGGTACCCCCGAGTCGTATCGGGTGGTTTCCCAGGCGAATCCGCACGGGCAGTCCGTGGCCATGGCGGCCGACTTGCTGGCAATCGCGGTAGCGGAGATCGGGGCGATTGCCGAGCGTCGTCTCGATCGCCTGATCAACCCGTTGGTCAGCGGTTTACCGGCCTTCCTGGTCAGTCAACCGGGGGTGAATTCGGGCATGATGATTGTCCAGTACGTGGCCGCTTCACTGTGTGCAGAAAACCGTCAGCTGGCACAACCGGCAGTCGTCGACAACTACGTCACCTCCGGCCTGCAGGAAGATCACCTGAGCATGGGCACCAATGCCGGGTTGAAGCTGCACCGCGCCCTGGAGAACTGTACGCAGATCCTCGCCATCGAATACTTGTTGGCGGCCCAGGCCTTCGAGTTCCTCAAGGAGCAGCGCTTTGGTGCAGGTACCAACGTTGCCTGGCGGTTGCTGCGCGAACGGGTTCCGGCCTACGCCCAGGACCGTTGGCTGGCCCCGGATATCGCCAGCAGCGCATCGATTCTGAAGGACCCCGGTTTGCTTGGTGTTGCATTCCCCGAGCTGCTTTGACAGATGTAGGCGGCTCGCGACCTCGATCCATGACGAAGCAAGTTGTTCTGAGCCCGAAGATGCCCTAGGCTGCCTCCTTGTGAATCGATGCTATGACACTGGGTAGACGATGAGCGAATTACAAGGATGTTTAGGATTTTCCGGTCTGGAGTGCCGGCCTGTGGGGCCATCCGACGCAGAAATGATCTGCTCGCACCGCCAGGAAATGTTTCTTGAGGCGGGCGGGGACCCTGCAGAGCTACAGGTCATGACTCAGCACTTTCGCCCTTGGCTGGAGGAGCGGCTCGGTGACGGTCGGTATTACGGGTTCAAACTCCTGGATGGCGACCAACCGGTCGCAGCCATTGGCCTGATGAGCATTGATTGGCCGCCACATCCATCGCACCCAACCCAGGACAAGCGTGGTTATGTGTTGAATGTGTTCGTCCAGCCGGCCTACCGCCGCCGAGGCCTGGCTTCGGCCTTGATGCAAGCAGCTGATGCCGAGTTCGCCCGCCGAGGAATCACCTTCGCTGTCCTGCACGCCACCAGGACGGGCAAACCGGTCTACGAGCAGACCGGTTGGACTGGCACCTCGGAAATGGCCAAATCCATTACTTGAGAGTGGCCGCTTTCGACCCATAGCTGCCCTTCGTTGAGGACAGCTAACGGCCAGAAGCGCTCAGTGGCATTGTTGGCACTGGAGGATACCGAAAATTCGCTCAGCGACAACGGTAAGCCTCACCAACGACTATAGTTATTGGTGAGCCAGAGCTAATCCGACCCTTTCCCAGCCAAACTGGCCTAAATCCAATTCCGCGATTACACGGCGGACCTCCATGTGTTCCGTGATGCGGAACGTGAACGTTTCGTTGCCGAAATCACTCAGGCTCAGGCTGAGATCGAGGCACCGTTGTCTTTTGTAAACCCCTTGATGGTGGATGGAGTTATCCCGCCGGGCACGTCGTATCCCACTGAGCACGCCCCAACCACCCATCTATCAAGGTTCAAGCAATGAAAACTTCAGAATTTGATGATGCAAAAGAAACGAATGGCGATCTGGTTCAGGGGCCGCTGCCGGCCGGCACTGTCGCGCCCAACTTCACCCTTTACGCAACTCCTGATCAACAGTTGTCGCTGCGTGAACTCAAGGGAAATCCCGTGGTACTGGCGTTTTATCCCGCTGACTGGACTTCGGTGTGCGGTGACCAACTGACATTGTACAACCAGTTGCTACCCACATTCAGAGAATACGCCGAGAGGATACTTACATCCCCAAAATTCAAGCCGCCTTCAATGGCGGGGTACGAAGCGGCGTGAACGGCACCCCAACATTCTACATTGATGCGGTTCGCTATGACGGGGTTCCAGAGTTCAACGAGATGATTCAGATGATTGAACTTTTCTTGGTGCGTGGACGAAATCGGTAGAGAGCGACATCGGCTTGGTATCACCCACCCCAGAGCCGAGGGAAAGCCAGCGTCAGCTGCCTTCTTCATTAAAGAGGTGTACACGGAGCCGGCAGCTAATGAAGTCTTTGAAATATTATGAAAAAAATCGACGCGCCACATGGTTGGAGTTGTTTTTTGACCTGACTTTTGTTGTTACAATTGGCCAGGTTACGCATACTCTCGGACATGTTCATCAAGGCCACTTTGAGCATGGGCAATTATGGACTTTTTTGCTGCTTTTTATACCACTGTGGTGGGTCTGGTCCAGTCACACGATTTACTCCAATAGGTTTGATACAGACAGCAAACTTCACCGTTTGGCAACATTATTCATAATGCTGCTGCTCATTGTGCTATCTGCACGGATCGGAGAAGACCTGGAAGTTAACTACCCGCTTATTATTGCCTGCTATTTTGGTATACGTGCCATTATCAGCATCATGTACATTTCGTCCATAAGCAAGCTCGATTCTCGTGGCGAACTCTCCTCTAGGCTTGGCTTCGCCCTGTTAGTTAGCGCAGTTGTTAGTCTTTCATCAGTTCTTTTTAGTCCGCCCGCGCGTTACTTTGTTGCTTATATTGGAATCATTCTTGATATTTTGCTTCCTGTTTTTTTCTGGACTAAACTAAAACCATTGCCGGCACATACAGAACACTTGATTGAACGGATAGGCTTGCTCACGCTCATTTTATTGGGTGAGTCAGTGTTTAGCCTTTCTGGAGGCTTATCTGACATTCAATGGGATCGCTATAATGTGATGGCGGCAATCACCGGATTTATCATGATTTGCAGTATATGGTGGATCTACTTTGATAGCTTTTACCTGCTGAGCAAAAATCAAATCAGAATGAGCGGGCACTCCTTGATCTACTCGCACCTTTTTCTTTTTATGGGGCTTGCACTCCTGGCTAATTTGATCAGGCATGCGATCCTGAATGACATTGCGATGCGCGATTTCCAGATTATGTCGCTCATCGGCATGGCCTTGTTTTTCCTAGGCAAGCAGTATGGCTATTTCATAGCCGTAAGTAGAATAAGGAAATACATACTGCAAAACACCTTGATCGTGTTTTCTTTGGGTGTATTGGTCATATTCCTACCCCGCGTCGAGTACATATTGGTCGGCCTGACAGCAACCATGATCTCTTATGTTTTCCTAAATTTCAGATATCGTTGAATCACTACTATTAGACCGCAGATTGGGACAAAGTGATCAAGCGGCTGGCTTGCGGCTTACACGCCGCCCACTACGTCATTCTCACTACCCGTGCGCCACCCGCCGCTACCCTTGGTCTTTTGGGGTTTGTAATCCTGCCATCATCGACCATAGTTAAGAGTCGGATGCCCCTTGTGGCTATCGCGACCTGATAGCGCCAGCCGCACCGTAACAACAGGAGCCACGTCATGGTCAACGTAGCGTTGTTCGTTCGTCTGGAAGCAAAACCCGGGAAAGAGAAGGATGTAGAGAGCTTTCTCATGGGCGGCCTTCCAATAGTGGAGGAGGAGCCTGCCACCACCGCTTGGTTCGCAATCCGCTTGGGGCCTTCCACCTTTGGCATCTTTGACGCCTTCCCGGATGAAGCTGGGCGACAAGCGCATCTTTCGGGAAAGGTCGCAGCGGCGCTTATGGCAAAGGCTGCCGAGCTGTTTACCAAACCGCCGTCAATCGAGAAAGTTGATGTCCTTGCTGCCAAGCTACCCGGCTAAGGAAGCCCAACAAGACATTCCGATCAACGTTCCTGCCGCCACGTGAAGGCTAAGTTGCCAGCCGTTACCCGCTTCTCGGGAGGCAGCAATGGGTCGAAAGCGGCCAACCAAGGCCGAAAGCTTTCGACCCTAAGCAGACATTCTGCGTCCTTGTCGACAGCCCAATAGTTGCATATGATACTAAGTCTCATTTGCGTCTATTCAGTGGCAACTCATGGCATCCGTCGACAGTGCTCAGCTCACGGCTCTTTACGAACAGCAACACCGCTGGCTGCGTCGCTGGCTGTATCGGCAATTGAGCTGCTCACACCGCGCCGCTGATTTGATGCAGGACACCTTCATGCGCCTGTTGCTCAGCAAAGAGGCGTTGGAAGTCCGGCAGCCTCGACCGTTTCTGGCGAAGGTGGCACGCAGTGTCCTGTCAAACCACTACCGCCGCACACGCCTGGAAAAAGCCTATCTGGATGCGATCCAGACGGAAGACGAAAACGTGCTGCCGGATCTGGCGACCCAATTGATTATTTTCGAGACGCTGGTTCGACTCGACGAAGCACTCTGTAAGTTGGATATCGCCGTCAAAAAGGCATTCCTCTGGTCGCAACTGGATGGGCTCAGCCATGGGGAAATTGCCGAGCGGCTGGGTATTTCAATCGCTACCGTCAAACGCCACATCATCAAGGCAGGTGCGCAGTGCATGCTGGTGACGGAAGCGCTGGAATGACGATCACCGAAAACGCCTTTACCCGAGAACCCGCGCCATCACCGAAAATGTGTGAGGAGGCGATGGCATGGTGGCTCGATATGCAGGAAGCTAATTTTGATTCACCCGCACAGGCCGCCTTCATGGCATGGCGTAGTGAACACCCCTTGCATGAGCTGGCCTGGGAAAGGGCCTTGGCCCTGGCTGCGCAGCTAGACTCATTGCGTACCCAGGGCGATCCAAACCTTGCCCGACAGGCCCTGTTGCTTTCTTCTCAGGAAGGGTTGAGCAGACGACGGGCCATCAAGGGCCTGGCCTTGCTGCTGACCACAAGCGCGGGTGCATGGTTGGCCGGAGGCAGCGAAGTGGTTTCGCGCTTGAGCGCCGATTACGTCACGGGTGTTGGAGAGCAGCGACGCGTCGCGCTGAACGCCAATCTGTCGTTTGATCTCAATACCCGCAGCGCGATAAATGTTCGTCATACAGATCATCGCTGGCACCTTCGATTACTCAGCGGCGAGATCCTGGTCGACACGGTTTTGAACCAGGCACTCTCCATCGAAGCCACTCAGATTCGCGCACAGGCGACCTCGGCGCGCTTCACGGTACGCCAATTTGACAATGGCTCGACTCAGTTGGCGGTCTATCGTGGCTCACTTCAGGTAAGCCCGGCAAAAGCGAGCACGTGGACTTCCTTGCAGGCCGGGCAACTGGCTCGTTTCGGGGCGCTCGGCCTGCTCGATCAGGATGCACTGCAAGCAAACGCTCCGGCCTGGGCAGAAGGCATGATCGTCGCCAACGGCCAACCGCTCCAGGCTTTCCTGGATGAACTGGGTCGGTATCGTCATGGGCATCTCGGGTGCGACCCCGCATTGGCCAACCTGCGTGTATGGGGATCCTACCCGCTGGCAGACAGCGATCGAATCATCGATGCCGTTGCCCAGACGCTGAAACTGGATGTCCAGCGTTTCACTCGCCTATGGGTCAACTTGCGCGCCTTGCCGGCAACCGTTTGAACTATTTTCGTCTTCGATGAGCCGTTTTGATTTCTGGCGAGACTTATAGGCCATACATCAAAAGACATCGGGGAACTTCACATGCATCACCGCAGTATTTCGTCGTGCTACGCAACCCCGCTCGCCAGCACCCTGGGTTGCGCCGCGGCGGTTCTGATTGCCAGTTCATCGCCAGTGTGGGCAGCCGCCGATAGCAGCGTGCAACACTATGAAATCCCTGCGGCGCCACTGGGCACTGCGCTCAATCACCTGGGCCAGCAAGCCCATTTGTTGTTGTCGTTTCCCAATGAATTGATTGCCGGACAAAACAGCCCTGGCTTGAAGGGTGATTACACGGTCGACGGTGCGCTACAGGCGCTGCTTGAGGGCAGCCAGCTCATAGCGGTGCGCCAGCCGGATGGGCGATACACCCTCCAGCGAGCGCCGGCTTCTACCGCGCTGGAGCTTCAAAGCATTTCAATTTCGGGCAAAGCGCCCGGGTCTACTACAGAAGGTACCGGGCTTTACACCACCTACTCATCCAGCAGTTCCACCCGTCTGAACCTGACCCCCAAAGAGACCCCGCAGTCGCTGACCGTCATGACCCGCCAGCGCCTGGATGACCAGCGCCTGACCAATCTAAGCGATACCCTCGATGCCACACCGGGCATCATCGTGTTGCGCGACGGGCTGGGTGCCGAATCCGATGGTTACTTCTCGCGCGGCTTCGAGGTTCAGAACTTTGAAATCGATGGTGTGCCTACCGTCAAGCGCATGGACAATTACACCCAGAGCATGGCCATGTATGACCGGGTGGAGGTGGTGCGCGGTGCTACCGGCCTGATCAGCGGCCTGGGCAGCCCTTCAGCGACGATCAACCTGATCCGCAAGCGTCCGACCTCCGAGGCTCAGGCCAGCGTCACCGCAGAAGCTGGTAACTGGGACCGCTACGGAACTGGCTTTGATGTATCTGGCCCGCTGACCGAAACCGGCAACGTACGCGGTCGTCTGGTCGCCGACTTCAAGACAGAGCAGTCATGGGTAGACCGCTACAAGCAGGACTCGCAGCTGATCTACGGCATTACCGAGTTCGACCTGACTGAAGACACTCTGCTGACAATGGGCTTCAGTTATCAACGCACAGACGTTGACTCGCCCATGCGCTCCGGCCTGCCGTCCCGCTTCACCGACGGGTCTCGCACCAACCTAAAACGCTCGCTCAATTCGGCTCAAACGTGGTCTTACAACGACCATGAGCAAACCAGCTTTTTTACCTCGATCGAACAGCAGTTCGCCAATGGCTGGAGCGGAAAGATCGAGCTGACCCACTCCGAAAACAAGTTTGATGAAGTCTTCAACTACGTCAACGGCAGCCTCAACCCGGACGGAAGCGGCACCACTCAGTTGCCAGTGCGCTTCTCCGGCATCCCGCGCCAGAACAACATCGATGCCTACCTGACCGGCCCGTTCGGTCTGTTGGGCCGCGAGCACGAATTGATCGCCGGCGTGACCTTGTCCAACTACTACGAGGACGTGCCAAGCTACGGCGGCTGGAAATACGACTATTCCGGCTCTCCGGCTGGCGCGATCGATAACCTATTGAACTGGAACGGCGGCTCGGCCAAACCGGAATTCGACGTCACTGGCAAATCCACTGCCGACGAAACCCAATACGCCGCTTATCTCGCCACGCGCCTGCACGCCACCGACGATCTCAGTGTCTTGCTGGGTAGCCGCGTGATCGATTGGCATCGTGACATCGAGGATAAACCCTACAACGCCGAGCAAACCAAGACCAAGGAGGCGGAAACCGGCGTCTACATCCCGTATGCTGGCGTGGTGTATGACGTCAACGATACGTGGTCGCTGTATGCCAGTTATACGAAAATCTTCAACCCACAGTCGTCCTGGGTTCGCGACATCGACAACAAACCACTGGATCCGATGGAGGGCACCGGGTATGAAGTTGGCGTCAAGGGAAGCCACTTCGACGGCAAGCTGAACTCCAGCGTCGCGCTGTTCAAGATCGAGCAGGACAACCTGGCGATCTGGATCGATACCCCAGGCGGTAACACGTATAAGTCGGAGCAGGGAACCACTACCAAAGGCGCTGAATTCACCCTGGACGGAGAGCTGGCCGAAGGCTGGCAGGCATCTGCCGGTTATGCCTATGCAGTCAGCACCGACGCTGACGACCAGCGTATCGTTACCACCCTGCCTCGCCACAGTCTCAAGACCTTCACCAGCTATCGCCTGCCGGGGATTCTGGACAAGCTCACCCTTGGCGGCGGTGTGAACTGGCAGAGCAAAACCGGTGCCGACCTGCACACCTTCACTCAGGGTAGCTATGCCGTCACCAACCTCCTGGCTCGCTACGACTTCAACAAGCATCTGAGTGCGTCAGTCAATCTGAACAACGTGTTCGACCGTGAATACCTCAGCTATGCCGGCGACCACGGTATGTACGGTGCTCCAAGAAACATCATGACGGGTTTCAAGTACAACTTCTGACGTTCGCGCGCTTCGTGCTGAACCGGAGCCATCGGTTTCAATCCAGTATCGACGCCCGCAAATCCAACGGCAATCGGCACTACTGGGAATCGATGGCTCGGGAGAGTGCGCCTGTGGCGCTCGACTCGTGGTT
This sequence comes from Pseudomonas sp. SF2, assembly GCF_036858055.1. Taxonomy (NCBI): domain Bacteria; kingdom Pseudomonadati; phylum Pseudomonadota; class Gammaproteobacteria; order Pseudomonadales; family Pseudomonadaceae; genus Pseudomonas; species Pseudomonas sp. SF2. Next base: position 210,810 of record NZ_JAMBDI010000004.1, on the reverse strand, counting down.
TCCCGGCGGTTCGAGCCAGACAGAGGGGCGATTAGCTGCCATTCACCCAGGGCCGGAACCTGCTAAGCCTGCGGCGAACCCAATGCAGCAACAACTTCGTCTATGAAGTGCCTGAGCTTTGCGGAGGGGCGACGGTCGAGGGGGTAGATCAGATTGACGGGATACGTGGGTCCTTCGAATTCCTCGAAGAGTACGACCAGCTCCCCCCGTTGCACATAGGGCATCAGTACATCCTCGACACACAGCGTGATGCCGAAATCCGACAATGCGGCGTTCACCTTGGCCAGGGTGTTATTGACTTTCAGTCGACTCGCAATGGGGACCGTGAACGTCTGCATGTTTTTGGTGAATCGCCAGAGTTTGTCCGTCATTCGATCGGAGAACAGATAGCCCAGACAATCATGGTCCACGAGTTGTTCGGGATGGAGTGGGGTCCCTTTTCGTGACAGATAAGCGGGAGATGCGCAAGCAAACATCCTGAAAGGTCTCAAGCCGCGCTGAACCAATGCCGCGCTATCGGCCAGTTGGGGTTTGCCAAGCCGAAACACGACTTCGAATCCCTCTTCTACGACATTCACGAACCTGTCAGTCAACTCCAACTCGATTTCCGTTTCTGGGTAACGCGTTAGGTATTGGGTCAGGAACGGGATGAGTCGATGAGAACCATAATTATAGGGGGCGCTGATACGGATTTTTCCGCGCGGAGTCGAGTTTGCTGACAGCGCCAGCTGATCGGCGTCTTCAACGTCGCTCAGGATAGCCTTGCAGCGCAAGTAATAGTCCCTGCCCACGGCGGTCAGGCTTTGTCGGCGCGTGGTGCGGGTGATCAATTTAAGACCTAGCTCAGATTCCAGATTGCTGACCTGTTTGGCAATCAGCTGCGGCGTCACGCCTAACACGGCAGCTGCTGCCGAGAAGGAGTCTGACTCGGCTGCTGCTACGAACGCCGCCATGCTTTTTAGCTTATCCATATCTACAATCTTTGGTTGTTAATGTTATTGATTTTTGAGCATTTATCTTGAAGATCTTCGTGCTTAGTATCGCCTCGGTCAATAAAAAAGAAGCGCTGCGCGCTTTACTGAACGGAGAGTCTGAAATGGTGAACATTTCCCATGAAACAGTCCAGGATACGGAGCGTCGATTGTTGCACGTCATTACCCAAGCCCATTTGAGGCTCTTCCCCGGCACCTACGCCTTTCTCGAGTTTCCGTTGTCATCGTTTCCTGATGCCGCTCGCCCTGATGCACTGGCGCTCGTACGAGATGACCAGGTGTGGAGTCAACTGGTCCCCTGTGCCGACGTCGAGCAAGAGCTGTTCGGCGTCTTCCGATTCCATTTTCCGCAAGGCTCCGACAACAGCGGTTTCGTTGGCTGGTTGGCAATGCGCCTGAAGCAGAAGTTTGGGACCGGCGTTTTTGTGACCTGTGGCCAGAATCGAGATGAGGGCGGGATCTTTGATTATTGGGGCGTCCCGGCCAGCCTGGCTTCAGATATTTTCGCAGAGATCCAGGCTTTGGTGGATGGCCAAGCGGACGGGGAGGTGGCAGTTTCCCTGTAGCGGATACGTTCGAGTGTCCCCAGATCTCGGCTTCTGCGCGGCTGAATGGTCATCAGCCATGCGCGTATCTGAATGATGTGCTGACGCAGTGAGCCAGAGATATCTAGCAACTGCTTGCGCATCTGTGGATGCCTGATTGATCCGTGCAAGGTGTGTACGCTGGCTGCTTACTCTTTAGCAACCCATTCGAGATATTCATCTGACATTCCTACCATCAACGGAATTAGCGCTTGTCAGTGGCGAAAGGATTGTTCCAGAAACTCGGTAATCAGCGAGGCAATCTGCGCCTGTATCAGCGCGCGCGGTCGTGCGTTAACGCCGTCCTGGCAAATGATGCCATCGCCAGGTGCATCTTCTTCAAGCAATGCCGTGGCGCCAGGTTTGCACATGGACAGGAAGCTGAAGTGGCTGGCGTCCTCGATCTCGACATAACGAGTCGTCGCCGGAGGCAAACGCTTGGCCAGGGCGGCGGATTCCAGCTGTGCAGGGAGATCTTCAGACGCTGCGCCCGCCGCGATCACCAGAGTCGGTACTGGCAACGCCATCAGGCTTTCATCGGTCAGGCCGCGTGAAAGGCCCAGATCCAGGGTAACAATGGCAGTGACACGTTTGTCGCGCAGATCGCTGCCCAGTCGAGCTTTCGAAGCCGGTGCGCTATCGGGATTGATCTGCTTGTAAACGCTGCAACTGGATAGCTTGGGACGGGTGATGCAGTCCTGGACGAAACGCTTGGGATCGAAACGGGCACCCGCGATTTCCAGCGCGGTCCAGCCACCCAGTGAATGGCCAGCCACTGCGATCTGACGCTTGGCTACCCGTCCAAACTGATCCGGCTGGGCCATGACTGCATCGATGGCCCGTTGCAAGTCGATGGGGCGCTGCCACAACTGTGCCGCGGCTTCAGTGCGGCGATCGTGGGTGGTGGTGCCAGGGTGGTTGACTGCCGCCACGATGTAGCCCTGGTGAGCCAGTGCACTGGCTAACCATGACTGGTTCCCCCAGTTGCCGCGAAAGCCGTGGGAAAGTACCACCAATGGAAGCGCACCTGTGGCCGGGGGTGCATCGCGGACGGCGAGGGCACCGGCGAATACCTGGGTCTCAGCGATCAATTGTGGTGTAGCGGTGGTTGTGCTCGGGTACCAGACTGCCAGCTCCAGCGGGCGGCCATTTTGCGCGCCCGGCAACGTCGAGACCTGGAAGCCGATGGTTTTGTAGCCTGCGAATGCGGATATGTTCAGGCAGACATAGAGCAAGAAGCCGAATACTGTTTTCATTGGCTTATCTTCCTTGATGAGGCCAGCGTCGGTTGGGTGCGACCTGATGTGCGGAAAACATATCAGCCATCGCGCCCGCGCGCGCAATCATTTTGAATCGCTTTTGATTTCACAGGCACTGAACGACCGCTTTTGGCCGATAGCTGTCCTCCACGAGCGGCAGCTATGGGTCGAAAGCGGCCTCCGCGTCCCTGGTTGCCTCAACCAAGGCCACCGCTGGCATCGACGCCGTGGGTGTGTTCGTGCCAGAAGATCCGGGGGCGAAGAACGACCTGGCGAAGCAGGGCAAGATGGCCTTCGATTTCGGTGCGTTCTGGTTCAAGGGCCAATCCATCCGCACGGGCCAGGCGAACGTGAAGCCTGCAACCGCCGCCTGGCGCAGCTCATTCATCACGGGCGCACACGCCTTCCCGGATCATTTCCCATCGTTTGACGCTTGCTGAAGGCCCCGACGCCTACAAGCACTTTGATGCGCGGGATGATGGCTGGACGAAGGTGGTGCTCAAGCCTGCTGCTTGATCCGTATACCGATGCCTCCAGGGAAGGAAGCTTGGCGAGGGACGCGTTCGTCTTCTAACCACCCCCTGTCTGAAACAATGCCCGAACCACCTCCCTCATCCAGCGATTCCCGCTGTCCTGCTGGTACCGTGCGTGCCAGTGCTGCTTGACCGTGAAGCCCTCCACTGGAAACGGGCAATCGTGCACCTGCAAACCATGCATGTCGGCAAGGGTCTGTCCGATGTGCCGTGGCAGCGTCGCCACCAGGTCGGTCGACCCGACGATCATCCCCAAGCCCAGAAACGCTGGCAGCTCCAGTATGATCCTGCGTTCGATGCCGGCCCGCGCCAGGCCAGCCTCCAGTAGCTTCTGCCCGGTCCCGGCACTGATCTGTACATGCCCCTCGCCCTGGTAATGCGCCACGCTCATGCCTTTACCCAAACGAGGGTGTTGTGGGTTGCTCAGGCAGACCCAGTCCTGCTCGAACAACACCTGTTGATACATCCCCGCGCCCAGCCAAGGCACAAAGCCGATGGCCAGGTCCGCCTCACCCGACTCCAGCGCACTTTCGGTATTGCCATCGATGCGCGCCGCCTCCAGGCGAATACCGGGCGCGTGGGTACGCAGGTGGTTGAGGATGCTGGGCAGCAGGGTGATATGGCTGGCATCACTGACGCACAGGCGAAAGCGCCGTTGCGCCGTGGCCGGAACGAATTGCGGCTCCCAGGCGGTCAGGCGCCGCAGCGACTCCAGCACCTCGCGGCATGGCCCGATCAACTGGTCTGCGCGCGGGGTAGGGGCCATGCCCCCTGGCGTGCGTACGAACAGCGGGTCGTTCAACTCTTCACGCAAGCGCCCCAGCCAGATGCTCACAGTAGGTTGGCTCTGGCCGAGCTGTTCAGCGCTACGGGTCACGCTGCGGCACTGGTACAGCACATCGAACAGCTGCAGCAGCTTGGGGTCAGGCAAGGCGTCGAGCGCGCTCATTATTGCGAATCTCAATAGGCATATTAAGCCCATTGTATAGCCGAAATAAGCCTCGCTGCATAAGGTAGTCGCAAACAACAGGAGGTCTGCGACGTGAAAATCTGCATTCTGGGTGCCGGCGCCCTGGGTTGCGCCATAGGCGCGGCCTTGAGCGAGGCGGGGCATGAAACCTGGCTGTTGAACCGTGGCCGCGCACATGTCGAGGCGATGAACCTGCACGGGCTGCGGGTGCAGGACGAACGCGGCGAGCGGCAGGTGCGGGTCAATGCGGCCTGCGACGCCGAAGACGTGGGTGTGGCCGACCTGGTGGTGGTGCTGGTCAAATCGTTCCACACCCGCGAGGCGATTGACGGTGCCGGGGCGCTGATCGGGCCGCAGACGCTGGTGCTGTCACTGCAGAATGGCCTTGGCCATGAAGACATCCTGGCCGAAGTGGTGGGGCGTGAGCGGGTGCTGGCCGGCAAGACCTACGTCGGCGGCGTATTGCTGGCGCCGGGTTCGATCCGGGCCGGTGTAGCAGGCAAGCAGACCTTCATCGGCGAACTCGACGGCAAGCTGACGCCCCGTGTGCAGGCCATTGCCGAGGTCTTCAACAGCGCCGGGCTCGCGACCACGGTCAGCGACAACATCCTTGGCACCATGTGGGACAAGCTGCTGGTCAACGTCGCGACGGGCGCGCTCAGCGCTATCACCAGGCTCGGTTATGGCCAGCTCTACAGCGAGCCGCTGCTGGAAAGCACCGCCAAGGCAGCGGTGGCTGAAGCCATCGCCGTCGCCGGGCAAGCAGGCATCCGCCTGAGCCTCACCAGCCCGGATGCTGCCTGGCGGCTGGCCGCCGAAGGCCTGCCGGCAAGCTTCCGTACCTCGATGCTACAGAGCCTGGAGAAGGGCTCGGTCACCGAGATCGATTTCATCAACGGCTCCGTCGTGCGCTGGGGCCAGCGCCACGGCGTGGCGACGCCGGTCAACGCGACCCTGGTGGCCTGCATCAAGGGTATCGAACGCGCAATGGCCGATCAGCAGAAGGGGAGTCATCCATGAGTCAGCCGAAAGCCTACCTGGAACACGTTGCGTTCTGGGTGCGGGACATCCAGTGGCACATCCGCTTTTTCAGCGAGGTGTGCGGCATGACCATGCGCGAGATACAGGGTGACGTCGAGCAGCCGGCGCAGTACTGGACCCTCGGTGGCCTGCAGTTCATCCACCAGCCGGACTTTGCCGGCCCGGAAGGGCGCATGGCGCACCTGGGCATCATGTGCGAGGACCTTGAAGCTGCCCTGGCCGCTGCACAGCGTTTCGGCGTCAGCGAAATGCCCCAGGGCCGCAACTGGCTGCGCCTGCCGGACGGCCTGGCGGTGGAGTTCATTCAGGCATTGCCGGCGAAGTGTGTCGCCCAGGCATTGGCCATCGACCCGCGTGCGGAGGTGAAGGCATGAGCGTGGTGGAAAAATACTGGGACGATGCCCGCGAAGGCGATGAATGCATCAGCCCCACCTACACCGTGACCCGCGAACGCATCCTGGCCTATGCCGACCTCACCGGTGACCACACCCCGGTGCATGTCGACGAGGCGTACGCCAACGCGAGTCACTTCGGCTGCCTGGTTGCCCATGGCCTGTTCGGGCTGTCGATCGCCGACGGCCTGAAGACCCAGTGCGAATACCGCTTTGTGCCGGGCATGTCGCTGGGCTGGACCTGGGACTTCGTGCTGCCGATCAAGGTCAACGATGTGCTGCACGTGCGCATGCGCGTGGGGGCGATGCGCCCGAGCAACAGCCGACCGGGCTGGGGCATCGTGGTCTTGCCGTCGGAACTGATCAACCAGCACGGCGAAGTCGTGCAGCGTGGCGAGCACCGGCTGATGGTGCCCAGGAGAGTGCAGGCATGAGCCAGGCATTGCCATTGGCGGGTATCCGCGTCATCGATTACAGCCACTTCCTGGCCGGGCCCTATGTGGGCCGCTGCCTGGCAGCACTGGGCGCCGAGGTGATCAAGGTCGAACGGCCGGGCAGCGGCGATGCCGGCCGCCAGCATGCATTCACCCTGGATGAGCAGCAGAGCGGTTACTTCCTGCAGCTGAACATGGGCAAGCAGGGCGTCAGCGTGAACATGAAGGACCCGCGTGGCAAAGCGTTCATGCAACGCCTGACCGACTCGGCCGATGTGTTCATCGAAAACTATCGCCCCGGCGCCCTGGACAAACTGGGCCTGGGCTATGCCGAGCTGTCGGCGCGCAACCCGCGACTGGTGTACTGCTCCATCTCCGCGTACGGCCACACCGGGCCGGATGCCCACCGCGCCGGTTTCGGGCTGATTGCCGAGGCCAAGAGCGGGATCATGCAGATGGTCGGCGTGCCGGGCGAAGCGCCGCCGTTGCTGCGCATTTCCCTGGGCGACATGTACACCGGCATCCATGCCGTGGCGGCGATCAATGCGGCGCTACTGGGCCGGGTGAGCAGTGGTCGTGGCCAGCACATCGACATGGCCCTGTACGACACGCTGGTGTCGATGCATGAATACGCGGTGCAGTGCTACACCTTGTCCGACGGCACCGTCCTGCCTGAGCAGACCGGCCATGACATGCCGACCTCCACCCTGTACGGCGTGTTTCGCGCCGCCGATGGCGACCTGGTGATCGCCGCCCAGGTCGACGACGCCTGGAAGCGCTTTGCCGCGATGCTCGAGGCCAACGGTGGCCCGCCCGGCTTCGGCAGCGACAGCCGCTACCACAGCCTCAATGGCCGCAACGCCCATCGCCAGGCGATCCTGGCCGTGGTGCGTGACTGGGTCGGCGCACGGCGGGTAGCCGATATCCTGCAATTGCTCGATGGCATCGACATTCCCAGCGCCAAGGTGCAGCGCATCGACGAGGTCGTGGCTGACCCGCAGATCCAGGCGCGCAACATGGTCATCGAGCAGCAGCACCCGCGCTACGGTACCTTGCGCCTGCCCAACCTGCCGTTCCGCTTTTCCGACTGCGACACCACGATCCACCAGGTGGCCCCGGACCTCGGCCAGCACAATGCCGAAGTAGCCGCCGGGCTTGGCTTCAGCCCTGAAGAAATCACCGCCATGCAAGCTGACGGTGTGCTGTTCACCCACGGAGATGCCCGATGAGCGACCGCTATGCAGTGATCGGCCGACCGATCAACCACACCAAGTCCCCGTTGATTCATGGCCTGTTCGCCCAGGCCACTGGCCAGTGCCTGGAGTACGGCGCCATCGAGGGCGAACTCGAGGGCTTCGAGGCCCAGGTACTGCAGTTTCGCGATGATGGCGGGTTGGGCATGAACATCACCGCGCCGTTCAAGTTGCGTGCCTTCGAGCTGGCCGACCAGCGCAGCGAGGCCGCCCAGCTGGCGCGGGCGGCCAATGCACTGAAGTTCGAGGATGGCCGTATCGTTGCCGAGAACTTCGACGGCATTGGCTTGTTGCGGGATATCGAGGAAAACCTCGGTGAACCGCTGGGCAATCGACGGGTACTGTTGCTCGGCGCCGGTGGCGCGGTGCGTGGTGCGTTGCTGCCGTTCCTGCAGGCGGGGCCGAGCGAACTGGTGCTCGCCAACCGCGACATGGCCAAGGCGCTCACACTGCGCAACGAGCTGGATCACCCAAGGCTGCGCATCAGCCGTTATGAGGAACTGGAAGGACAGTCCTTCGACATCGTGGTCAACGCCACTTCCGCGAGCCTCACCGGTGAGCTGCCGCCGCTGCCTGAGGGTGTGCTGGGCGAGACGCGGCTGGCTTACGAGCTGGCGTATGGCAAAGGCCTGACGCCGTTCCTGCGCATGGCCCAGGCGCAGGGTGTGGCGCGACTGGCCGATGGTGTCGGCATGCTGGTCGAGCAGGCGGCGGAGGCGTTCACCTGGTGGCGTGGGGTGCGGCCAGAAACCCGCACCGTCATTGATCGCCTGACTATTCCGCTGGAGTAGGACCAAGACCACTGTGGGAACGGGCATGCCCGCTCCCACAGTGGCCCTGCCAATCAGTACGGCGGCGGTGGCAATTCGGCCAACAGTCTTTTGAGCCCGTCGCTCCACTGCCTGCGTATCTGCTCGTAATAGGCATCGTCGCTGGCGATACGCTGGCGTTTCGGTGTTTCCAGGCTGTCCTTGTGATATACCAACAGGTCCAACGGCATACCCACCGACAGGTTGCTGCGAATGGTCGAGTCGAACGAGATCAGGCCACAGCGCAACGCTTCATCGAGAGGCATCTGGTAGCCGAGGTTACGGTCCAGAATCGGCCGCCCATACTTGCTTTCGCCCAGTTGCAGGAACGGGGTGTCTGGCGTGGCCTGGAAGAAATTGCCCTGCGCATAGACGTTGTAGATGCCCATGGCGCCGCCGGCAATCTGGCCGCCGACGATGAACGAACTGCTCAGGTCGATTCCGGCCGACAGCTTGCTGCGATCACGGCCGACCACTTCGCGCAGGGTGTCGGCAACCAGTACCGTCGCATCGTAGAGCGTGGCAACGTTCAGCAGGTTGGGGCCGGGGCCCCGGGTGCGTTGCTGCAGCAGGTTCACCACCGATTGCGAGGTCGCCAGGTTGCCAGCGGTCTGCAGCACGATCAGGCGTTCCCCCGGCACGCCGAACACGAACAACTTGGCAAAGCTGGCGATCTGGTCGATGCCCGCATTGGTGCGTGAGTCGCTGATGAAGACAAGCCCGTCCGCCAGGTGCATGGCGACACAATAGGTCATGCTGTTTCCCTTGTTTTCTTTATGAACGGGTGCAGCGCCTGTCACTGGCGATGCACGTGCACGCTGGCCTGCATCGATTCGGCGCCACCTCCGCGGCGCACGCCCCTGACCGGACAGGCATCGAGGTAGTCCAGGCCCACTGCCAGCTTCAGGTGACGCTCTGGCCGGGTAAGGCGATTGGTGATGTCGAAGCTGTACCAGGCGTCATCGACCCAGGCTTCGGCCCAGGCATGGCTGGCCAGATGCTGCTCGTCTTCGGTGCACAGGTAACCGGAGACGTAGCGTGCCGGAATACCCAGGCTACGTGCGCAGGCGAGGAATGCATGGGTGTGGTCCTGGCAGACCCCGGCAGCGCCGCCGAACGCTTCGATGGCGGTGGTGCCCACCGACGTGGCCCCGGGACTGTATGGCATGTGCTCGGCCAGGGCTTGCATCAGCCCGACCAGCGCCGCCCGGTCGCGGTGTTCGCCACAGTGTCGCTTGGCGAAGGCCTTGAGTGCGTCATCGGCCTGGGTCAGGTGGCTGCCGCGCAGGAATGGCAGGGGAGAATGTTCGCCGGCCTCCTGCTCGCGCTCCGGGTCGATCTCCACCTGGCCGCTGGCGGTCAGCGCCAGGTGACCGTGGGGTTTGTCCAGGGTCAGTACATGCAGGATGTTGCCATACGGGTCGATCTGGCCGTTGACCTTGCAGGGCAGGTCCAGTTGCCATTCATTGATGCGCTGGCGCTCGCTGCTGCGGGGTGTCAGGCGCAGGAACTGGATGCTGTTGCAGACATCGCTTGCGTAGCTGTACGTAGTGTCGTGGCGAATGGACAGTTTCATACGACCTCCAGATAGGAGTGATGGACCGCCTGGCCCAGTTGGTTGATGCGTCCGATGAAGTCGCTCAGCCACGGGTGCAACCCCGCTTCGAGGATTTCGTCGATCGCGGTGTAGCGCAGACGAGCGTTGAGTTCGGCGGCCATGCGCTGGGCGGCGCGCCCGGTGCTGCCCGGCAGGCAGGCAAGGATCTGGTCCAGTTCCTCGATACAGGCATGCAGCGAGCGGGGCACGTCGACCCGCAGCAATAGCAGCTCCGATACCGGCCGTGCACTGGGCGCGGCGCGATAGAGTTCGTTGAAGGCTTCGTAGGAGGTTAGCGCGCGCAGCAAGGCGCTCCATTGGTAGTAGCCGCGGGCAGAGTCATCGCTGACCTCTTCAGAGGCCTCGCCGAACATTTCATAGCGTGCATCGAGCAGGCGCAGGGTGTTGTCGGCTCGCTCCAGGAAGGTCCCCAGGCGGATGAAACTGTATGCGTCGTTGCGCATGATGGTGCCTGAGGTTGCACCGCGGAACAGATGCGAGCGTTCCTTGACCCAGTCGCAGAACTGGCTGATGCCGTAACGGCCAAGGCCATTGCTGGCAATGTTGCGCATCTCGATCCAGGTAGCGTTGATGTTCTCCCACATGTCGGCGGTGATGCGGCCACGCACTGCGTGGGCATTGGTCCTGGCCGCCTGCAGGCAGCAATAGATGCTGCTGGGGTTGGTCGCGTCGAGGGCGAAGAAGTGCAGCATGCGCTCGGTGTCGAGTTCGGTGTGCCGGCGGCGGTAGTCGTCCAGCGTTCCGGATGCCAGCAGCGACATGGCCAGCTCGGCATGGCCGTCACTGCGCCCGGCCTGGGGCATCAGTGATAGCGAATAGCTGACCTCGAGCATGCGCGCAAGGTTCTCCGCACGCTCCAGGTAGCGCGACATCCAGTACAGGTCGGAAGCAGTTCTCGAAAGCATGGTTCAGTCCTCCACCACCCAGGTGTCCTTGGTACCGCCGCCCTGCGACGAGTTGACTACCAGCGAGCCCTCCTGAAGTGCCACGCGGGTCAGGCCGCCTGGCACCAGTCGGGTTTCACTGCCAGACAGCACGAACGGGCGCAGGTCGATGTGGCGCGGTGCGATGCCGCTGTCGACAAAGGTCGGGCAGGTGGACAGGCACAGGGTAGGTTGGGCGATGTAGGCATGCGGGCGGGCCTTGATGCGGGCGCGGAAGTCTTCGATCTGTGCGCTGGTTGCCGCTGGCCCGACCAACATGCCATAGCCACCGGAACCCTGGGTCTCCTTGACCACCAGGTCGGGCAGGTTGGCCAGGACATGGGACAGGTCTGCAGGCCTGCGGCACTGCCAGGTAGGGACGTTGTTCAGCACCGGTTCTTCACCCAGATAGAAGCGGATCATGTCGTCGACATACGGGTAGATCGACTTGTCGTCTGCCACGCCGGTGCCCACCGCGTTGGCCAGCACCACGTTGCCGGCGCGATATACCGAGATCAGCCCCGGCACGCCCAGCATCGAGTCAGGGTTGAACGACAGCGGGTCGAGGTAATCGTCGTCCAGGCGGCGATAGATCACGTCCACCTGCTGCGGACCGGCGGTGGTACGCATGTAGACGTGCTCGTCACGGATGAACAGGTCCGCGCCCTCGACCAGTTCGATACCCATTTCCCGAGCCAGGAAGGCGTGCTCGAAATAGGCACTGTTGAAGCGGCCAGGTGTGAGCAGCACGGCGGTGGGGTTGTCCAGTGGGCTGGCGCTCTTGAGCGTGTCCAGCAGCAGGTTGGGGTAGTGGTCGATCGGGGCGATGCGCTGTGCGGCGAACAGCTCGGGGAACAGCCGCATCATCATCTTGCGGTCTTCGAGCATGTAGCTGACCCCGCTGGGGGTGCGCAGGTTGTCCTCCAGCACGAAGTAGCTGCCATCTCCATCGCGGACCAGGTCGACGCCGGCGATATGGGCATAGAGCCCACGGTGCAGCCCCAGGCCCTGCATGGCGATCTGGTAGCCTTCATTGGCCAGCACTTGCTCCGGCGGGATGATGCCGGCTTTGAGGATGCGCTGGTCGTGGTAGATGTCCTGCAGGAACAGGTTCAGGGCGTGCACCCGCTGGATACAGCCGCGCTCGACCATGCGCCATTCGCTGGCGCGAATGCTGCGCGGGATGATGTCAAAGGGGATCAGGCGCTCGGTGTCTTGCTTGTCACCGTACAAGGTGAAGGTGATACCGGCGCGGTGAAACAGCAGGTCGGCTTCGCGTCGGCGTTGCTCCAGCAACTCCAATGGGGTGTTTGCCAACCAGCGAGCGAACTCCTGGTAATGCGGGCGGCAACTTCCGTTCGTTTCGTACATTTCATTGAAAAATGCCCGGGACATACCCACTCCTTGCCGCCGTTGCCGGCAGCTTCATTGCGGTTCATCTACATATTCGGGTGCGGCCTTGCTGGGGTCGGTGGGTGCTGTGTCTGCGGTGAGCCTCGAATCCAATCAATTGCTGGTGCGTCGTGCACGCAAGGGTCGTTGCAATGAAGGTGCCGAAAGCCCGGCACAGCTGCGAAATGGCAAGAAGCGAGCGGTAACACATTGAAACCGCGAGATTTTATTGCTGCATTCAATGACTGCGCAGCGCGCAGCCGTAGCGGAGCGGCCCGAGGGACCGCCGACAGGTGTGCCTCAAAAAAAGGCACGTCATGCACCGAGCTTCAGCTTTTGGCCCGAATTGGAGCGCGCCTGTTGATTTTCCGTAGTTCTGGATTAATGTAGCGAATTAAACAATTTATGTTGAATGAGCTACATAATGGATTGGTTGCTACTGATTCTCGGATTGCCGACGGCCAATGCCACAGAGCGAATGCGTGCCTGGAGAGCCCTGAAGGCCTCTGGAGCCGCAGTGTTGAGGGATGGTGTTTACCTGCTGCCCGAGCAACGCTCGGGTCGGGAGGTTTTCGAAGCCGTCGAGCGAGACGTACTGGCCATCAACGGCACGGCATTTCTCCTGTCGCTGCCGGAGCGTGAAGAGCGCTTCAGCAAGCTGTTCGACAGGAGCGATGAGTACGCCAGACTGATGGCAGAAATCGCAGGCTGCAGGGCTGAACTGGCGCCGGACAATGCGCTGCAGACAGCACGGCAGGTGCGCAAGCTCAGGAAGGCCTTCGGCCAGTTGGCAGCGATCGATTTTTTCCCGGGCGTGCCCAGGGCACAAGCCGACTCGGCGCTGCAGGAGCTTGAAGCCGCGATTAGCCGCGCACTGTCTTGCGATGAGCCGAGTGCGCACGATCAGGTTATCACCCGACTGGAACGTATCGACTACCAGGGCCGCTGCTGGGCAACCCGTAGGCGCCCCTGGGTGGATCGGCTGGCATGTGCCTGGTTGATACGTCGCTTCATCGATGCTGACGCCCGATTCATCTGGTTGGGCAGCCCTGACGACTGCCCGAGCGATGCGCTCGGCTTCGACTTCGACGGTGCAACGTTCAGCCATGTCGGGGAGCGTGTGTCCTTCGAAACCCTCATCGAAAGTTTTGCCATTCAGCAGCCAGGCCTGTCTCGGTTGGCCGCCGTCGTGCATTACCTGGATGTTGGTGGAAGCCAGCCCTCAGAGGCGCCTGGCATCGAGCGCGTCCTCGCGGGCTTGAGAGAAAGCATTGGCGACGATGATCAACTGACAACGGTCGCCGGGGGCATCTTCGACGGCCTGCTGACGGCTTTCGCAAGTGAGGAAAACCCAAATGGTTGAAACCACCTCCGCAGTAAACGAACAGCCTCCATCGCAAGCTGCTCGCAAGCCGATTGGCTTGTTTGAAGCGTTTCTGTTCTGGCTCAAGCTGGGCTTTATCAGCTTTGGCGGACCTGCCGGGCAGATCTCGATCATGCACGAGGAGTTGGTTGAGCGGCGGCGATGGATCAGCGAGAAGCGATTCCTGCACGCACTGAACTACTGCATGGTGTTGCCAGGCCCTGAGGCACAGCAGCTAGCCACCTACATCGGTTGGCTCATGCACCGCTCCTGGGGTGGGGTGATTGCCGGCGTACTGTTCGTGTTGCCCTCACTGTTCATCCTGATTGGCTTGTCCTGGGTCTACATTGCCTTTGGCGAGGTCCCGGTGGTGGCCGGGATCTTCTATGGCATCAAGCCTGCAGTCACGGCGATCGTCGTTCACGCGGCTCACCGGATTGGCTCGCGCGCGCTGAAGAACGGCTGGCTGTGGGCCATGGCCGCGGCGTCGTTCGTGGCTATCTTCGCTCTCAACGTGCCTTTCCCGCTGATCGTGCTGGTCGCCGGTATCATCGGTTATGTAGGCGGCCGGTTCGCGCCCGGCAAATTCGTGATTGGTGGCGGTCATGGCGCTGCCAATAGCAGTTACGGCCCGGCGCTGATCGACGACGACACACCAACGCCTGAGCATGCGCGTTTTCGGGTGGGGCATTTGCTGCGCCTGGTACTGATCGGCGCGGTACTCTGGGCCTTGCCCATGGGGCTGCTGACACTGGCGTTTGGCTGGGCCGGCACCCTGACGCAAATGGGCTGGTTCTTCACCAAGGCCGCACTTTTGACCTTTGGTGGCGCTTACGCCGTACTGCCCTATGTCTACCAGGGCGCCGTCGCGCACTACGGCTGGCTGTCACCTACCCAGATGATCGATGGTCTCGCCTTGGGGGAAACCACGCCAGGGCCGTTGATCATGGTGGTTGCCTTCGTCGGCTTTGTCGGTGGTTATGTGCATCCAGTGTTTGGCGCGGAGCACCCGTTCCTGGCCGGTGCGGTCGCGGCGAGCCTGGTCACCTGGTTCACCTTCCTGCCGTCCTTTCTCTTCATCCTGATCGGTGGCCCGTTGGTGGAGTCGACCCACAATGAGATGAAGTTCACTGCGCCACTGACTGGCATCACGGCTGCGGTCGTGGGGGTGATCCTCAACCTGGCCCTGTTCTTCGGCTATCACGTGCTCTGGCCAAAGGGTTTCGGCGGGGCGTTCGACTGGCCTTCGGCGCTGATCGCTATTGCTGCTGCAGTGGCCCTGTTCCGCTTCAAGCGTGGCGTGATCCAGGTACTGGTTGCCTGTGCTCTGGCCGGCCTGGCAGCCCACATGCTGCGTGGTTGATGCCGGTTGCCGGCCGACGTCGTCGGCTGGCTTTCACGAGCTGTGTCCAGGCGGCGGGAGGGTCGTGAATGATCGTATTCATCCCTTCGCCTTGGATAACGGGCTCCCTTCTTGCTGTTGCCCATCCAACAGCAGCCGTACAGTGATGCTGCTACCGCAGCATGCCGCTCCCGCTAAATAAGCAGGCACGCCTGGAAATACGTGGGGTCTGGCTGATTGGCATGGAGTCTGCTCAGTCGCTCTGGAATCTTGTGAACTCCAGGGGGCGACGTGATCGCTGATGAATACCCACTGATTGCCGGTGACCCAGTGAAAGCCACTGCGCTGGCCGGCACAGGTGGACGAAATATTGCCTTTGCCTCGGCATCGATCGCCGATATCGCGCTGGAATTCCGCGTGGTGACCAAACGCTACGAGGGCCGCAGGTCAGGCTCTAGTAGCGCGGTTGAGCAAGTGAGCCTCGCGGTGCGGCGTGGCGAGGTGCTTTGCCTGATGGGTACATCCGGCAGCGGCAAATCGACCTTGCTGCGCCACGTCAACCGGTTGATAGAACCAAGCAGCGGCGATGTGCTTATCGATGGCGAGCTGCTGAGCGACCTGACGTTGCCCGCGCTGCGCCAGCTGCGTTCGCAGCGCATCGGCATGGTGTTCCAGCACTTCGGATTGTTGCCGCATCGCAGCGTACGCGACAACGTTGCCTTGCCTCTGGAGCTGCGAGGTGAGCCGGAAAGTGCGCGGCACGCAGCGGCGCAACGGCAACTGCAGGCGGTGGGGCTGGCAGAGTGGGGCGAGCATTTCCCCCACGAGTTGTCTGGCGGCATGCAGCAACGCGTCGGGCTTGCCCGGGCGCTGGTCACCGACCCTGACATCCTGCTGATGGACGAACCATTCAGCGCGCTGGACCCGACCATTCGCCGCGACCTGCAGGGTCGCTTCCTGCAACTGGTGCGTGAACGCGGCATCACGACGCTGCTGGTGACCCACGATCCGGGTGAAGCGTTGCGTCTGGCCGACCGTATCGCCGTGCTGCGCGCCGGGCGACTGATTCAGGTCGGCACCCCCGGTGAACTGCTTGAACAACCGGCGGACGAGGGCGTGGCGGATTTCTTCGACGAGCGGCCGCATATCGGTCCCACCGCTGCGTCGCCTGGCGACGAGGTGCTCGGCGCGTCGCCGCCGGCCGCTTTGCAAGCGCCTGCAAAAAACAGCTGGCTTCGCCAAGGTCTGTTGGGCCCGGCAGCGCTGGCTGCCGCAGGACGAAGTAGCCTGTTCTGGCTGGCGCTGCTGGTGGAGTTGACGGCCCTCGCCGGGTTCGCTGGCGCGTGGCGCGAGGGGGCCGGATGGATGCTGGCCATCGCACTGGCAGCACTTCTGGTCAACCGCACTGCCTGCGTTTGGCTGAGCCTGCGCGGTCACGACCGTGACTCCCATGGCGCGGGATTGCCCCTGGTGCTGCTGCTGGCGAGCCAGGCACTGACACTATGGCGCGCCCTGACGCCTGATGCTGCCGGCGCACTGCTGCAGTTTCCCTCCGACCGCGACAGCATGCTTGCGGTAGCTGGTGCCATCGACCGGTTGATCAGCTGGTCTCAGTTGACCTTCGAGAGCGCCTTCGTCGGGGTGATCGTCGCTGTGCGTACTGTCATCGAAGGCGTTGAAGGCGCGCTGGGCTGGATTCCGTGGCCGGTGCCGGCGCTGGCCCTGATCTATCTGGCCTGGCGTTCCGCCGGAGCGACCCTGGCCCTTACCAGTGCGTTGGCCCTGGGCTACATCGGCCTGTTCGGTTTCTGGGAACGCACGGTCTCTACCGTCGCGCTGGTCGGCTCATCGGTGCTGCTGTCGCTGCTGATCGGTATTCCTACCGGCATCTTGCTGGCCAAGCGGCCGCTGGCGCGGCGCGTGATCACGCCGCTGCTCGATGTCATGCAAACCTTGCCGACCTTCGTCTACCTGATTCCGGCGGTAGCCTTTTTCTCCGTCGGCAAAACACCGGCGGTGATCGCCACGGTAATCTTCGCCCTGGCGCCGATGATCCGCCTCACTGCCCTGGGTATTCAGGAGGTGCCCAAGGCCGCAGTAGAGGCCGCAGTCGCCCACGGCGCGACGCCCTGGCAGACGCTCACCCGGGTCGAGTTGCCGCTGGCTTCCGGCTCCCTGTTGCTAGGGGTGAACCAGACCATCGTGATGAGCCTGTCCATGGTCGTCGTGGCAGCGCTGATCGGCGCCGGTGGCCTCGGCTACGACGTCATGACCGCCCTGCGCAACATCAAGGGTGGGGAGGGCGTCCTCGCCGGCATCGCCATTGTTTTCTGTGCCTTGGTGCCCGACCGGATCATCCAGGCATCCCTTCGCAAACGTCATCGTCCCACTCAGGAGTAAACCCCCTACATGGCCAGATTCCTTTCCCGCGCACTCGCTGGTGTCACGTTGCTGGGTGCGCTAGTGCCGACCGCGGCAATCTTCGCCAAGGACAAGATCGTCATCGGCGAGCAGAACTGGACCGGCGCCATCGCCATCCAGTACATCCTCGGTAACGTCATCACCAGCCGGCTTGACGGCGATGTGTCCTACCTGGCCGGTGACCTGCCGGTACTGTTCGCAGCCGCCGCCAAGGGCGACGGTTCGGTGGATGTGCTCACCGACATCTGGCTGCCGAACCAGTCCGCCGCCTGGGCCAGATACGTCACCGGCGGCACCCGTTCGCTGGTTCCCAACAAGCAGCCCTACGTTGGTGTACAAGGTTTTTATATTCCCGGCTATATACAGGACAAGTACGGGGTGAAGTCGGTTTACGACCTCAAGAGGCCTGAGGTCGCCGAGCTGTTCGCGCCGCCAGGGGGCGGCAAGTCTCAGCTGTTGGTCGGGCCGGCGGGTTGGGAGTCGACCTATATCGGTCAGATCAAGGCCAAGGACTTTGGCTTCGACGGCAACTTCGAGTCTGTCTCCACCGAAGCCTCGGTGACCTACGCCAAGCTCGACGCTGCCTACAAAGCTGAGCGCGGCGTGATCTTCTACGCCTATACGCCGGACTGGATCTTCTCTGCCTATGACCTGCGCCGTCTCGATGAGCCACCGTTCGATGGCTATGCCCAGGACAACAAGAAGGGCGATCCCCTGTACAAGGCTGACGGCTGCTGGAAGTTCATCAGTCCGACCGTCGATGCCGACTGGCTGAACAAGAGCAGCGTCACCTGCGCTTATCCTGACGCGAAGGTGCACATTCTCGCCTCTTCGGCGCTGCAGCAGCGTGCCCCCCGGATCGCCGCATTCCTGGAAAACGTGAGCATCGATCCGGCATCCCTTAACGAGCTGATCCTCAAGATCGAGCGCGAGAAGCAGCCGGCAGACGCCGCGGCCAAGGCCTGGGTCGCCGCCAACCAGGCGACCGTCGATCACTGGTTGAGTGCCGCTGGCACCAAGGTGGCAGCGCAATGACTCAGAATGCCTGGACCCTGCTTGATGGCGGGATGGGGCGAGAGCTCAAGCGTATCGGCGCACCGTTCCGGCAGCCGGAATGGTCGGCCCTGGCGCTGCTCGAAGCACCTGAATACGTAGCGCAGGTACATCGCGCGTTCATTGCGGCCGGCGCCAGCGTGATCACCACCAACAGTTATGCGGTGGTGCCGTTTCATATTGGCGAGGAACGCTTTGCCCGCTCCGGCCGGGCCCTGGCCGGGCTTTCCGGGCAGCTTGCCCGTGGTGCCGCCGACGAGGCAGACGCCCAGGTGCGGGTTGCCGGTTCACTGCCCCCCGCGCTAGGGTCGTATCGGCCGGACCTCTTCGACCCGGTCCGCTCCCAGGCCATCCACCGTGAACTGATCTCCGGCCTGGCGCCGTATGTGGATTTCTGGCTGGCGGAAACCCAGAGCTCCCTGGCCGAAGCCCGCGCCGTGCATGCCGCGCTGGACGGTGAGTGCAAGCCGCTCTGGCTATCCTTCACGCTGCTCGATCCCGACACGGAGCAGTCGCAGCCTTTGCTGCGCTCGGGCGAAAGCGTGGAGCAGGCAGTTCTCCTGGCCCTTGAGCTGGGTGCCAGCGCCTTGCTGTTCAACTGCAGTCAGCCGGAAAGTATGGGCGCCGCGCTCCACAGTGCCCGGCAGGTGCTGAAGAAGCAGGCCCGCGAGTTGCCACTCGGTGTGTATGCCAATGCCTTTCCTCCAGTGCGTGAAGACGCCCAGGCCAACGACACTCTGCTCGATATCCGCGCCGACCTTGGGCCTGAAGCCTACCTGCAGTGGGCGCAGCAGTGGGTCGAGGAGGGGGCTACCATCGTGGGTGGTTGCTGTGGCATTGGTCCGGAACATATCGCCCAGCTCAATCATCACCTGCAGGCGCACGAGGAGATCCCTGACTAGCTGGTGTCGGTGTCGTCACGCTGTCAGACCGCGATGATCAACGGCGGCCAGGTTGAGGGGCTGCACGTTGCTCGGGCCAGTCGCTGCTTGCGGTAAACGACATAGAAGTGATTTACGACGGCGCGATTCTCTCCGTGGCCGGGGTTTCACTGCAGGGTGGCGATATCGTCGCGCTGCTAGGCGCCAACGGCGCCGGCAAGAGCACCACGCTGAAGGCGATCTCCGGTCTGGTACAGGCCGTGGCCGTATCCACTTCCTGCGCCATGCCAGTTATGCCTGCATCCTGGAGAACGGCCGGGTGGTAGGTGAGGGAGCGGCCGCCGAGCTGGCGGCACGGGAAGACATCCGGCATTTCTACCTGGGCGGCAAGGCCGGCTGATGGGGCGGCGGCATCTGCAACCGCCTTGCATCATCCAGCACTGATGCTTGTTTAATGCTCCGGGAACCCCCTGGCCGAATCCTGCGCCCGGCCAGGGCTGCGCTCAGCTCCAGGGATGGCGCGGCGGCTTGATGCCGTTGAGCAGGTAGTTGCCGATGAGGTGGTATTTCCAGCGTACGGGGTCGTGCAGAGTATGCACGCGGGCATTACGCCAGTGACGGTCAAGGGAGTATTCCTCCAGGGTCGAGCGGGTGCCTGCCAACTCGAACAAGCGATTGCTGGCAAGGATGGCCACCTCGGTCGTGAGCACCTTGGCTTCGGCCGTGCGGATGGAGGCCTCGGCCACGCTCTCTTCACTGGGTTCGCGTATTGCCAGGTCGATGGCATCTGCCGCCAGATCCAGCACGGCCTCGGCGGCGCGCAGGCGAATCTGCAGGTCGCCGAGTTGCTGGAGGATGTAAGGGTCATCGGTGGCTTTCTCCAGTCCCGAATCGATCCAGGGACGAGTGTGTCGGCGCACATAATCCAGGGTGTCGGCCAGCGCTTCTCGTGCCAACCCCGCATCGATGGCCGCCTGGATGAACTGCGAGATCGCTCCGCCAGCGGTGGGGCGGTCGAAGGCCTGCCAGATTGGTACCACTTGGCTGGCCTGCACCCGCACCTGCTCGATCAGCACCGTGCCGCTTGCCGTGGTGCGCTGGCCGAAGCTGGACCAGTCGTTGATCACCTTGAGCCCTTCGGTTTCCCGTGGCACCACGGCCAGATGCGGGCGCCCCTGCTCGTCCACGCTGACGATGGGAATCCAGTGTGCCACCAGGGCGCCGGTGGAGAAGAATTTCTGCCCGTTGACTACGTAGTCGTCGCCATCGCGTGTGATCCTGGTCTGGAGGTCCGCGACGTGCTTGCCATTGCGTTCGGAGAAGGCGTTGCCGAAGCGTGCTCCGGACAGGGCAAGGTCGAAGAAGAAGCGCTTCTGCGCGTCGCTGGCGTCGAAGCCGATGTGCGCGAGGATGACGAAGTGATTCTGCGGTAACTGGCCGAGTGAGCCGTCGGCTGCCGAGATGATCTTGAACACCTCGCCGACGGTGCGGTAGCTGGCTCCCAGGCCCCCATAAGCCTGAGGCACGGTGATGCTCCAGAGGCCGCTTTGCGAGTAGGCCTCCAGCTCCGCCAGGGGCAGGCGGCGTTCGCGATCACGGGCGGCAGCCTCGCGGCGGAAGTCCTGAGCCAGGGCGTGCGCCGCCTCGATGGCTTCGCGCTCACTGCCAAAGCGGTGGGCTGGTTTGCTGGATGGGTGCAGCACGATGCTTTCATCTCGCTGCTGCAGGTGGGGTTCGCTCATCAAAGGGCTCCTTTAGAAACGGTCGTTGAGCTTGATGTCCTGGATGAAAAGTTACGCCGACCCGCGAGTGTGGCTCGGGGGTTGGCGTGATCGCAGGGGGATTGGAATGGCGGCTTCAGCGCTGCTTGGCACCACCGCCGATCTGCCAGACGTAGGGCGGCTCGGTGCCATTGACGTGCCAGTCGCCGATGATGCGTTCCTTGTAGATCACAGGGTTGTGCACGGCAGCGGTGCGCGCGTTGCGCCAGTGGCGGTCAAGTTGCTTGGTGGTACTGGTGCTGGAGGCGCCCAGGGTGTTGAACAGGTCGCTGGTGGCACGCAGCACCAGCTCCACGGCCGCCACCTGCGCCTGGGCTGACTCCAGTTCGGCGGCAATATTGGCCTGGCGCTCGGCGGCCTCGTCATGGCCGAAGCGAGCCAGGTAGGCTTGCTGCGCAGCCTCGGTGGCGCGCAGGGTGCCAGCCTCTGCGACGTAGACCAGCGCGCAGGCCTTGCCGATGACCTGCAACACCTGCGGATCCTGGCTTACCGCTGGTGCATTGCCATGGCTGAACACGCGCGTGCGTTTGCGGGTTTCCTGGCTGAAGTCGCGCAGGGCGGCGCGACCCGAGCCGACGATGACGGCGAGCAGTACCAGTTGGTAGAAGGCGGTCTGGTACTTGAAGCGGGTGGCGAAGTCGATGATGTTCTCTTCCTCGACCTCTGCGTTCTCGAACACCGAGGTGCCACTGCCTGTCGTGCGTTGGCCGAAGCCGTCCCAGTCATCGCTCTGGGTGATGCCTGGCTGTCGGGTGCGGATCGCCGCGATCACATCACCACCGGTGTCGTCGCGGCGGGCGAACAGGTCGATCCAGTCGGAGAAGAGGCTGCCGGTGCTGTAGTACTTGGTTCCGTTGACCACCCATTTGTCGCCTTTGCGCGAGACACGGGTGATGACATCGCCAATCTTCACCGAACCCACTTCCGTCCAGGCGCAACCCACCAGATCACCTTCGACGAAGCGTTTGAACCAGACGTCCTGCGCTGCACTGGCGTGGGCATTGAGACGGTCTTCGACGAAAGCGAAGTGCCCGCGCAATGCCTGCGGCACGTTGGAGTCGGCTTCGGCCAGTTCGATCAGCAGTTGGAACAGTTGCGGCAACGAGGCGCCAGCGCCGCCATGTTCGACGGGAACACGCACGGCGCCAAAGCCGGCCTCCTTGAGCCAGCGGATGGGCTCGAAAGGCAGGCTGCGGGTGCGCTCCCGCTCCACGCTACCTTCGGCGATGCGCGCAAAGATTGGCCGGAAGCGGGCGGCAAGGGTTTCGTAGTCGGTTCCGATGGACAGTTGAGGCAGGTGGGCTTGAGCGGTCATTGCAGTTCTCCTCGATGGGTGCGGTTGCGCACCATCGCTCCTTCGCAAACTCCGTGCCCTTTAAAAAAGTGCTTTTAAATCAAATGCTTGATCATTTTTCGTTGACGCGCGGGCTGTGTCGCTGGCAACAGCCTGTCGCAGGGCTGTTGCCAGGCGGTCATTCGGCGCCTCAGGCCCTGCTGTTGGCTTGCAGTCAGTGATTCAACAGCCTGCTTGTGCCGGAGCAGCAATGGCTGTTGAGTGGTTTGGCCAACGCATTGATTTTGAAAGCTTTATTGGTTTGGCACGGTAGCTGCTCAAGAGCTTCTGGACGAAGCCGCGAGGGCAGGAGGGATGTGCATGAACACAAGCGTCATCAGGGTCGTGGTGGTATCGGGCAGCCTGCGCGCGCCATCACGTACTCATGGGTTGCTGCAGGCGCTGGTGGAGAAGCTGCAGGCAAGGTTGTCGAACCTTGACGTGCATTGGGTGCGCATCGCCGAGCTTTGCAGCGCCTTGTCCGGCTCGCTTGAGCGCGATACCGCCTCCGCCGATTTGCAGCTTCACTTGCAGGCCATTGAGCAGGCCGACCTGTTGTTGGTCGGCAGTCCGGTTTACCGCGCCTCCTACACGGGTTTGTTCAAGCACCTGTTCGATCTGGTAGACCACCAGTCGCTCAGAGGGGTCCCGGTAGTGCTGGCGGCCACCGGTGGCAGCGAGCGCCACGCCCTGATGATCGATCACCAGTTACGCCCCCTGTTCGCCTTCTTCCAGGCGCACACCCTGCCGTATGGCTTGTACGCCAGCGTCGAGGCCTTCGACCAGCACCATCTGGTCGAGCCCGCGCAGTTCGAACGCATCGAACGGGTGCTCGACACCGTCAGCGCGTTCTTCCAGATCCCGGTCGCCAGTGCGGCCTGACTTCATTTCCCCCGGCAACAGGAGCATCGCCATGAGCCAACCAATCAAATTCGCCTACTGGGTCCCCAATGTCAGCGGCGGCCTCGTCGTCAGCAAGATTGAGCAGCGCACCAGCTGGGACATCGACTACAACCGCAAGCTGGCACAGATCGCCGAGCGTTCCGGGTTCGAGTACGCGCTGTCGCAGATCCGTTTTACTGCCGGCTACGGCGCCGACAACCAGCACGAGTCGGTGACCATCAGCCATGCGCTGCTGGCAGCCACCGAGAAGCTCAAGGTCATCGCCGCAATCCTGCCCGGCCCGTGGTCGCCCGCGCTGGCGGCCAAGCAACTGGCGACCATTGACCAGTTCACCGGCGGACGCATTGCCGTCAATGTGGTGTCAGGCTGGTTCAAAGGCGAGTTTCGCGCCATCGGCGAGCCTTGGCTGGAGCATGACGAGCGCTACCGTCGCTCCGAGGAGTTCATCCGTGCCCTCAAGGGTATCTGGACGCAGGACAACTTCAGCTTCCACGGTGACTTCTACCGTTTCAACGACTACACCCTCAAGCCCAAGCCGCTGCAACGGCCGCATCCGGAGATTTTCCAGGGCGGCAGCTCTCGGGCTGCGCGTGACATGGCATCCAGGGTCTCGGACTGGTATTTCACTAACGGCAACAGCGTCGAGGGTATCAAGGCACAGGTCGATGACATCCGTGCCAAGGCCGCAGCCAACGGGCACGCGGTGAAGATCGGGGTAAACGCTTTCGTCATTGCCCGTGACACCGAGGAAGAAGCCCGTGCGGTATTGGCAGAAATCATCGCCAAGGCCGACCCGGAGGCGGTTAACGGCTTCGGCAGCGAAGTGAAGAACGCAGGGGCGGCCAGCCCGGAAGGCGAGGGCAACTGGGCAAAGTCCACCTTCGAGGACTTGGTGCAGTACAACGATGGGTTCAAGACCAACCTGATCGGCACCCCACGGCAGATCGCCGAGCGCATCGTCGCGCTCAAGGCCATCGGCGTCGACCTGATTCTCTCCGGCTTCCTGCATTTCCAGGAAGAGGTCGAGTACTTCGGCAGACACGTACTGCCGCTGGTGCGCGAACTGGAGCAGGAAAGGCGCGCAGCCGTGGCCGTGGCCTGAGGCCCGTCGCCATGCATGGGGAACGTACAGACAACCTGCCCAAGGTGTGGGCGGTGGTTTGGGCTGTCGCTGGCTTCGTCGGGCTGGTCGCCGGCTGCTCTGGGGCGCACGCCTGGGCGTGCAGTTTTACCTCTCGCTGGTGGTGCTCAAAGCCCTGCCGGTGTTGATCATCGGCGGCCGCGCTGAGGAAGCTCGGTTTAGGTTGACTGACTTCCTCAGGGCGTAAAGCGGACGCTTGTGATGGGCAGTATTCAGGGAAGAAATGGTTGTGCTCCGCATGACGCAGCCGTCAGTTGGAGAAAAGTGATGACCATCACTCTCCGAACAGAGCTATACCCAGGCCTGCCACCATCACTAGCGCCCCGCCCAGTTTGATGGCAGACACCGGTCTTTCAACTGCACCCAACAGTCCAGAGTCTACCTCATGGTTGGCGTCAACGATCGGCGGCTTGGCCGTTCACGTCCACAATCAACCGGCCACGGATCTTCCCGTCCATCAGTTCAGAGGCGGCGGCAATCGCGCTCTCAAGGCGAATTTCTTTGCTCATCAACGATAGTGCGTCGAGGTTCAGCTGATCGGACAGCCTTTCCCAAGCCTCGACTCGTCGCTCGAATGGCTGAGTAACGCTGTTGATGCCGAGCAGGCTGACCCCTCGAAGAATGAAAGGTGCAACGGTTGCCGGGAAATCCATTCCCTGGGCCAATCCGCACGCAGCTACCAAGCCTTCAGACATTGTGCTTGCGCACGCATTGGCCAGCGTATGGCTGCCGACCGAGTCGATAACGGCCGCCCATTTTTCTTTTGCTAATGGACGCCCCGGGGCAGAAAGCTCGGCCCGATCGATGATGGTCGTTGCGCCCAGGCTTTTCAGGTAGGCGGCTTCGCTAGCTTTTCCGGTTGCGGCAGTGACGGTATACCCGGCACCGGCCAGAAGGCTGATGGCGAAACTACCGACGCCGCCTGTGGCGCCTGTGACCAACACCGGCCCATCGGAGGGTTTCAATCCATGGCGCTCCAAGGCCATCAGGCATAGCATGGCGGTGTATCCAGCGGTGCCGATGGCCATGGTTTGCCGTTCGTCCAGGCGCTCTGGGTGAGGGATCAGCCAATCGCCGTTCAATCTCGCCTTTTGCGCAAGCCCGCCCCAATAGCTTTCACCCACCCCCCAACCATTGAGCAACACGCGATCGCCTGGCTGGTATCGAGGGTCGTCACTCGCTTCGACAGTGCCCGCGAGGTCGATGCCCGGCACCATCGGAAATTGACGAACAACCGGCCCCTTGCCGGTGATTGCGAGCGCATCCTTGTAGTTCAAGGTGCTGTAGGCCACCTTCACCGTCACGTTCCCGGTGGGTAGCTGGTCATCCTGCAACTCGGTGACTCGGGACGAATACTTGTCTTCCAGCTTTTCGATCAGAATGGCTTTGAACATGCTTTATCCTCATTTAGACCGTTTGTCTTTAAATTGCCCCAGAGAATCATCGAGTGATTCCCATCAGAAATCCTTGGAAAAAAATGTCCAGGGGGCGGACATGCTGCGTCAGTCGCGCGCGAAGCACGGCACCCTCCCAGCCAACCCAGAAAAAGGCCGCCAAGGCTTTGCAGTCATGTTCGCAAGATACCTCGCCCAGCTTGACCGCTTCCTCCAGGCAGGCAGACAAGCGCTGCTCCCAGTCCAGCAGGGTCAGTTCCAATTGTTCACGGAAGCTGTCTGGCAGCACCAATACCTCCTGGCCGAGATTGCCTACCAGGCAGCCCCTTCGGAACTGGTACTTGGCCATCCCGACCTTCGCTTGTTCAACGAAGTTGGAAAGCCTTCGTAGCGGCGACACGCTCAGGTCGCTGAAGCAACGATCGAGTTTTCGGGCGAAGTAGTCGGCATAGCGCTGCAATACCGCTTGGCCGAATGCTTCTTTGCTGTCGAAGTAGTGATAGAACGAGCCTTTGGGCACCTGGACGCGTTTGAGCACAGTATCGATGCCGGTGGCAGCAAAGCCCTGTTCGGTAAGGATTTCCATGCCGCAGCGCAGCAAAAGCTCTAGCGTTTCGCCATGCTCACGTGCGATTTTGGGCGGTCGGCCCCTTCGAGGAACAGGTTTGGAGTCATTCATGCGTTGTAATTTAGACTGTCCGTCTCTAATGTCAACCACTGAGCGACTCGATCTCCGATTAGCCTTAGCGTTGGATGCGTCATGAAAAAGCGTTTACCTCCCCTGAACTGGCTTCGAGCTTTTGAGGCTTCTGCTCGGCTCCTGAATTTCACCCATGCCGCCGAAGAGCTCAATCTCACGCAGGCAGCGATCAGTCAGCAGGTCAAGGCTTTGGAATCGCAGCTAGGCCAGGCGCTTTTCAAGCGTCTCCCGCGCGGGCTTGAGCTTACGGAAGCAGGAAAATCCTACTTTCCAGTAGTGAGAGAGTCGGTTGAGCGCCTCGCTGCATCGACGGATGAGATCTTCGGGCAGGGGCATCGAAGCGCGCTCAGTATCCGCAGCAGCCTGGTGTTCTTCACTCATTGGATCGCTCCCCGGTTACCCCGATTCAAAGCATTGCACCCGGATGTGGGCATCCGCGTCGCGAGTAACATCTGGGTAGATGAAACAGAATTCGATGCCGACCTCGAAATCAGGTACGGACAAGGGCGCTGGCCTGGCATGAAGGCCGAGCGTCTGACGTGGGACACGCTGGTGCCGGTATGTTCACCGGCATTGATCACTGCGCAACGTCCGTTGCAGCGTCCTCAGGACCTTGCAAAGCACCCGTTGCTGCACGTGCTGGGCTATGAAGAAGGCTGGGGTTATTGGCTCAAGAGGAGCAACGCAGAGAGCGTCGACTCTTCTCAGGGGATGCAGTTCGACACCCTTATTTCGGCATTGACGATGGCTGAACTGGGTCAGGGCGTTGCGTTGGCGCGGTCTTCATTGGTCAGGCATCTTCTGGACGAGGGCCGGCTCGTCGCACCCCTTGGGCGTCATGTACCGACCAAGGAGGCGTTCTACCTGGTCTATTCAGCACACAGCATGGTCAATCCGGATGCAGCGGCGTTTGCCCAGTGGCTGTGCGAAGAGGCGCAGGCTTTCAAGGTCGAGCCCGGCGCCGACGAGGACGAGCACCCTTAGTGATAAGCAAAGTACCCGAGCAATAAAAAAAATGGCCTCTTAGGGCCATTTTTTATTGCTTTCGCGATGCCTTCGAATTTCTGAAAGTGGCAATCACATCGCAAGCCCTTGGATGGTGCAGTCGTCCAGGTGACCGGTTAGTACGAGGTCTCAATAACAACAATAACCGCGCCGACGAATCTCGTTGGCACGGGGCTACCTAGGGTTATCGTCATGGCACACTCCAACCAATTGCCTTTGCAAGGCGTCAATGTCATCGATTTCGGACAATACATCGCAGGCCCCGCAGTAGCGATGATCCTCGCTGATCTGGGAGCGACTGTCGTTCACATCGACCCGCAGGCAGGGCCTCTCTGGGATAGCCCGGCAAATGCCACACTCAATCGCAACAAGCTGTGCATGCGCCTGGATCTGAAAACGCCAGAGGGGCTGCATCAGGCGCGTGAACTCATCTCCCGTGCCGATATCGTGATTGAAAATTTCCGGCCTGGTGTCATGCCCAGGCTGGGCCTCGATTTCGCAGAGCTGCGGCGTGCTCGTCCTGAGTTGATCACGTTGTCGATTCCAGGGTTTGCCAGTGATGACGTACTGCGTGCGCAATGGCGTGCTACCGAGGCGGTGATCGCTTCGGCCTCCGGTGTGTTCACCGACATGGGTCAAAACCGCGTACTGATGGGTATCAACCCTAGTTTCTCGCCACTTCCCTTGGCGTCAGCGTACGGCACCATGCTTGCTGTATCTTCTGTAGTGCTTGCTCTGCAGGCGCGGGAAAAGAATGGCGTTGGCGATCAGATCGAAGTTCCCTTGGCATCAGCGGTGATGGAAGGTCTGTCGTACAACTCGATCAAGATCGATGGTTACCCGCTGCGCTACAAGACCCTGCGAGAGAAGGAGAGTGAGCGTCGTCGCGCTGAGAACCTGCCGATGAACTTGAGCTATCAGGATCTGCAGGAGTTCCTCGACCCGTTCTACCGTACCTATGAATGTGCGGATGGTCGTAAATTCTACGCCGTTTGCCCATCGCATCGTGAGCATGCCAAGCGCTGCCTGCAGGCAATGGGCATCTACGAGGAAATGGTTGCCGCCGGCTTGCCGAAAGTTGATGACCCCTACCTGCCGATTGACCAGTGGGCAGGAAATGCATCCCTGGGGGTTTACCCGTTGCCTGCTGATTGGGCCGCACGCATCTCCGCGCGGATGAAAGAAGTATTCCTGACCAAGACAGCGGCGGAGTGGGAAGTCATCTTCGGTGAGGGGCGTTTCCCTGGGGCTCCGCACAGGTCGACCCAAGAGTGGCTCCATGACGAGCATTCGAATACCGCCGGGCTGATCGTTGAGGTCAATGATCGCGAGTTCGGCGTCATGAAACAGCCTGGCCCGATTGCGTGGTTGGAGGGGTGCTCAGAGCCAATGCTGAAACCTCTTTCGCGTCGCGAGGTGAGCTATGAGCAAGCGTTGGCAACACTGTCCGAGCGTTCGGCTCCTGCCTTGCCGCCTGCTAAGCTCGACAAACCTGCCGGCTGGCTGGAAGGCGTCAAGATTCTGGACCTGACCAACGTCATCGCGGGGCCCCACTCGACGTCTTTCCTGGGCCGCTTCGGGGCAGACGTCATCAAACTCGACCCTGTCGTTCCTAATTATGATCCCTGGAATACCGTGGTCTTTGGTATGTCTTCGGCACGGGGCAAGGAAAGTGTCCTGGTTGACTTGAACTCTTGCGAAGGGCGAGAGGTGTTCAATCGTCTTGTGCGGGAGGTCGATGTCATCGTCATGAACGCGCCCGATCGCCAACTGGCGCCGCTGGGTCTGGATGAGGCCAGCCTTCAGGCGGTGAATCCTGGAGTGATCTTCTGCCAGCTCGATTGTTTCGGTGGCCCCCGCCGTGGCCCTCGCACCGATTATCTGGGGTATGACGATCTCATCCAGGCCACGACCGGGATCATGCTGCGTTTTGGTGGGGGCATGGAAACCCCGGAAGAACATGCCCACGTCGGTACCATCGACGTGATGTGTGGATTTGCTGCCGCTCTGGGCGTCGCAACGGCGCTTTATCGCAAACACCACTCCGGCGAAGCCTACCGGGCGCGCACCTCTCTGGCTTCACTGGGGAATCTGGTGCAGATCCCGTTCTGCTATGACTACGCCGGTCGAGCGCCATTCAATGAGCCGTCCGGGCGCGACGTGGTTGGCTACAGCGATCTTTCTCGCTTCTACAAGACGGCGGATGGCTGGATCTACCTGGATGCTTCCGAGCCAGAACTGCACAAATTCGCCGACATCACAGAGTTCAGCGGCTTGGCATCCGCCAGTGATCGCGCTGCCTACCTGCAAGCGGTCATTGCCCGCATGAGCAGCTCTTTCCTTCAGGAGCGTCTGCAGGCGGCCAACATCGCTGCCGCGGTGCCGGACAACATCGATCACCTGCGCAGCCAGTACAGCCGAGCCGCTGATGGCCTGCCAGGTACCGAGAATGGCAGCTACTCCTTCAGCGTCTACAGCGACCATCCGAGCGGTCATCGGGTCACGCAGCTGGACCCCTACGCCATTCGCCCACGGGTAGCGCGTATTCGAGCGCTACCACCCGCTGAGAAGTTTGGCACTTCGACCCGCAAGGTGCTGGGCCGCTACGGCTATACCGAGGCTCAGATTCAGTCACTCCTGGACGCCGGCGCAATCGGCGAATCCTGGAGTGAGGAATATCTGCCGAGCTGACTGCTGAAGGCAGGTCAGGGGGCAGGCCTTTGAAACGCCCCCTTGCTTGCCGATTGACCGATCAAGCGAACACGAGCCCGAGGCTGCTCGCGGGCGCGTTCATGCCCAGGAAATGAGATAGAGCCATGACTTACAACAGCATCCTCCCACGTATCCTGCAAACCGGTGCCGGTGCCAGCCAGCAGATCCATCAGGTACTGGCCAGCCTCGGCTGCCATAAACCACTCATCATCACTGACCGAATGATGGTTGAGTTAGGTTATGCCGGTCGTATCAGCGCAGTTCTGGCAGAACACGCAATAGAGGTCGACGTATTCTCCGATACCGTCCCCGAGCCTACCGTCGCTTCGATTCAGGCCGGCGTCGCGACCGCCAGGGAAGGGGGCTATGACAGCATCATCGCACTGGGCGGCGGAAGCCCGATCGACAGCGCCAAAGCGATCGGCATCCTGGCCAGGTTCGGCGGAGTCATGCGCGATTACAAGTTCCCGCGCAATGTCACCGAGATGGGCTTGCCGATCATTGCCATTCCAACGACTGCCGGCACTGGCTCCGAAGTCACCCGTTTCACCATCATCACCGATGAGTCGACTGACGAAAAAATGCTGTGCGTCGGCGCAGGCTTCATGCCTGTCGCTGCACTGGTCGACTACGAGCTCACGCTCTCGTTGCCGCCCCGCGTGACGGCGGACACCGGTATCGATGCGCTGACGCATGCCATCGAGGCTTACGTCAGCAAGAAAGCGAATCTGTTCAGTGATGCCCAGGCGCTGGCCGCCATGCGCCTTATCGGGCCAAACCTTCGCAAGGTCTACCACGACGGGGCGGACCGTGCCGCGCGGGAGGCTGTGATGCTGGGATCGACCCTGGCGGGCCTGGCGTTCTCGGCGGCTTCTGTTGCCCTGGTGCATGGCATGAGCCGCCCAATTGGCGCCGCATTCCATGTGCCTCATGGTTTGTCGAACGCCATGCTGCTCCCCGAAGTGACGGCATTCTCGATCCCTGCTGCCCGTGACCGGTATGCCGATTGCGCGCGTGCAATGGGCGTCGCCACTGAAAGCGATACGGACCAATCCGCCGTGGAAAAACTGCTGGAAGAGTTGGTGGCTATCAACGAGGAACTGAATGTGCCCACCCCTGCGCAATTCGGAATCGACCGCGAGAAATTCTTCGAGCTGATGCCAACCATGGCCGCCCAGGCGCTGGCTTCCGGCTCACCTGGCAATAACCCGCGTGTGCCGACCGAGGCAGAGATGGTCGAGCTTTACCGCAGCCTTTGGTAATCCGGCACCAACGCATTATCTGAATAACAAAAAGTGGAGATTCACATGAATACTGTCGGTCATCTGATCAACGGCGAAGTCGTTTTCGAATCCAGGCGCACCCAGGATGTTTTCAATCCCGCTACCGGCCAGGTGGCACGCCAAGTCGCCTTGGCATCCAGCCAAACGGTAGAGCACGCCATCGCGACTGCTGAAGCTGCTTTCCCGGCCTGGCGTGATACGCCGCCGATCAAGCGGGCCCGCATCATGTTCCGTTTCAAAGAGCTGCTGGAGCAGAACGCAGATGCGATCTGCAAACTCATTGGTGAAGAACACGGGAAAATTTCCCATGATGCTGCAGGCGAGCTGCAGCGTGGCATCGAGAACGTCGAGTACGCCTGTGGGATCGCCGAGCTTCTCAAAGGCGAACACAGCAAGAATGTTGGCCCGAACATCGATGCCTGGAGCGAATTCCAGCCGTTGGGCGTGGTTGCAGGCATCACGCCATTCAACTTCCCTGTGATGGTACCGCTGTGGATGATCCCTGTGGCCATTGCAGCGGGGAACTGCTTCATTCTCAAGCCTTCCGAACGCGACCCAAGCTCCACGCTGTTCATTGCGCAACTGCTGCACGAAGCCGGTCTGCCCAAGGGCGTGCTGAACGTGGTGAACGGGGACAAGGAGGCGGTCGACATCCTGCTGCACGACTCGCGCATTCAGGCGGTCAGCTTCGTGGGTTCGACGCCGGTTGCCGAGTACATCTACGCCACCGCCACCGCCCACGGCAAACGCTGCCAGGCACTGGGTGGGGCCAAGAACCACGCCATCGTCATGCCAGACGCCGATATCGACAATGCGGTCAACCAGCTGCTGGGGGCTGCATTCGGCTCGTCCGGTGAGCGCTGCATGGCGCTGTCGGTCGCCATTGCGGTGGGTGACGCGGCAGCCGATGCCTTGATCGGCAAGATGAAAGAAGCCATGAAAAACCTGAAGGTGGGCGCTTACACCGACAGCAAGAACGACTTCGGCCCGCTGATCACCCGGCAGCATCAGCAAAAAGTGGTTGGCTACATCAATAGTGCTGAACAGCAGGGGGCAACCGTGGTTGTCGACGGGCGTGAGCCAAACGTTGCTGGCTACGAGGAAGGTTTCTTCGTCGGTGGCACGCTGATCGATCACGTTACCCCAGACATGCAGAGCTACAAGGAAGAGATCTTCGGGCCGGTTCTGCAGGTCGTACGTGTCAACAGCATGCAGGAAGCAATGGCGCTGATCGACAAACACGAGTACGGCAATGGTACGTGCATCTTCACCCGGGACGGCGAAGCAGCACGCTATTTCTCCGACAACATCAAGGTGGGCATGGTTGGCATCAACGTTCCTTTGCCAGTGCCCGTCGCCTACCACAGCTTCGGCGGCTGGAAGCGCTCGCTGTTCGGTGATTTGCATGCATACGGGCCGGATGGCGTGAGGTTCTACACCCGACGCAAGACAGTCACCCAGCGCTGGCCATCGTCAGGTGTCCGGGAGGGCGTTGAGTTCTCCATGCCGACGATGAAGTAAGGATTGGACAAGGTGAGTGCCTGACTGCCGCCAGGCACCCATCTTTTTGTGGCAATGAGTTCCGCTCGCAGTCGTGCCGAATACCGGTGGTGTCAGTTGCGAATTGAGGTTTACCTGGTTGTGCCGCTGAAATAATAATTAAATACAATTCGAGGCGAATATGAATAATAAGCACAATATATGTTCGGGAAAGGCAAGCGGTCTTTCATTTCTCCATGGAACTAGATCTGTTTGAGCAGGGGTTTTAATTCGTGCTTGACATATTTGTATTCAACAGAGTCCTGGTGTTGAATCGAACGTTCTGAGGAGATATGCCAAATGAGTAAGTCAAAAGATGGTGCCTCGTTGGATGGTCGCGTATTTTGGCCATCGATTGCGGTGATACTTGGTGTCACGATTCCGCTTATTGTGTTTCCCGAGGCGGGGAGTGCGGTAATAAACCAGATGTTCGCGTTTGCGACCGGGAAGTTTGGCTGGCTCTACCTGGTTTCCGGCTTGATGACTGTCGTATTCCTGCTGTGGATGGCGTTCGGGCGTTACGGCAATATTCGCCTTGGACGAAAGAGTGACGTTCCGGAGTTTTCCTATTTCAGCTGGGTCGCCATGATTTTTTGCGGTGGTATCGGCATAGCCATTGTTAACTGGGCCTGGGTAGAGCCAATTTATTATTTTAATACCCCCCCTTTGAATGTGGCTGCTCACAGTCGTGAGGCGGCAGAGTGGGCGTTGACGTATGGGCAGTTCCACTGGGGGCTGACCCCGTGGGCATTCTACTGCTTGCCGGCGTTACCCATTGCCTACTCGATGTATGTTCGTCGACAGCCTGGTGTGAGATTGTCGGTGGCCGCGCGTGGTGTCTTGGGCGACAAGTCGAACGGTTGGATGGGTATTACGCTTGATACAGTGGTGGTTTTCGGTATTGTTGGCGGCGTGGGCACGTCCCTTGGTTTGGCTGTGCCCCTGGTCTCGACCTTGGCCAGCGACATCTTTGGAATACAGCAGTCCTTTGTATTTGACATGTGCGTTTTGGCACTCTGGACATTGATGTTCGGCATGAGTGTCTGGTTTGGGCTGAGTAAGGGGATAAAGATACTCAGCGATATCAATGTCTATTTGGCTTTTGCGCTTCTTTTGTTCGCTGCGGTTGTTGGCCCCACCTTGTTGCTCATCAATGGTTGGGCCAACAGCCTGGGCCTGATGGTCAATAATTTCATCCACATGAGTCTGTGGACGGACCCTGTTGCAAAAGGTACGTTCCCTCAGGACTGGACGATTTTCTATTGGGCCTGGTGGATTGCCTATGCACCCATGATGGGATTGTTTGTTGCTCGTATTTCTCGAGGTCGGACAATCAAGGAACTCATCTTGGCGGAGCTGGTGTGGGGCAGCCTGGGTTGCTGGGTGTTCTTCGCTGTCTGGGGCGGCTACTCGCTTAATCTGCAGCTGACAGGCGAGCTGGATGTCAGTGCTATTCTGTCAGCACAGGGTATTCCGGCGGCAGTACTCGCCATCTTGAAAACCATGCCGTTTTCAAGTCTCGTTATTGGCGCTTTCGTTCTTCTTTGCTTTGTATTCCTGGCAACGACGCTTGATTCGGCAGCTTATGTGCTTGCGTCAGTTACATCCAATGAGCTGAGCGGTTATGAAGAACCTCAGCGCTGGCTGCGGATTGTATGGGCGCTGTTACTGGCGGTCATTGGCATCGGGCTTCTCAAGGTCGGCGGGCTGAAAGCTGTTCAGACTTCTACCATTGTCGTCGCGCTGCCTTTGATACCTGTGCTCGGTGTGCTGACCTGGTCTTTGCTTCGCATGATTCGTGCAGACCTTGAACATGAACTAGGATCCAGGGAAATTGTTTTGGAAGACGCGGTCGCGCTTGGCAAAACGCCCGAGATTGATGCGCTTCCGGCTGTGGAGGTTGATTTCTGCGCGACGTATCCTGAGCCTGGGCGTTAAAGCCGCCATCCAAGGTGCTACTTGCAAAAAAACCTAGGGTTTCCTAGGTTTTTTTTGCTTTTTTGTTCGGCAGGGTATCGTCGAGCGTCTGTTGAGTCGGTTGATATATCGATGATCATTTATGTCCTGTTATGGCGCGCGCCGTAGAGTCATAAGGAAAACGCACCCTCAGAGATGTTTTTTATTGCGCGATGCTGGCGAGGTTCGACAGTACAGCGGCGGCGGCCAAGGGCCTCACGGCTGTGACTTGCCAACCAGCACAGGCCCGGCCAGCAACAGGCTGACGTAGCCCGGCAGGGTGGTGATGGCGAAGGTCCTCAGGCCGGCGGCGGCATGATCTTCGTTGCGGTCTTTCTTGCGCTCGCGCTCGAGCCCCACCAGCATGCCGATGCTCAGCGCGACGGCACCATGGCTGACTTCACCGTGTCGAGCATGGCGCCTTCGGAGTGTCCTTGGGGCTGACTTCCGCGCCGCCTTGCTCGAGGGCTATCAAGGCTGGCAGATCGAGTATCTCGACGAGTCTGCCACGCATGCTGACGATGCCCAGCGCGCGCAAGCGGGCGACCGAGCGACACACGGTTTCCAGGCGCAAGCCCAGGTACGAAGCCATGTCTTCCCGGGACATGCGCAGCATGAAGCCGTGGGCAGAATAACCGCGGCTGACGAAGCGCCGTGACAACCCGACCAGGAAGCTTGCCAGGCGCTGTTCGGCGGTGAGATTGCACAGCATCAGCACCCGCTCATGCTCGCGCACGATTTCTCGGCTCATCAAACGGTTCAGGCTTTGCTGCAGGACGGGAAAGTCCCGCGCCAATGCCTGCAGCCGGCGATAGGGGACAGGGCACACCTCGCTGTCTTCCAGGGCAATGGCATCGCATACGTGATGCTCGGTGGCGATGGCGTCGAGCCCAAGTACATCGCCCGGCATCCAGAAATTGATCACCACGCCCTGGCCTTCGGCGCTGTTCAGGCTGGTCTTGAAGCTGCCGCAGCGCACGGCATAAAGCGTCGTCAGCGGATCGTTGGCGTTGAACAGTGCGGCGCCTTTGCGAATACGCATGCGCGGGCCGATCAGTGCGCCCAGGCAACTGTTGTCATGCACGGGCAGACCGGTGGGCAGGCACAGCCCGCTGACACGGCACTCTGTGCACAGGGTTGTTAGCGGTTTCAGGTGAATCGGGGTTGCCGGGTTCGACGCTGCAGGTTGGTCGAGCAAGGTCACCTTCAGTAGGCCAGTCATTTTCAGGCCTCCTTCGCGCATCGGAGATCTGCCTGGGCTGCCATCCCTGCATGGGCTTTGCCAACGCTGCCCATACCTGGGCGTGGTGACCAGTCGGCCAGCATGTCCCGCGAGTGGGGCGCGTTGAGGCGCGCATTCAACCGGTCGACAAAGGCTTGCGCTTCGGCGGACGTATTGAAGCTCACCCGGCAGTCGTCCATGCGGACCCACCAGCGGTTCTGCTGAGGAACATTTTCGACGTAGATGTTCATGGAAGCCTCCAAAAGCATGCATGAGCAAACCAACTGCAAATCCATGCGAAACGAAGGCATCCCTGCCGGCAACAGGGGTGTTCAGGGCGTGATGGCCATTTTCATCACGCTATCGCGCTGGTTGGCGAACGACCATAGGTGACTTCGATGGTTTTCATGAGCGCCATGGCACGCCTCCGGGGCATTCGATGATTGTTGTTGGTGTAGGGCCAGATTGCGCCGTTAACGGCCAGAAGCTTTGACCAGCATCAAATTTCCGCGCAGCGGGCGTTGCCGTTTGTCCGCCCAGTGGTTCAGTTGATAAACATCAAATCCGTCAGGTGCGGGTGATGGATGATCCAGGAACACTTCCCAACCGCTGAGGTGTGCCATGGACAACCCGCAAAGACTCCTGCTGATCGCCTCGCCCCTGATGCGGCGCACCCCGGCCTACGACCGTGCGGCTGCGCTGGCCAAGGCCAAGGGCATGGCCCTGCATATCGTTGCTTTCGACTATCTCGAAGGCCTTGCCACGGCGGGCATGGTCAACGACCAGGCGCTGGCTGTGATGCGTGAAGGTTATGTACAGCAACACCGTGCATGGCTGGAAACCCAAGCGCTTTCGATGCGCCGTAACGGGGTCACGGTCACCACCGAAGTGGTATGGGTGCAGCATCCGCTGGACGAGATCCTCGTCCACCTGCGCGAGCAGCCGTTCGCCATGCTGATCAAGGCCTTCGAGCATGAACCCTGGTGGGCGCGGGCGATGTTCACCTCGCTTGACATTCAGTTGCTGCGGGAAACCCGCATCCCCCTGCACCTGGTGCATCAGGCCAGCCACGCGCTGCCGCGCAAGATTCTGGCTGCCGTGGACCTGTCCCGCCCCGAGGACCAGTTTGAGGGGTTCAACGACCAGATCATCAGTGAAGCGCTGAAACTGGCACTACAGTGCAACGCTCAGATCGAACTGCTATATGCCTACGACCTCGGGTCCATGTACCTGGACTCAGGTGGCAGCCGCGAGCATTCGTTTCTGTTCGACTCCAACCTCGCCCAGACACTGCACGAGGCGCAAAGCGAGGCATTCCAGGCACTGGCCGAACGTAACGGTATCGCCGCCGAACACCGCCACCTGAGGCTGGGAGACCCGGCCAAGGTGCTGGCGCTGTTCATGGAGAACAATGATATCGATGTGCTGGTCATGGGCAGTTACCACCATCACGGCATTGGCTGGTTCATCGGCAGCACGGCGGAGCGGGTATTGCATCGATTGTCCAGCAGCGTGCTGGTGATTTCACCGGAGCATTCCAGAGGCTAGGCTGCAAGGCCCGAAAGGGCCTTGTTTTCAGGCGCGAAGGTCAAGT
Organism: Pseudomonas sp. SF2; assembly: GCF_036858055.1. NCBI lineage: Bacteria > Pseudomonadati > Pseudomonadota > Gammaproteobacteria > Pseudomonadales > Pseudomonadaceae > Pseudomonas > Pseudomonas sp. SF2. The sequence goes on along the minus strand of NZ_JAMBDI010000004.1, from coordinate 172,987 downwards.
TCGTGAATGATTTCGCTGACATCGCCACCCAGGTAGCGTGAGCTGAACCCCAGTCCCTTGGTCAGCCGGTGCATGGCGTAGTTGTTCGCCAGGTCCCTGGAGATCATGCAGTGAAAGCCATTGCGCTTCGCGGCCGCGATCAGGTGCTGCATCAGCAGCCGGCCCAACCCCTTGCGTTGCCATTCTTCGTGTACGGCTATGGCGCATTCGCAGAGCCGGCTGCCGGGAACACTGGCATACCGACTGACCCCGATCTGCCGCAACTGGCCATCTGCATGGACCAGGGCAACGTAGGCTTCGCTCTGGTGATGATCCACAGGCATATGCTGCGCATCCAGGCTCGGAAGGCCGCCACTGAGGCCGGCGATGAAGCGGAAACGCCGTGCCTCGTAGGCGATCGTGCCGAGAAAGCGGCGGTCCCTTTCGCGGTCTTTCTCATCCAGCGGGCGGATCAGTACGGCAGAGCCGTCCGAAAGCTTTTCGATCCAATGCTCGCACGCGTCTGGCTGTTCAGTCTGCTGCCTGTTCATGTCGCCTCCCGGTCACCTGGTCGATGCTTGCTGCAGTGGTTGTACCGTGCTGGGCGGCGCCGGTTCTGACAATCGTCAAGTTCAGGCTCGACGGTGGTTTTTCTGATCTGCATCAAGCGCGAAGCGACCCGTCTTCGGACAATCGCCTACATCATCACGCCAGCCGCGCAAGCCCGGAGGTTCACCATGGGTCAATATCGACAACTGTTGGTGCTGCTCACCGAGGTCGATCCGCATTCGGCCGCACTGCGCAGGGCCCTGGCCCTGGCGCATGTCAGTGGTGCCAGTGTGCATGTGCTGGGCTTGTTCGAACCGACGCAGGAGCACCTGCTGCGCGAAGAGCGATTGAACGAGGCAGATATCCAGCGCCAGTTCGATCACTACCGTGTGCGGCTGGCGGGGTTGGTCGAGCGTCACCGTGGCGGCAGCATCGCCTTGACGGTCGACAGCCTGCAGGCGGACGACATCCGCAGCCAGGCCATCGACTACATCAGCGAACTGCAGCCCGATATGGTCATCAAGGACAGCGAAGCGACGCCAGCCATGGTGCGACTGTTCCGCACGCCTCTGGATTGCGCCTTGATGCGGGGTTTGAAGGGTGTCACGCATTTCGTGCCGGCGGCCGCGGTGTCGCTGTCCAAGCGCGTGCTGGTCGCCGTCGACACTTCTTTCAGCGAAACACCCGACGTCCAGGCGTCCTTCAACCGTGGGCTGATCCGTGCTGCGCAGGCGCTGGCGCTGCAATGCGATGCGCAGTTGCACCTGCTCTCGGCCTACAACCTGGCAGGCGTGTTCGCCTCGGACATGAACGTCACCCAGGCGTGGATCGATGAGATGCGCAGTGCCTTGAAGGAACCGTTCGACACCTTGGCGGACGCCGAGGGGGTCGCGGCGGATCGCCGCCACTTCATGGAAGGTGGCCCCGTGCATGTGATTCGCGAGCAGGTCGCTGCGCTGGACATCGACACGGTGGTCATGGGGGTCGTGCAACCCAAGGGCCTGGACAAGCTACTGGGCGACACTACCGAGCGCATCATCAGCCGTCCACCGTGCAGCGTCCTGGCGTTTCACCCGCAAGCGCTCGAAGCCCTGGAGCCCTGGCCATGCAACTGACATTTCTTGGTGGTACCGGGACCGTGACTGGCAGCAAGTTCCTGCTGACTCGCGACAGCAGCCGCGTGCTGATCGACTGCGGGCTGTTTCAAGGCTACAAGCAACTGCGCCTGCGCAACTGGGAACCGTTGTCGGCGGCGCTGAGCGCGCTCGATGCCGTGGTACTGACCCATGCCCATCTCGACCACAGCGGTTATCTTCCGGTGCTCGCGCGGGAGGGCTATACCGGGCCTATCTACGCAACCCCGGCCACTTGTGCCTTGGCCGAGATCCTGTTACTCGACAGTGCCCGGCTGCAGGAGGAGCAGGCCGAGCATGCCAACCGGCATGGCTACTCCAGGCATTCGCCGGCACGCCCGCTTTACACCGAACAGGATGCAAAGCGCGCCTTGGCACTGTTGCGCCCTGTGGCGTTGCATCAACCGATCATGGTCGCGCAGGGCATGGAGCTGCTGCTGCGTACGGCTGGACACATACTCGGCGCGGCGACGGTGCAGATCAAGGCCGATGGTCAGACCTTGGTCTTTTCCGGCGACCTGGGACGGCCACAAGACCCGATCATGCGTGCACCGGAACTGATCAGGACGGCAGATGTGCTGCTGGTGGAGTCCACCTATGGCGACCGCCAGCATCCAACCGAATCGACCGAGCAATTCCTGGCCCAGGTCATCAACCAGACCCTCCTGCGTCATGGCATCACCTTGGTGCCGTCGTTCGCCGTTGGCCGTGCCCAATTGCTGATGTACTACCTGTACAAGCTCAAGCGCGATGGCCTGATACCTGATATCCCGGTCTACCTCAACAGCCCGATGGCCACCGACGCAACCGTCCTGTACCAGCAGTTCAGGAGCGAGCATCGGTTGACACCGGAGGAATGCGCCGCAATGTGCAGGGGCACGCATATCATCCGCACGGTAGATGAATCCCGGCGTCTGGATCAGCTGCGTGAACCTGCGGTCATCATCGCCGCCAGTGGCATGGCGACCGGTGGGCGCGTTCTGCACCATCTCAAGGCGTTGGCACCCAACCCGCGCAACAGCATTCTGTTCTCTGGTTTTCAGGCCGGTGGTACGCGCGGCGCCGATATCGTAGCTGGCGCGCACAGTGTGCGCCTGCACGGTGAAGACGTGCCTATCCGGGCCCAGGTGCATGCGATGGATAATCTCTCTGCGCACGCCGATGCCGACGAGATCATGGAGTGGTTGCGCGGTTTCGCCCGCCCGCCACGCCAGACCTATGTCATCCATGGTGAGCCGCACGCCGCCGACACGTTGCGGCGGCGGATCAGCATCGAGCTCGGTTGGCAGGTGTACGTACCCGAGTACCACGAAACGGTTGCTATTGACCCAGTGCGCTAGCCTGGGCCGGGAGGCTGTCATGGATACACAAGCAAGGGCGAAACTGCGGGCCTGGATGCATCGGCCACGAGGTAGCCTGGGGGTGATCGTGGCAATCTTCGCATTGCTCGTCGTGGTAGCTGCCTACCGGTCGTTGAGCCCGAACTGGCGCCTGCCGATGCAACATCCACTTATGCTGCTGGCCTTGCTCGCCTTGTGCGTGGCGTTGGGGTGGGTGGTGCAGCGTGGCGTGAAACGCACGGTAGGCAAGACCATATTCAATGGCCAGGCCACGGGCTGGCAGGCTCGGCTTGCCTTCCTGCGCTCGGTCACCCAGGAGTCGAACGTGCTCTTGAGCATGTTGCTGCTCCTGGCGTTGCTCGCTGGCGGCACGCTTTGGCTGGCGGGGCGCTCGGTGGACCGTATCGTGGAGAATTGCACAGACAGCCTGCAGGCCCGGGTGAACACCCCTGAGGATGAAAAGCTCACGGCATTGGTCGGCAAGCCGGTGTGTACCTGCCTGGCGCAAACGTTTCTGGATCGCAATGGGGTAATACGCCTGGCCTTGTTGGAAACGCCGATGCGGGAAGTGAGCGCATACAAGGGGTTGACGGCAGACGACGAAAAGCGCTGCCTCGAGCAGTTCGACCTGCTGCCTGAAGGGGCCCGGGCGACGGTGCCTTGAATGGTAGTAGTGCTTGCCAGTAGCTGAAACGACAGGCGCCCGTCGCGGCGCGGGAGGTTTGCATGTCGCATGATCTTGCTCGTCGCACCCTGTACCCCGACCGTGCTGAAGCCGGTCGCTGCCTGGTGGCGTTGTTGAGCCGATATGCCGGACGGTCTGATGTGATCGTGCTCGCCTTGCCACGAGGCGGCGTGCCGGTGGCTTACGAGGTCGCTACCGCCCTCAAGGTTCGCCTGGACCTGCTGGTAGTGCGCAAGCTTGGAATACCATCGCACCCTGAATATGCCATGGGTGCGATCGCCGGGGGTGGGGTGAAGATTCTCAACGACGATGCGCTGCGGGCTTATCCGGTCGATCGCACCTTGCTGGAAAGCGTGGTTGTCAGGGAAACCCAGGAACTGATACGTCGCGAGCGCACCTATCGAGGTACCCGACCACCGCTTCGGCTCAAGGACCAGACCGTAATACTGGTTGATGATGGCCTGGCAACCGGAGCCTCGATGATGGCGGCCATTCAGGCGACACGGGCGTTGTCGCCTGTGCGTATCGTGGTCGCGGTGCCAGTCGCGCCACCGGAAACGCTGGAGGCCATGTGGGGCGAAGTGGACGAGGTGGTCTGCCCGCTGGTGCCTGAGCGGATGGTTTCGGTCGGCTACTGGTACCAGGACTTTCCCCAGACTTCGGACGAAGAAGTCATCGCGCTTATGGACAAGGCCGGGTTCGCGGAGTCCTCCAGGGTGCGTGCCGGGGAGGCTGAAGATGACTGAGGTGCAGCTGCGTTCGATGAAATGGCCGGGCGTAGAATGCTGGCCGACCTACGGTTACCTACCGACACCCGTGCCTTGGTCATTTTTGCCCATGGCAGCGGCCGGCTGAGCGGCAGAAGCCAGTATGTGGTGGACATGCTCGCCAGTCGCGGCCCCCAAGCCTCTTCCCCCTGAGGCTTGCAGGCCGGATATTCAGACGCCGAACGGATAGGTTTCGTCTTCCGGCTCGAGATGCTGTTGTTTCGGCAGAGGCAGGGCGTTGACCGGCTGGGTCTGTTCGATCCAGAGCATGGCATCGAATTGCTCGGCCAGCACTGCTTCGAAGTAATGGCTCAGCCGTTCGCTCTCCGGTCGGTAGATGACGCCGATCGCGCGCTCGAGCAGTGGCATGGACAAGATGCGACGCAACTCCTTGCGCTGTGGGTCTCGCCAGTCGGTCAAGGAAGCCGGTACGCCTGCCAGGCGGAACTGGTGCTCCCAGCTGTCCGACCGCGAAGGGCGGATGTCCTTGATCAGCATGTCGCCATCCCAGTCACTGGCGGCGGCCACTTGACCGCGATCAGTGGCCATGCCGATCAGCACGGCCTCCCGGCCAAAGGCGTTGCGGCACAGCTGACCGATGTTGAACTGGCCTTTCCAGCCCATTTCCGTGGCATCTGCGTTGCCGATGTGGGAGTTGTGTGCCCAGACCACGGCTTTGGCGTGTGGCCCGCGATGTTCCAGCAGTGCGCGCAGGGTATCGAACATATGCCGGTCGCGCAGGTTCCAGGAGGCAGTCGAGCCTCGGTAGATCGCGCGGTAATATTGCTCCGCAGCGATGATCACCCGTGCGTTCTGGGTGGCATTGAAGAACGCTTCATCGTTGCGGATCAGGCCCGACAGTTGTTCGGCCAGCATCACATTCAGCTGTTCAACCACAGGCTGCTCGCACGGCATGACGCCACCGCGTTCGACGAAGTGGCCGTACAGGGCCGGGTCATCCTGCCAGGGCGTCAGGCAACCATAACGGCGGCGCGCTTCGCGAGCCAGGTGCGGATCTGCCCGGTCCAGAAAGGCCAGCACTTCATGAATGGAGTTGCGCAGGCTGTAGACGTCCAGGCCTCTAAACTCGACGCGGCGCTCGACGGCCAGCAGGCGATTGTGTCCATGCAGCCAGTGGGAGAATGCCTTGACCTCGCTGTTGCGCCACATCCAGGTTGGGAAACGGCTGAAAATATGGCGCTTCCATGCCGAATGGGCCAAGCCCCGCACGTACTGGTCGACGTGTCCGGCATCCGGCCAGTCGGCTTCGACGGCCACGATGTTGAATCCGTGTTGTTCGATCAGACGCCGGGTAATTGCTGCACGGGCGCGATAGAACTCGCTGGTGCCATGGCTTGCCTCGCCCAGCATCACTACACGGGCGTCGGCGTAGCGGTCGAACAGCGCAGCGAATGCGGGGGAGTTCAGGTCGGGCAAGGGTTCGGCGAATTGATGCAGCAGGGGGGCGATCTCAGCGCTGTCGACCTGGCATTGCTTGCCGTAGAGCTTTTCCATCAGTTTCCGCGAGTTACTGTTCATGGATACCCTCCTCGTGCGGATATGGCCGGAGGTCGTGAGGCTTGAAGCGGCGGGGCAGCACGGTGGCTGCCCCAGGCGCTGGCGCAACGGCGCTTCAGGTCAGGTTGAGGCGATGGATGACCTGGGCCGGATCATCCGGATCGGTGCTGGTGGTGAATCCTGCCGCCTTGGCCAGGTCGCGCATCGCCAGGTTGGCGGCTGAGTCGATCGAGTGCATCTGCCGCAGGCCCTTTGCCCGGGCATGATCGGTCAGGTGCTTGAGCAGCAGGCGGCCCAGGCCATGGTGCTGCCAGCTGTCGAGCACCGTCACGGCGCATTCGCATTCATCCTTGCCGGCAATGGCGGCATAACGCGATATGCCCACCTCCTGCAGCTCGCCGTCCACATGGGCGAGGGCGACATAGGCGGCTTGTCGGTCCTGGTCGACCGCCATCAACTGGTCGAGCATCGCCTCACCGGGCTCCTTGATCTGGCACAGGAAGCGAAAATGCCGCGACTGCGGTGACAGCCGTTCGATGAAGGCCCTCTCGCGCTCCCGGTCCTTGGCTTGCAGCGGCCTGATCAGTACATGGGTGCCATTGTCGAGGGCTTCGATCCAATGTTCGCCCGCGGGCTTGGGAAACGAGGGCGCGGTATATTGACGGGAAGTATCAGCAGGAGCCATGGCAGTATCCTCGTGTGATGGAGATGGGGCGGTTGGACGCTTGAATGTGCACTCCAGTTAGTGCCATTGATGTTTTATTTCCAGCCATTGACTGTTTGAAAGCCATTTGTCTGCAGCTGGAAAGAATATGTTTTCCTCCGACTCCATGTGGTCGTAATATTTTTCGATGTAGTCATCAACAGTGTCAGCGATTACTTTCGTGTTTTTTGTTGTAGCCGCTAATGTATTCAATTGCCCAGCAATGCGCGCAAATGCCTGGTGATCTCGCTCGATATCCAGGATCCGCGGGTGGATCGGCGCCTCCGTGGCTAGCAAGGCTCGCCGAATGATTTCTTCATTCTCATGGTGGTGCCGCTCTGCATTACTGTGCAAGGCCTCCAACATCTCGAACAAAAGCTTACAGTCATCAGTACCATCGGGCTCATGCTTTAGCTTTTTCAGCAATTTCCTGATCTGGCTTATCTTGTTGGCCATGTCATGATGATAGGCGTGAAGTTCGTTCAGTAAGGTATTCATGACAAATCCTCTTCACGTTACCAGACAATGCAGACTTATAAGGTTGCCAGTCATGCTCAACGACAGGGCTCACTGATGCGGTAGTCGCTCAGTAAGCGCCTCACCCGCTTCGACGGCCGGCAAACCACAGGGGCCTTCAGGTAGAAAAACGGGTTGAAGGCTGTCCACGTCGAGCATGAGGGCAGCACATTGGCCTGACTTGATCTCGATCAAGCTTTAGTAGGGCACAACCATGCCCCTTGGTCAGTTGCCTCAGAAACTTCGGGCGAAGCGGCTAGCGTTCATAGAGCCCGCAAGAAGAAGCGCAGACATCGTCATGTCAGGCCCTGAAGAACTGTCTCCCGGCTGTTCAGCCGGTTCAATCAGGCTGGGCTCCTGCAATGTGTTGGCCGGGAGGTCCGACTCATCGATCAACAAGGCCTGCTCAAGCTCGGTCGGATGGAGGAGCCGAATTGAGGGCCTCGAGAATCCTGTCATAACGTTGCACAGGCCCATTCAGAGGAAATTGACAACTCCAGGATGGACGCGACACATGGTCTGCCCGCAACCAGATACGCTGTATCGGGACCCCTTTTTGCCAACAGATGCGCGCGGCATGCCTTGCCACCAAGGACGGCGCGCAGCAGTAGACAGTGTCCGGCTTGAAATCCTCCAGCTGTTCAGTCAGTTGAATCCAAACGCTTCTGCTGTTGCGTGGCACCGAGGTAAACGCTGAGATCCATGGCTGACATTCGGCGGGCAGGTGCTCCTGCTCAAAGCTTTCGTGCAACAGCCTCACCTCTACCCAAGGTAGCCAACAGCGAACCTCATCCAGTGTGCAAAGTAGCGCCAAAACCCCCTCGCCGTGAGTGATAGCCAGCAGTCGCACACTCTGCAAGGGCACCGGCCAGGCGCTGCCCAGAGGCCCTGAGTACTCCAGCAGATCTCCGACCTGCAATGTCAGGAGGCTGCGGGTGGCGACCATGAACCGACCCGCTGCGCCAGGCATGCTGATGTAGTTGCAGGTCCAGCGCTGGGTTTGATTCGCCAGTTGGCAATACTGGCCTGGCATCGCCTCGCTGCGTTGCGGGTTGCACAGCATCAGGCGAAGGTACTGTATGCCGGGCCCCGGCAATGTTTCCAGCAAACGGACACATTCACTGTGATCCTCGTCCATATGCGCCTCGAACAGGTTTGGGCGGGCCACGCTCCATATAAGCTAAGCCCCTGCGATGGCAACACTTTGATCAGGATCAAACCGACAGATGATGGTGGCCGCATCCTGATTGATAAAGGTCAAACGTGCGCTTGCCTGCCAGCGCAAGATCGAGGTGTCACCCAGTGAGGCATTACTCATTCGAGGAGGTCGTCATGTCCGAAACAGCCAAGAAAGTACCTGTCACACCCGCTGCCACCCAGCCCACAAAGGCTTCGCCACCAAGCACCGAGCCATCGGACTTGTGGCGTCCATTCCAGCAGTTGCGGCGACAGATCGACAGTTTGTTCGACGATTTCGGGCGCCGGCCACTACGCATGCCGTTCAGCCACACGCCGTTCGATGTCGAGCCATTCTGGCGCCGTGAGCTGTTCAGCCATGGCATGCCGGCGATGGATATCAGCGAACTGGCCGATGAGTTTTGCATCAGCGCCGAACTGCCTGGTGTGGACGACAAGGACATCGAGATCAAGCTGGTCAATGGCAGCGTTGTGATCCGCGGCGAGAAGCAGGAAGAAGTCGACGAAAAGCGCAAGGAATACCACCTGTCGGAGCGCCACTACGGCAGCTTCGAGCGGGTCTTCCAGTTGCCCCGTGAAGTCGACGCTGAAAAGATCACGGCCCAGTTTGCCAAGGGCGTGCTGCTGGTGCACTTGCCCAAGCGCGCCGAAGCGATTCACCCTGAAAAAGTGATTCCCATCACAAGCAGCAAATGAGCGACCCGACCGCGTTCAGGAGCATGGACGCTCCCTCCTCGTATTTCAGTGGAACGGTGCTCCCACCAACTGCCCCTGGTGACCTTCGCAAGCCGTTCACTTGTGGCACCGGTCGCCGATTTCAAGGCGCTGGCCGACCGCTACGGTGCGCCGGCCGAACGCAGGCACTTCCTGCTGGACCGCCAGGGGGCTGGACCGACTGTTTGGCAGCAGCACGGAGCATGTGTTGTACCAGATATCCTGCAGTATCCTGGCGGTGTAGGGCCATGCGTCGGGGTCATGCGCCGCAGCCCCGGCGGTTGGCAAGCAACTCGGCGACCAGGGCACTGGTATCGACGATATCCAGCTGCTGCAGGCATCGCACGGGCAGGCGAAAGGGCGCGATGCTGTCGGCAACCAGTACCCGTTCGAACACACCGCTGTCGAATAGCTCGCCACCAGTGGTGAACAGGCCATGGGTGGCAGCGGCCAGCATGCGCCTGGCTCCGGCCTTCCGGCAGGCCTGGGCAGCGCGCAGCAGTGTCTGCCCCGTGCTGATCAGGTCGTCGAACATGATGACAGTGCTGCCTGCCACGTCACCCACCAGGTGTTCGCCGCTCAGGCCCGCCTGCTGGCGGTGCTTTTCCATCATGGCCACAGATACCGGGCGTCCCAGCAGGTCCGCCAGAACCTGGCGAAACTGCTCGGCGCGTTTGATGCCGCCAATATCCGGCGACACGACCGTGACTGTCTGTTCACCGAGCAGCGGGGCCAGGTGTTGGGCGAATAGCGCGGTGCATTGCAGGTTCCAGCTGGGGATTCGGTAGGCGTTGTCGAAGGCGCTGGGATTGTGTACGTCCAGCGCCACCACGCGGTCGACGCCGCAGCTTTCCATCAGGCAAGCCACATGGCGGGTGATGGTCGCATCCTGAAACTCTACCTTGCGGTCCTTGCGGCCATAACACAGGTAAGGCGTGACTGCCGTCACCTGGCTTGCACCGGCGTCCTTGAGCGCACCACAGAAGAACAGCAACTGGCATAGCTTGTCGTGTGCGCTGTGGTGCGCATCGCCATAGAGCGAGTGAAAGACGATGACCGCTCGACCGTCGACCGATTCGCCAGGCCAGCACTTGTGTTCTCCGTCCTCGTAGTCGCGCTCTTCATGTGCTGACAGTGTCCGGCCCAGGCGTTGCGCCACGGCATTCCCATAGGCCTGGCTGCCTCGCAGGGCGAACAGTAACGGCGGTGTGTCATTCATGCCCTGCGCTCCATTGGTCGTACATAGCAACATAAGCTGCGTTGGACTGTGGGGTTTGACGTTTATCAAGTCGAGCATAGCCAGCAGTCGGACACTGGGCAGGCCAGAGCATGCCAAGGCCTGCGCACCTAAATCTGCACCGAGAGTATGCCAATGGACAAGTACCAGAAAAGCCACAGCGACAAACTGGAGGGCGTGAAGCCAGACGGCTGATCGCTCAACCGTGGATCGCCAGAATGCTGGAGTGAACCTTGTACAGGGTTTGCTCTGTAGTACTGCCAACGACCTTGCTCACCCCCTCGTGGTAGAGCGTACCCATCACCACCACATCGAAGCCATGCTGGTTCGCGTAGTCGCTGACCACGTTACGGGCAGCACCTCGCACCAGGTGCAGATGATCTGCCTTGATGCCGTAACGGCCGCCGAACGTCGCCATGCGCTCGCGCGCGCGACCAGATATTTCCTCTATCAGCTTGTCAGTCCAGGCCACGGGTGCGGCGGCATAGGCAACGAAGCTGGTGCTGGGTTCATAGGCCTGCAGCAGATGCAGTTGCGCCTTGCATCGCTGTGCCAGTGCCTGTGCCGATTGCAGGATGTGGTCGTTGAGCCTGTCTATCACCGGGTCGTGCTCGACAAGATCCACGGCGACAAGTATGCGCGCTGGCAGCCTGGATTCAGCCTGGGCCACCAGGTGCATCGGGATCGGGCAACGGCGCAGCAGTTGCCAGTCCAAGGGGGTGAGCAGGGCACGGCTCAAGGCGGTTTCGTGCCTGATGTCCTTGATCATCATCTCCACCCGGTGCAGTTGGGCCAGCCGGATCAAGTCCTTGAGCGGGTCTTCATCGTCCAGTGTCTCGGCGTAGGCGGTAATGCCCAGTTCGCCCAGCGCCTTCACCTGGTCCGCGAGCCAGGCCTTGCGGTGCTCGGCGTCCTGCTTGCGGGCATTGCTGCGCAGCACCTGGTCCAGGGTGGCCAGGCGTGAGGGCAGTTGACTGAGCACCACCAGGTGCAAGGTGGCGCCTGTCATACTGGCCAGCGCCTGAGCACGCGTCAGGGCAGGCGAGGGGTGCAGATCTGGATGGCAGATAAGTAGCAGTCGCGAGTAAGCGTTCATGATGGCCTCCACGGCGATGGCAGCCTCGATGAAGGCCCACCGGTACAGGCCAAGGGTGACGCAGTGGGGCTTGATGGCCTTGATATTTATCAAGATTGGCTGAGCGGCAGCTTCGATAATGACAGCGGTGCGGCACCCCATATTCGCGCCAGGAGGTGGCTGATGAGCCTGTACCGCCGGATTCTTCTGGTCATGACCAAGGTCCAGGCCCATGCCGCGATGCATCGGGCCATGGCATTGGCTCACGCCTCAGGTGCCTTCTTGCACGTACTGGGCATCCACACCCCCACTGAACCTGGCCTGCCCGAGCCAGGGCAGCAAGCTTCACAACCTTCAGCCGCGTTCGCGCACTTCAGTGCCGGGCTCAAGGCTTTGCTCGACGAGCAGGCGCCCGCAGGGTTGCACACCACCTTCGAAGCGCTGGAAACCTCCACGGCGCGTGACCTCGTACCGGCGTGTATTGCTCGCTTTGCGCCTGAATTGGTGATCAAGGGGCTCCCCGCCAGTCCGGTACTTGGCCTGAACGACAAATCCTCGGTTGACCATGTGTTGCTGCATACCAGTCAGGTGCCATTGCTGCTCGTACCTGCCGAGGCCAGGGCCATGCCCATGCCCGCGAACATACTGGTGGCCGTGGATGTGGCCAAGACGGACCTTGCGCAGCAAGCGCTGAACCATGCGCTGGTGGAAGCAGGCCGGCAACTGGCGAGCCCATGCAACGGCCAGGTCCATCTGCTGTCGGTCTACGATCTGCCGTTGGCCATGCTGGCCAATCCCGACCTTGCAGCGCCATGGGCGGAGCAGGTGCGCGAGTCACTCCAGCTACCATTCGATGAACTGGCCGATATCCATGGCATTCCCTATGCGCAGCGCTACTTTATCGAAGGTGCGCCGCTGCGCGTTATTCAGTCTCTCGTTCCCACGCTGAAGATCGATGTGGTGGTGGTCGGCGTGGTGCAGCCCAGACGTTGGGCCAAGCTGATCGGCGATACTACCGAACGGCTCGTCAATCATGCCCCGTGCAGCATTCTGACAGTCAGGCCCCCGTCAGCGGGTTGATTCAGGCGGTATCGCCGGCTCGGCCGTGGCGAATCACTTCCACGCTGAAATCCGCTTCGAAAGGCGGCACATGACATTCGACGATGTCCTGCTCGGCGACTTGCAGGTGTATACCCACGATATGTGCATGCACGGGTTGCCGGCAGGCGTGACGGTCGACGAGCACCGCGCTGAGTACCCGTCGCGCCCCAAGCTCAGCCAGGTAAGCGCTGGTGCGCAGCAGGGAGTGCCCTTCGTACAGCACGTCATCGACCACCAGCAAGGTGGTGTCGGCCAGATTCAGGTTGGCCAGTTCAGGGTTCTCGGTGAGCTGCGTATGGGCATGCAGGAGGCTGAGGTCGTCGGCGTAGCGCTTGACCTTGATCGGGTAGAGCGGCAGTGGCGCGGCACCACCGGTCAGTTGTTGCAAGTGCAGTTGCAGGCGACGCGCCAAAGGCTCACCTCGGCGTTGAATTCCCACCAGTACCAAGGGTTGCGCAGGCATCAGCGCCAGGGCCTGATACGCCATTGTACGCAGCACGCTATCGAGATCTTGTTCGTCATACAGGCGAAAGCGTGAGGGAGCGGGGCGGTTCATGATTCTTGTCCGTAGCCGGCCAATGGTTATTGGCAACTTACGCTGCCACCGCCAGTTCGACTTGATAAAAGCCAAGCACAGGTCAAATCCACGACGATGCTCGCGGTCGATGTCGAGGGCATTGGGCTGGCATCGCCCGATGCGCAGCGGCCTTGCAGGTTAATTACCTCAACTGTTGACCTAAGATCACTTCTGCCGCCTTTGGGCTCGCCGCGCCACGGACGCAGTAATAGCGCTGACGATCGGCTTGCCGCTGACCCTGGTCGCCGGCTGGCTAGCTGCGTGGCTGATGTTTCCACGCATGCCCTGGTCGGAAATGGCCAGCGCCGTAGCGCTTCTTGCGGGATCGGCATCCGCGCTGTTTCTGCTCTCCCTCGATCACGCGACCCAATGGCGTGCAACCCACCGCTGGGCCATCTGGCTGTTGCCTCTGGCCGGCTTTGCGGTGGGGGGTTATCACCTGTTCGGCAAGCCAGTGAACGCGGCAATAACCTACTGAACGATGGCACGTTGACTCTCCCCTTAGGGGGAGACTTTAGACTCCCGGCCCTCGATAGACCTGGCCTGAAAACAGCTTTTTTGGCCCGATGACTTTATTCATTCAATGCGGCTTTTGTAGGGAAGCAATCAATGAACAATCCGTTGGAATTGGACAGCGTTATCAGCAGTACACAGGAGATTCTTGCGCAGTTGCTGGTGTTGGATAGGGGCGACGTGGCAGAGCACAGCAGTATCGTTGACGACCTCGGCGCCGACTCGCTGGACATCGTCGACCTGAGCTTCCAGCTGGGCCGTCAGTACGGTTGCACCTTGCCGAAAACCAGCGTGCTGGATCACGCGGTAGCGGTGTTCGGCGACGCCAGCCGGTTTGTCGAAAATGGCCGAATCACGCAGGACGGCGTGGCCTTGCTGGAGCACAGCCTCAGCGCTTATGCGCCGGGCCAGTTGCACGCGGGCATGCAGCCGGGCGATGTCTTCTCGGCCACCACCGTGCGTAACTGGGCGCAGCAGTGCCATAACGTTTTCAACTACCTCCCCGAGACCTGCCCGGAGTGTGGCGCGGTTCATGCCCTACTCAATGAACGCAAACAAGTGGTGTGTGGCGGTTGCAGTGCTCGCCTGACCCCTCTGGACGGTGACTCGATCTCGCGTCTGTTGGTTGAGCAGTACGCGGCCACCCAGTTGAAGGCTTCGGCGTAGGGGTTGCCTTGATGCAGGCCAGAGAGGTTCTGGTCACCGGCTATGGCCTGGTGGCTCCCACGGCACTGGATGCGGCCTCGCTGTTCACGACGATCTGCGAAAACCGTTCCTGCATTCGCCAGCACCCGGCGTTTGTCGAACTGGGGTTTGCGAACCCGGCGGCCGGATTTATCGATGAGCAACAATGGCAGGTCATCGCGGCGGCCTTTCCGGGCGATCTGCAGACCACCTCCCGCCAGGAATGGCTCTCGCATTACGTGGCCCGTCAGGCGCTGGCCCATGCCGGGTTGGCCGATGGTGCATTTGCCCGAGTCGCCAGCGGCATTTTCGTTGGGGCCAACAAATATTGCGCGAGCGGTGATTTGCGGGACGCCAGCCGTTACATGGACGATCAGGGGCGGGTCGATCTCGACCAGTACCTGGATAACCACACCCTCAGCGGTGGGGCGTTTGCCCGGCGGGTTGATCAGCAAACCCGCCATCTCGCCGAATGGCTGGGTGTACGTGACCATATCTCCACACATTCCGATGCCTGTGCCGCCGGCACCATGGCCATCGGCAGCGCCTATCGAGCGATCGCCCGTGGCGAGATCGACCTGGCGTTGTGTGGCGCGGTGGAGTTGATGGCCCATGAATTGTCCTACTACAGCTTTGATGGGCTGGGCGCACTCTGCCAGCGAGTGGACTTTTCCCCACAAGAACAGAGCCGGCCGTTCATGCCGGACCGTTGCGGTTTTGTGCTGAGTGAAGGGGCGGCGCTGTTGGTGCTGGAATCCCGCGAGCATGCCGAGCGTCGTCAGGCCTGTTCGCTGGGCCGGGTGCTGGGTTACGCGAATCTGTGCGAGGCAGAGAAGATCACCTCCAGCAGCCGCGACGGCAGCAAGTATGCCGCCTGCATGACGGCGGCCCTGGCCGATGCCGAACTGACCAGTGCGGCTGTGGACCATGTGAATGTTCACGGTACGTCGACACAGGCCAATGACCGTTGCGAGGCCCTGGGCCTGGCGCAGGTCTTCGGCGAAACCCTGGAGCAGATGACGTTCACCGCCAACAAATCTGCCGTAGGGCATTCGTTGGCCGGCAGTGGTGCCATTGAGGCGGTGCTGTCGTTGATGAGCATTCAGTTGGGCGTGGCCTTGCCGACCCTCAATTTCCAGCCGGAAAAATCCGAATTTCCAGAGTTGAAATTCCTTTGCGAACCGTTGCAGCAACCGATCAATGTCGTGCTCTCCAACTCCTTCGGGTTTGGTGGCGTGAACAGTTCGTTGGTGCTGGGCAGGGCATGACATGATCAGATCCAATTCAACCGCTGTTTATATCACCGCTGCGTCGGTACTCAACGCCGCCGGTACTGAATGTGCGTCCCGTGACAGTCAACCTCCGGCCGCGCAACCGCTGGATTTCGACCCGGCACGCCTGGCCCATTGTGTCGCAGCGCCCGCCTTGCCGGCTGGTGTGTACGACCGCAAGCTGTCCCGCAGCCTCGAGCCTCAGGGCGCGCGCCTGCTGTATTGCGCCGGCCGTCTCGCCGAGACCTTGCGTGGGCTGGAACTGCCCGACGAGCGGATCGCATTGATCGCTGCCATTCCGGAAGTGGATGGCCCCAGCTCGTGCTGGGATGCAGTGCAGGCCATTGGCGCACAACCGGCGGATCTGTTGGCGCAATTCTTTGCCCACACACCGCCGCTGCATGCGCTGATGATGCTCAACAGCAGCGTCATGGCCCACGCCGCTGAGGCCTTGCGTTGCAAGGGACCCATGGGCGGTTTTTGCTCCCAGGGCAATGCGGGGCTGGATGCTTTGATGGAGGCCGCCGCCCATCTGAGCGAAGGCCGTGCCGATGCTGCCGTCGTCGTCAGTAGCAGTCCGAACATCACCCCGGCGTTGTACCTGCGTGACGCTACTCACCCACCTGTGAACCCCGGCCCGTGGGTTTTCGGCGAAGGTGCTGCGGCACTGTTGCTGACGACCAATCCGGGCAGCGGTGCTCAGTCTGCGTTGCGTATTGCCGGGTTTGCCCGTGGTTACAGCGCGCAACCCGAGCGTGGACTGGCGGTTGGTCGCGACGTCATTGAGCGTGCTTTGAGCAACGAAGAACTGTGCCTCAGCGATGTCGGGCAAGTCGTCGCCGATGCACAGGATCCGCAGATTGCCGCGTTGTTTGCCCGATCGGGGCACACCCTCGAACACTCCAAGGCGTTGGTAGGTGACTTGGGCGCCAGCGCCTTGCTCAGCGAAATCGCTGTGACCTGGGCACTGGATTGCAGCCGTTACACGCTGTTGCTCGAACATAGCCGAGGCGGGCATTGGGGCGCGGTGCTGCTGGCCAGAATGTCGTCGGACACAGAGACAATGGAGAGTTACCCATGAGCCCCACACGGGTCGTGATCACGGGCATGGGCGCCGTCACCGGCTTCGGTTTCGAGTGGCAGTCCATGTGGCAAAAAATGTTGGCCGGCGAGCATTGCATTCGGCCATGGCAACCGGAAGGTGTCGAGGCGGGTGCGTTCCCCGTGCGTTACGCAGCGCCCGTGGACATGAGCTTGATGCCGGCACACTTGAAAGACCATCCGGCCTGGGGGTTGTCGCTGGAAAAACGCACCCGCTTTGGTTGGGTCGCGGCCACCCAAGCCATTGCCGACAGTGGCCTGAGTCCCGAACAGTTGCGTGGCGCGGCGGTATTGTCAGCGTCCGGCGCACCTGCTCATCGTTTGCAGGACATGCTGCTCAGCCTGGCGGATAACCCGGCGCAGGCGCCGTCCTGGGCTCAATTGATGGCGCGACAGGCGCAGGTCGATCCTGACAGTTCACTGTGTCAGAGCAACGACCGTCTTGCGCGGGTGATTGCCGATGGCGTCGGCAGTGAAGGCCCGGTGATCAATATCAGCAGCGCCTGCGCGGGAGCGTCCCAGGCCATCGGCAATGCATTCCAGATGATCCGTCGCGGCGAGGTCGAGGTGGCCATTGCCGGGGGCGCCGATTCGGTGCTGAGCCTGGACACCATGACCGCGCTGTATCTGCTCGGCGCCGCCAGCAGTGAACAGCGTTGGGGTACCGAACTGTGTCGGCCGTTCGACCGCCATCGCAGTGGCTTGATTGCGGGTGAAGGCGGTGGTTTTGTAGTGCTCGAAACCCTCGAACGGGCGCTCGCCCGAGGGGCAACGCCGTACGCCGAAGTGCTGGGTTTCGGCAGCAGCCTGGATGCCTACAAAATCACCGCACCCGACCCGCAGGGCCGGGGAGCGGTGCTGGCGATGCAGGCGGCCCTGACGGATGCCGGGCTGGCGCCGCAACAGGTCGATCTGATCAATGCCCACGGTACGTCGACACCCCTCAACGATGCCGCCGAAACCCTGGCGATCAAGACCCTGTTCGCCGAGCGCGAACATTATCGGCGGTTGCTGGTGACGGCCAACAAATCCCAGTTCGGCCACCTGATTGCGGCCGCCGGAGCACCGGAGTTCATGCTCACGGCCCTGGCCTGCCGGGATGATCGGGTCACGCCGACCCTGAACCTGCATGATGCCGACGAACAATGCGACCTCGACTACTGCGCCCATCAAGCGGTCAAGCGCAGGGTCGACGTTGCCCTGAGCAACTCCTTCGGTTTCGGCGGCCTCAACACTTCGCT
This sequence comes from Pseudomonas sp. SF2, assembly GCF_036858055.1. Classification (NCBI taxonomy): domain Bacteria; kingdom Pseudomonadati; phylum Pseudomonadota; class Gammaproteobacteria; order Pseudomonadales; family Pseudomonadaceae; genus Pseudomonas; species Pseudomonas sp. SF2. The sequence continues at coordinate 155,086 of NZ_JAMBDI010000004.1, read as the reverse complement.
GGCGCTGGGCAAGTACCGGGAGGCGCCGCGATGAAACAGGCGGTCGCGATTGCCGGTGCGGGTTGCGTGTTGCCCAGTGGCTGGGGTGTCGAGTCTTTCTGGGCGGCCGCAACCGAAGGGCGCAGTGCAATTACGGCGCTGAACGCCCGACGGTTCAGCAGCGAACGCGTGGTGGCGTTCGGGCAAATTCAGGATCAGGACCACCAACGCAGCCGACAGGACCTTGCGCAAAACCTTCAGCGTTACTGCACGCCGGCAGTGATCTGGGGTGTCAGCGCGGTACGTCAGGCGTTGGAAGAAGCAGGCCTGGCCGGTGAGCAGCCGGATGTCCGTTTCGGTTTGTATTGCTGTCAGGGCGGCTACACCCATCCGTCTCTGGAATCCTATGCCGAGTTGTTGCTCGGCTGTCGGCAGGACGGCGTGGCCGACATGGCGGCGTTCGCCAAACGGATCCTGCAAGACCGTGCCCAGGACCCTTTTCTGGTGCTCAAAGGCTTGAGCAACTGCTTGCTGGGTGTCACCAGCCTGGCGCTGAAACTGGTGGGTGAGTGCAACGCCTATATGCAAGGTGTCGCCGGCAACCTGGCAGCCTTGCGTGAGGCTACGGCCGCTTTGCAGGATGGCCGGATTGACGCGGCAATCGTTGTCGGTGCGGGCAGCGAGCTGGATGCCCTGGCGCTGTCCGGGTTGGTCCAGGCGGGTGTCATCAGCGCCAACGGCTCGAACACTCTGCTGCCGTTTGACCTTCGGGGCACCGGCGGCATTGCCGGGGAGGGCGCGGCAGCATTGGTGTTGCGCCGGCGCGAAGACCTGCCGGCCGGTCCTCAGGCGTGCCTCGCCGAGATGACGGCCCATGCCACCCTCGGTCGCTTGAGCCTGCCCGACAGCCCAACCGATGTGTTGGTGTGCAGCGGCACCGGCGATGCGCACAAAGACCGCGTGTTGTGCCAGACGCTGGCCCTTGCGCGCGCCTCGCACATCACCAGCGGGTTGGCGATCAACGGCATTCTCAGCGCGGCGCCGAGCCTGGTGGATCTGATACTTGCGCGTTGCGCATTGCAGGCCCAAAGCGTGCCGCCGATTGCCGGCTTGCAGCAGCCAGTGGCGAACCTGCCGTTTATTCAGGGCGCACCCCACGCCGCGAACCTTGCGCATTGCCTGGTGCTGAACCGCGACGACAACGGCTTCAGCGCCGCCTATCAAGTGCTCTACAGCGCAAAGGTCACTCAGGACTGCCGCTGACTACCGCCTCTTTTTTACTTTCAAGGGATATGACTGTCATGGATTATCGCGATTTCGTTCGGCCCAAATTCGTCGGCCTGCTCCAGGCACTGGGCCTGGAGTGTGAGTTTCAGCGCGCCCTCGGTAGCCAGTTGTTCTACCGCAACCGCAAGGGCGACATGGTCACGGTCACCGACTTTCTCGGCGGTTACGGTGCGGCACTGTTCGGCCACAACGACCCACAGTTTGTCGATCAGCTATGTGCGCTGCTACGCAGCGACGTGCCGTTCAACGCACAAATGTCGATCCGCGGTGCGGCCGGGCAATTGGGGCGAGAGCTCAGCGACGCCTTCAATCGCGAACTGAAGAACACCGAACGTTATATTTCGACCTTCTCCAACAGTGGCGCGGAGGCGGTGGAAATCGCCGTCAAGCACGCGGAGTTCCGTCGCCAGAAAAGCCTGCAAAAGCAGTTCGATGACATCGATTTCACCCTGGCCAGCCTGACCGCCAGCGAACGCGCTTACCGCGAGCTGGATGTGGCCGACCTCGACCTGCCTGCAGGTGTCCTGCCGGCCAACCTGAACAGCGTGACCTTGCGTCAGCTGGTTGAAGCCGTTCGCCAGCACAACCTGGCGCAGTTGCACATCGAACCGGTATTCGTCGCCCTGCGCGGCAGCTTCCACGGCAAATTGGTCAATACCGTGCAACTGACCTATGGCCGTCAGTACCGCGCGCCGTTTGCCCGTTTTGGTCTGAACGTGGAGTTCATCGACCCACAGCAGCCCCATCAGTTGCAGGAATTGCCTGCCCGGCACAGGCACCATTGGTTGAGCCTGCAATGGGACGGCGAACACCTGAACGTGCTGCAACTGCCGTTCAGTGCGATTACCGCCGTGTTGATGGAACCGATTCAGGGCGAAGGCGGCATCAACGAGTTCGCGGCCGAGTTCTACCTGGGGCTGCGCAAGCTGTGTAACGAGCAACAATGCCCGCTGATCGTCGATGAAGTGCAGTCGGGTTTTGGTCGCGCCGGGACGTTTCTTGCCAGCAGCCAGTTCAACCTGCAAGGCGACTATTACTGCCTGTCCAAGGCCCTCGGCGGCGGCTTGATGAAAATCGCCGCGACGGTGATCCGCAGCAGCCACTACGAAGGCGAGTTCAGCTACATCCACAGCTCGACCTTCGCCGAGGACGATCCGTCCTGCCATATCGCGCTGTCGGCATTGCGCCGGTTGTTCGCCAATGATGACGCGATGCTCAAAGACATACGCAGCAAGGGCGCCTACCTCAAAGCCTCGCTCGATGAACTGAAGATGGCCTATCCGGATGTGATCGCCGATGTGCGCGGGCGTGGCTTGCTGGTGGGTTTGGAATTGCACGACTTGAGTGTCAGCAGCTCGCTGGTACAGGCGTCGGCCCAGTACAACGATGCCTTGGGTTACTTGATCGCCGGTTACCTGTTGCAGTTCGAAGCGTTGCGGGTAGCACCGTCGGGCAGCAACTCCAACGTGATTCGCCTGGAGCCGCCAGCCTGTATCACCCTGAGCGAGATCGACGGGCTGATCGGTGCCCTGCAACGGGTCTGCGACATGCTGCGCCGTGGCGATGCGTTGCCGTTGGCGGCGGGTATCTGCGCAGACTCGATTCCCGCCGTGCCAGCCCGTCAGGACGATTTTCGGGTGGCCGAGCCCGTTGAAAACAACGAGGCCAAGGTCGAAGTAGTCGCTCGGGTAGCGTTCATCAACCACCTGATCGATGCCGATATCCTCGGTGACGTCGATCCCTCGCTGGCAGCCCTGAGCCCGGAACAAAAACGCACGTTCATCAACCGCACCAAGCCTGAGCGCCGCGCTGCGCCAGTCGGCCCGGTGACCATTCGGTCGCGCCTCGGCATGGCGGTGGAGTTCACGTTGTACCCGCTGTGCATGGATTCGGATGCCATGGCCGAGTACATCCTCAGCGGTGACCTGGACAGCATTCGCGAAGAAGTCGGCAGACGCGTCACCGATGCCCGCGCCGATGGCTGCAGCATCGCTGGCCTTGGGATGTACACCTCGATCGTCACCAACAATTGTCAGGCGCTGAAGATTGCCGACATGGCGCTGACGTCCGGCAATGCCCTGACCATCGGCATGGGGCTCGAAGCCATCGAGCAAGGCTGCGTACAGCAGGGTCTGGCACTGCGCGAGCAAACCGCTGCCGTTGTCGGTGCCGCCGGTAACGTTGCCTCGACCTATGCCTCGGTGCTGTCCGCCACCGTCGATCACCTGATTCTGATTGGCAGCGGTCGTGACGGCTCGGTTCGGCGCCTGGAGAAAACTGCCCAACTGATTTACGCCGACGCGGCCCGTTCGATCCTCAAGGGCACGGCCGAACACGACCGGTTGGCGCAGCGACTGCTGACCCTTGATGGTTTTTGTGACTTGTTGCGCTCACATGGGCAAAAAGCCGACCTCGGTTTGCACATCGCCCGTCTGGTGGATGAGCGCCTTGGCGCGAACGCTTTCATCACGGTCACCAACGATCTCGACGCCCTCAAGGGCGCACGGGTTGTCCTGTGTGCGGCCAATGCGCCTCAGCCATTCCTCGGCACCGAACATTTCGCCGAGCGCAGCGTGATCTGCGATATCGCCGTGCCGCTGAACGTCCATCAAGACCTGCCGAGCCAACGCGAAGACCTGCTCTACATGCACGGCGGCATCGTCCAGACGCCGTTCGACGACGGCCTGGCGCCCAACGTGCGGGCCTACCTGAAAAAAGGTCAGCTGTATGCGTGCATGGCCGAGTCGGTGTTGATGGGCTTGTCTGGCATGAGCCAGCACGGCTCATACGGCGATATCAGCCGTGAGCAAGTTCAGCAGGTCCGCGCACTGGCCGCGATCCACGGCTTCACCCTCGCGCAATTCAAAACTCAAAACTCACTTTAAGGAGCGGTCATGACTCAGAAAATAGCTGTCGTGACCGGCGGCAGTCGCGGCATTGGCAAGTCCATCGTGCTGGCCCTGGCCGGCGCAGGTTATCAGGTTGCCTTCAGTTATGTCCGTGACGAGGCGTCAGCCGCTGCCTTGCAGGCGCAGGTCGAAGGGCTCGGCCGGGAGTGCCTGGCCGCGCAGTGTGATGTCAAGGATGCGCAGAGCATTCAGGCGTTTTTCGAACGGGTCGAGCAGCGTTTCGAGCGTGTCGACTTGTTGGTCAACAACGCCGGTATTACCCGTGACGGTTTGCTCGCCACGCAATCGGTGAGCGACATCACCGAGGTCATCCAGACCAACCTGGTCGGCACGTTGTTGTGCTGTCAGCAGGTGCTGCCCTGCATGATGCGCCAGCGCAGCGGATGCATCGTCAACCTAAGTTCCGTGGCCGCGCAAAAGCCCGGCAGGGGCCAGAGCAACTACGCCGCCGCCAAAGGCGGTGTAGAAGCATTGACGCGTGCACTGGCGGTGGAGTTGGCGCCGCGCAACATCCGGGTCAACGCGGTGGCGCCCGGCATCGTCAGCACCGACATGAGCGAAGCCCTGGTCGGCGCCCATGAGCAGGAAATCCAGTCGCGGCTGTTGATCAAACGGTTCGCCCGGCCTGCAGAAATTGCTGACGCGGTGCTGTATCTGGCCGAGCACGGCCTGTACGTCACGGGCGAAGTCTTGTCCGTCAACGGCGGATTGAAAATGCTATGAGCCAGGCACGCACGATTGTGATTACCGGCGCGGCCAATGGTATTGGCCGCGCCGTCGCGGAAAATTTTGCAGCCCAGGCCGAGCACCTTTTGATCTTGCTTGATCGGGATCTGCCAACCTTGCAGAGGTGGGTCACCGAGGGCGAATTTGCCGCTCGCATCGAAACCCATGAAGCGAACATCGCCGATCTCGCCAGCCTGCAACTCCTGTTCAAGGGCCTGGCCAACCGGGTCGGCTTTGTCGATGTGCTGGTCAACAGCGCCGGGGTCTGCGACGAGAACGAACCTGAAGACCTCGACAACTGGCACAAGGTGATTTCGATCAACCTCAACGGCACCTTTTACGTCACCTCGTTGTGCCTGCCACTGATGGCGGATGGTGGGCGGATCGTCAACATGTCGTCGATCCTCGGCCGAGCGGGCAAGGTCCGCAATACCGCTTACTGCGCCTCCAAACACGGCATCATCGGCATGACCAAAGCCTTGGCGCTGGACCTGGCACCACGGCGAATCACCGTCAATGCCATCCTGCCCGCCTGGATCGACACACCGATGCTGCAAGGCGAATTGGCGGCTCAAGCGCGCATCGCCGGGATCACCCACGAGCAAATCCTGCGCAATGCGAAGAAGAAGTTGCCCCTGCGGCGCTTCATTCAGGGTGACGAAGTGGCGGCCATGGTCCGTTATCTGGCGAGCCCGCAGGCGAGTGGCGTCACGGCGCAAAGCCTGATGATCGACGGCGGTGCCGGGTTGGGAATGTAGCCATGGCTCGACTGGGATTGAACCGCGGCCTTTTGGCCGCGCTGGTCAGCCTCGGCTCGCCAGTGGCGATCGCCGAGTGGTTGCCGGGGCATCATGAAGCGGAGATCGGCGTTGCCACGGCCGTGCGTCTGCACGGGGACGACCAGGTCACGCAAAAGGCCGTGTACCTCAAGTTCAGCCTAGAGGATGCCTGGGACAGCGGCTACTACAAGGCCAAGGGCCGAGCCCGCTACGACTTCCGTTATGACGGCAACAACCCCTACAGCGCGCAAGCCCGGGACGATTACCGGGCGACTGCCGATTGGCGGCACCTTTACTGGGGGCTCTATGTCGGTGACGGCGAGCTGACGGTGGGCTGGCAGCAGGTGGTGTGGGGGCGTGCAGATGAATTACGGGTGCTCGATCAGATCAACCCGCTGGATTATCGCGAGGGTGTGATCGGTCTGTTGGAAGACAGCCGCATCGCCGTGCCGATGATTCGCCTGGTGCAGCCGGTCGCCGAGTGGGAGCTGGAAGCGCTGGTGATCACTGATTTTGTGAAGAACCAGGCGCCGGCCGTCGGCAGCGAGTTCGATGCACCGATCTTTGCCACACCCGATCCGCAGATGTTTGTGGTCGATTCGCGGCCCGGTTATGACGGTCACAATGGCTTCGGTTACGGCGCCAGTGCCAACGGCCGGATCGGCACGGTGGATGTCAGCTTCGTGGCCCTCAACGCCCGCCAACAGGACCCGGTTTACGCCGTCGAAGGCCAGACCGACGAGGGCCTGATTCGCCTCGAACGGCAATTCCCGCGCTATTCCATGGGCGGCGCCAGTGTGGCCATCGATGCCGGCCACAGCATCGTGGTACGCAGTGAAGTCGCCTACTTCGACAATTGGCGCGTCACCAACCCTTACCGCGCTTACGGCAGCGACCAGACGGCGATGACCAAGTCGCTGCTGGGCGTCGATTACCTATTGCGGGACTGGCTGATCTCGACGCAGTGGCAGCATCAGCGGCTGCTCGACTGGCAGCCCGGCATGGTCCAGGACAAACGCGACGACCTGTTCACCGTGTCTGCCGAAGGCTCGCAGTTCCAGGATCGCCTCAAGACCCGTCTGGTTTTCGGTATGTCGCCGCCAGCGCAGGACGACAGTTTCGTTCAGGGGATCTTCACCTACAAACCGGTGGACTGGCTCAAGTTGGGGCTCGAAGTCGATGTGTTCTTCGGCAAGCCCGACCGCCAGTTCGGTGCGTACGCCAACCGCGACCAGGTGCGCTTGTCCGCCGGTTATCTGTTCTGACCACACCGGTGCGGTGTGCGAACCACTCAAACAATGAAAAGGAAATCGCGATGTTGCCCATCTTCAAGACCCTGACTGTAAGCGCACTGCTGCTGAGCGCCGCTGCCGCCATGGCAGCTGAAACACGCACGGCCGACGACATCATTCGCCAGGCCCGGGACCGCGATGACGGCAAGAGCTTCATGTCCCAGGTGTCCCTGATCCTGATCGACAAGCAAGGTAACACCCGCATCCGCGAGTTCAGCTACCTGCAAAAGGATTACCCGGACAGCGACAAATTCACCATGTATTTCTCCGCGCCGAGTGATGTGCGTGACGTCGCCTTCCACATCGAAAACCCGCGCGAGGCCCTGGGCCTCGAAGACAGCCAATGGATGTACTTGCCGGTCAGCCGACAGACCCGAAGGATTTCCACCACCGACAAACGCGGGGCGTTCATGGGTAGCGACTACTCCTATGCCGACCTCGACAAGATTCGCGCCGAAGACTATCGCCAAACGCTGGTTGGCGAAGAGCAGTTGCAGGGCCGCGATTGCTACGTGATCGAGCGTGAGCCGGCGACGCCTGCCGTGCTGGCCAAGACCGGCTACAACAAGCTCAAGGTCTGGGTTGACAAGAAGAACTCACTGGTGCTGCGCCAGGACTTCTTCGATGTAAAAGGTGTGATGTTCAAGCAGATGCGCACCCTGAAGACTGAAACCATCGACCAGATCGACAGCATTACCCTCAGCGAAACCGAGGACTTCATCGCCGGTACGCGCTCTCAGCTGCGCTTCAACCAGTTGCAGTACAACGTCGCGCTGGACGACCGCCTGTTCACGCAGACCGCGATCAAGCGCGGGCTGAAAGCCGGCGACTTGCCGGATTACGCCGTGTCTGCCCGCTAAGCGCCGCTCTCGATTCATCTGGAACCCTCATTCATGGAAAGATACTTGAACTTCGTCGAGCGCTATGCGCGGGCAATTGTGTTCGTGCTGGTGGCGATCACCGCCTACTTCACTTACACGCTCGGCGCGCTGATGTCGGACACCAATCCGTATCTGCTCAAGGACACTCACCCGGCGCGCAAGACGATCATTGATTTGCAGCGCGAGTTCACCGGCACGTATGACTCGGTCATGGTGGCGCTGAGCAACCCTGAGAGTGTCTTCAACACCACGTCGCTGAACGCCCAGTTCGAGCTGTCCCAGGCCATACGCCGGTTGATGCTGGCGAACGATGAGGACCGTGTCGAACTGCAGCGCATCGTCGGCCTGCACAGTGACGACCATGATGCCCAGGGCTTGCTGGTGCAGATCCTCGCCGAGGGTTTTTCGCAGAACGATTACGCTGCCGTCAAAGCGCTGCGCGACCATGGGATTGCCCGGCACTGGGACAGCCATGACCTGCAGTTCCTGAGCTTTCTTGCCGAGCGGCTCAACCCGATCCAGGAAATGGCCTCGATGGCTGACCTGGAAAACATCAGCTTGAGTGCCGATGGCGAGTTGTGGATCCACAAGACCCTGCACGCCCTGGATATGGACCCGGTCAAGGTCGAAGCGCAGATCATGGGCAACGAGCAGATGGTCGGTGGCGTCGTCTCGGCGGACAAGAAAGTCGCCATGGTCGTCGCCGAACTGGGCACCAAACAGGACGACGCTCAGGCCCAGTTGCGTGCCTATCACCAGGTCCGCGAGATCATCGCGAAGTACCAGGCGGCTCACCCGGAGTTCACCGATGAGGTGTTCATCGCCGGCATGCCGATCTTCATTGCGGCCCAGCAGGAAATCATCGATCACGACCTGGCGATGCTGTTCCCGATCGTATTCCTGTTGGTGACCTCTCTGCTGGTTTTCTTCTTTCGCAAACCACTTGGCGTGGTGCTGCCGCTGTTCAATATCCTGTTCTGCACCATCTGGACCCTTGGCCTGATGGCGCTGCTGCGTGTGCCGATGGACTTGCTCACCAGTGTCTTGCCGGTGTTCCTGTTCACCATCTGTTGTGCCGACGCGATCCACGTCATGGCCGAGTATTACGAACAGCTCAATTCGGGTAAGTCTTTCCGCGAAGCCAACCGTGAAACCCAGCGCCTGATGGTCACGCCCGTAGTTCTGACAACGGTCACGACTATTGCGACGTTCTTGATTTCAACCACCAACAACATTGTCAGCATCCGCAACTTTGGCGTGTTCATGTCCATCGGCCTGACGGCGGCGCTGATCATCTCGTTGCTACTGATTCCGGCGTGGATTTCGATCTGGGGCAAAGACGCCGTCCCGCGCAAAGTGCAACTCAAAGAGTCGCTGATCTCCCACTATCTGGTGGTGTTCTGTGCCTGGCTGATTCGCTGGCGCAAGCCGGTATTGCTGGTGACCCTGCCGTTGTTGGCGATGATGACGGTGTTCACGTTTAAGGTGGATATCGAAGACTCGGGCATTGCCTACTTCAAGAAGGACAGCCCGGTACGGATGTCCGACGAGTTCATCAACCGGGCTGGAGTCGCGGGTACATCGCCGGGCTGGATCGCTTTCGACACCAAGACTCCGCGTGGCGCGCTGACCACTGAAACCGTGCAGTTCCTCGAACGTCTGGACCAGTTCATCAGGGCCCAGCCGAACGTGAGTTACACCTATTCGGTGGCGACCTACATCAAGCGCATGAACCTCGTGCTCAACGACATGAACCCTGCTTTCCTGCGGGTGCCGCAGGCGGTGGAGCAGGTGACGGTGGTCGATGATGACGGGAAACCGGAGACCTTCGATGTCGACGGCAACTCGCTCATCGAACAACACATCATGATGTTCGAGAACGGTGGCGGCACCGACTTGCAGAACGTGCTCAATGCCGATTACTCGAAGGCGGTGACGCTGTTCACCATGACCTCATCTGTGGCGGGCGATTACCAGGCGATGCTCGATAAACTGGACGCCTGGCTGGCCATCAACAAACCGGCCAACCTGCAAGTCACCCATGCCGGTACGCCGTACATATGGACCGGGGTGTTGCAGGAAATCACCCAGGGTCAGGTGCTGAGCTTCTCGCTGGCGTTGCTGGCCGTGACCTTGATGATGATGTTCTGGCTCAAGTCAGTACGCCTGGGCATCCTCGGCATGCTGACGTTGCTGACCACGTCGGTGACGGTGTACGGCAGCATGTACCTGTTGGATATCGAGTTGAACATCGGTACCACACTGGTGACGTTCCTGGTGGTGGGCGTCGTGGATTACGCCGTTCACCTGCTGTCACGGATCAAGATGCTGGTGCAGAAGGGCATCGAGATCGACGAGGCCATCCTGGCGGCCATGCAGGGCGTCGGGCGCTCGACGGTGGTCAACGTCGTGATTTTCTCGATGGGCTTTGTCGCGCTGCTGTTCTCCGCCTACAAACCCGTCATTGACCTGGGTGTATTGGTGATACTGGCGCTGTCATCCAGCGGCTTCATGACCATTTTGTTGGTCACGCTGATTTCGCCGTGGTTCTTTGCCTCGATTGTGCCGCAGCCAGCAGTGCAAGAGGGCGAGCAGCCGGGGGGTGAGACTGTGCCAGGCTAAATCGCCGGGGCGCCTGCGTGCTGAAAACGGCACGGGGCGCCATGGCCGTTCAGGGGCGGCGGTGCGGATTCAGCGGGCTTTTTCCAGGTGTTCGAACTGGCATTGCATCTGAGCATCCTTGAGGCTCAGCTCAAACTCAACCAAGCCGTCATGCACTTGCTGCAAGGCCTGGATCTGCCCCATCAATTCCTGCTTTTTGTTATCGATGGCCTGCATGGCCAGATCCCAGGGCAGCTCCTGGCCGCGATGATCCTGCAGAATGGCCTGCATTTCCTTGAGCTTGAAACCGAGTTGCTGAGCGCATTTGATGAAGGTCAGCAGCTCTACGCTTTGCTGGCTGTAGACGCGGTACTTGCCTTCGCGTTGCGGGGGGGGCAACAGGCCGATTTCTTCGTAATGTCGAATGCTTTTGACGGTGGTGCCCGACAGCTGGGCGGCTTTGCCGATGTACATGAAAATCCCTTTTTTTGACGCATCAGAAGCGGAAAGATGTCGCGCGCTCGTACAAGCGCGCGACATCTTTGCACAAGCGTCAGGGGGTGGGAAGCCAAGGTGGACAGGGTGTCACGGCAGGGAGGCTCGGTTGGGCAGCGCAGGGGCACGGCCCGACCGGGGCCGATCAGCGGCTGGCGACTGCCTGGACTTGTTTGAGCCAGGCTTCACGCTGTTCCGGCTTGGACCCCAATACCGGACCGAAGGTCAGGGTTTTCAGGGGTTTTATGCCGCAGAACTCCAGGGTGGTCTTGCGTATTTGGTGCAGGCCCGGCATGCGATACACCCACCGGTAGTACCACGGCGGCGTGTCCATGGTCACCAGAAGGTGAGCCGTGCGGCCCTTGAGCAGCTTGTCCGGGAAGGGCGAGCCCTTGCGGTACTTGAAGGCAAAACCGGGCAGAAACACGCGATCGAAGAACCCCTTGAGCAACGCCGGAATGCCGCCCCACCAGATCGGGTACACCAATGTCAGGTGTTCGGCCCAGGTAATGTCGTTCTGTGCGTCGATCAAATCGGGCTCAAGCAACTGGATCTGGTTATAGCCATCGTGCAAGACCGGATCGAAGTCCAGGGTGTCCAGGCGCAGCAGGCGCACCTCATGGCCTGCTTGCGTGGCGGCCTCGACATAACGTTCGGACACAGCGCCGCAAAAGCTGTCGTTCGAAGGGTGGCCGAGGATTACGAGCATGCGTTTGCTCTTCATGACGAACTCCAGATAATGAAGTGCCAAGGGTAAAGTCTGCCCCTAACGGTAGAGTCAAGCCTTGCCGGTTAGCGGTAGAGACAAACAGCCCAGCAGCGCTCGGGTGTAACCCGGCAAACCGTCATAAGCGTGGCTGAGGGTATCGCTGAGCGTCAGGGTGTCGAGCCCTGTCAAGGCATGATCGACCGGCATCACCAACACTTTCCCTAAAGACTGTCAGCGTCGCCGAAGAACATTTGTACAGGGCTGTATCCATTAGGGAATGCATTCACGATCGGCTGCTGTCGACCGATAGCGGACAAGATCAAAGCAGGTCTTAAAGTCATCGAGACGGCGCACGTGCGTGACGAGAAAGGCGCTCCTGATTCGATAGATACACGGCTGACTGAAACTGAGCATCAGATCCAGGGAACCGTGGGTAAGCCGCGCGCAGCCACGCTCAAAACCGGTGGGCGATGGCTCACTCAAGTCCAGGCTCGGCTCGATGGTATCGATCTCACAAAAGCGACCGTTGGTCGGATAAGGTTGGATCCGGGCTTTATGCGGCTGCATTTTTTTGACGCTTTCATAGTGCTTTAAAAACAACGGGTTGTGGTGTAGTTGTTCATATTTCTTGTAAAGGTGATTGTTCGTTGACGATCGGCTTGTGTCAGGCCTGAGCCTGATTTTCGAACGCCTGGAGCCTGGAGTACACGATGGATGACCGCTGTCATCCCGGCTTTTCTGCTATTAATGAATGACTCTTCGTTCGAGTGCTAGTCCTATCGGGAGCGCGTCATGAATCCGTTCATTCGTATCGGCATTGTCGACGACCATCCGTTGTTGCGTGAGGGCGTTGCCAACATACTGAGACGACGGGCGGATCTTCAGGTCATGGAACAGGGCGCCAGTGCGCAAGATGCCAAGGATATCGCCCAGAGGGTGCGTCCGGATGTGATGCTGATGGACGTCAATATGCCGGGTGATGTTTTCGCTGCGGTGCGGTTCATTTCCACTGAACTGTCGGATGTGAGGGTCCTGATGCTGACGGTTTCAGAATCCGAAAATGACGCCTTTTTGGCGCTGGAGGCCGGCGCGTTCGGGTATGTGTTGAAAGGTGTCAGCGGACCGGAACTGGTCACGGCTATCAGGTTAGTTGCCAAGGGGCAAACGTATATCACCCCCGATTTTGTCAACAAACTGCTGAGTAATTTCAAGAAACATGAAGCGGAGAATCACGCGTTTGATCTGACCCAGCGCGAAGAGCAAGTTATTTATGAAGTTTCAAAGGGGTTGACTAATAGGGAGGTTGCGTCAAAGCTGTTTATTAGCGAAAAAACAGTCAAGCACTATATGAGTTGTGTGATGCAGAAGCTGCACGTACGAAATCGTGTCGAAGCGGTCACGGCCCTACGGTATTACAGGGAACGCGAAGCTCTCGGGCGATTTCACATCGGCGCAGGGAAAACACCAATGTATGCCCGGAACCGCTCTGACTAAAGTTTGAACTGTGCATTGACCGACGTTCCTGATGTACTAGAGTCGATACTGAACAACCCGCCCAGAGATTCAACGCGATAACGCAAACCGGCGAGCCCCAATCTGGTTCTGCCGGATATATCGAGTTGCATGGCGTCCGCCGCCATACCCGGACCACTATCCCTGACGCTGATATTTAATACCTGATCAATGTATTGCGCTTGGATGACCTGACCCTCGCCGTTGGCATGACGGTAAGCGTTGTTGAGGGCTTCTTGCACAAAACGGTACAAACAGAGTTTGAGCGGCAGCGGCGTGGCGTCAGGTAGCGGCCCTAGGGCTAAGTTGACCTTGGTGCCGGTACGTTGCTCGTGCCGTTGCGCCACCAGTTGCAAGTCTTCCACCAAGTTCAAATCGTTAATTTCCGGAAGTGCCAGACCTCGTGATAAGTCGCGGATCTCCCGCAGTGCGTCGGTGGCGGCACCACGAATGGTTTCGAACGCCTCCTGATCGACATCCGAGCAGTTTTCGGTCAACTCGTCGAGCCAGATTAGAATCAATGTCAATAACTGCGCCGGCCCGTCGTGCAGGTCTGCACCAATCCGCCTCAAGTTGAGTTCGTTGACTCGAGAAAACTCCTGGGTCGCCGTCGCCATCTTGAGCTGGAGTTCGGCATTGCTGATGTGTAAGCGGGTTTGCTCCTGCAGCCGCAAGTGCAGCGCCACTTGTTGCTGCTGAATAATCTTGTCACCGCGTCGCACGATGAAGAAAAGCAGCGCCAGCATTGCCAACGTCGCGGCGCCCACGACCCCCCATACCTGCTGTCGGACGCGATTGATCTCGAGCTCCAGAGTATCGGCCTTTTCATAAAATTCGCCCACAGCGATGATTTTCCTGGAGCTTAAATCCCGCAGGGGCGCGTAGATCTCGTAGAGCGGAACGTTTAGATTGCGCTCGAACTCGTTCTCATTCTGGCTCAGCTCTTCAAGGGCAGTGACCACTTTGCCCTTAAGCGCCTCGGTGATCTCGTCTATTGGGAATTTGTGGTTGGTGATGGCTTTATTCGTGCTGTAGACCACCGTGCCATCCGCTCGCCAGATCTTGATCGAGACAATGTGTTGATTTAACGCACGATTTTCCATGAGGCGGTCCAGGGACTGGACACTTGCAGTCGAAAGGCTGTTGTCCCGGATCATCTCCTGCACATAGGGTTCCAGAAACGCTTCCATGTAGTGGGCGCCTGCTTCTGCCGCGCTTTGTACTGCGGCACTTTCTATTCGTTCGCTTACCAGCTTGCCGACGGAGAACATGGTCAGTCCCAGGATCACCGCAGCGGCAATGACAAACTGGGTCGAGTGACTTAGTTTGCGCGCTCGGCCCCTGATCCGGGTGCGCCAGATTCCATTGCGAACCTCCTCGCAAACAGGAGGGGCTGGTTCGACCAAAGGCTGAGCTTCATCTGCGATAGAAGTCTCATTTTTTGATTCGACCTTTGCATCTTTTGCCATCGGCTTGGTTCCCTGATCATCGTGATAAGTCGTTTGAAAAACCCAGCAACTCAGGATATCTGGAGACTGACATGTATGGGCTAAAGCGCTTCACTCTTAATCAAAACGATATTTCGTTTCTTGACCAGCAGGTTACGTTTCCGACCATTCATGTCGTCGGTTATAACGCCGCCGGCTTTCCTCTTTACGGCTACAGTGGTTCGGACGGCAAGGTCCATGTGCTCGGTATACTCGGCAGCTTCAATCCCCTGGATATTCCGGTCGGCGAATCCCGCTGGTACAACGGCGCACGGGACCCGATCGGCTTGCGCGACGTCTCCGGTCACTTCAATAACCTGACCCAGGACGGACAGAGCTGGGGCAGTTTTGGTCAGAACTTCATTCGCCTGACCCATTCGGACTACACGCATTACGTTCATCAGAACCTGGATAACGCCGCATTGGCCGGACCGGGCATTCCCGCCGGTGTCACGCCCATAGCTGACAGTAGCTCACTGTATAGCGATCCAACAGCTTCACTAGTGGACTACACCCCCCGGATGATCAGCCAGACCATCGTCAGTGGCGGGGTAACTTTTGCTACCGATGCCAACGGGTACATCCAGCATACCGACACGGGCGTAGCGATCGTTACTGATCCGGGGATTCTGGGCACCATTGGCGAGGTGGATAGCACCTCACCGGATTCCGGGCAGTACTACATTCGCAACCAGAACACCGTCAGCGGTGACCCGTCGACAACCGGCTGGTTCACCTTGTTCGGGCAGTTTTTCGACCATGGGCTGGATTTCATCAACAAACCCAATCAGAACGCGACGATCACTATTCCTCTGGCGCCGGATGATCCGCTGTACGGCTCCATCGGCCCGGACGGGCAGCCGGTTTACTCGATCAAAGTGCATCGGGCTTCGGTCAGCGAAGTGGACGGTCAAGGCCAGGCGCAATACGTCAACCTTGACTCGCCCTACATCGATCAGAATCAGACTTACGGCTCCAATGAGGCTGTGACTCAATTGCTGCGTCAATGGGTGGCGGACCCCAATCACCCCGGCCAGTTCATCGCGGGTGCGGCGCTGTTTGACGGCACAACCTTAAGCGACGAAGCCTCCTGGACCCTCAACGGTGTGCTGACCCATCAGACGTTGCCGACCCTGAGCGAATTGCGCGCTCATGTGCTGGCCACCGGTCGCGACGATCTGACCTGGGACGATATCGTGAACTTCCGCGTGCGGGATGCCAACGGCCATGTACTGGATGCCGATCCTGGGACCGCCGGCGTACAAGCGGTTTACACCCGCGAGGCGATCCTGCTGGACATGAACCCGCACTTTGATGATATGCATATCGATCAAGCGAAACTGATGTCGCTGGATGCGCACATCACCAGCATCACGTTCGACACGAACAACCCTTATGGGATGGTCATCAATTATGACAATTCGGGTCCGAAAAACTTGTTCAGCTTTGTCAACTTTTCCGACTTCTCCATCAGCGCGGTTCCCGGCAGTGCCGATTTTGCGGTGGCCAACGAGTTGCTGCTGCAGTCGGTGGGTGATCACTACATTGCCGGTGATGGTCGGGTGAACGAAAACTTCGGCCTCACCGCCATTCACCACATATTCCATGAAGACCACAACGTGCAGCTAATCAACCTGCAGAACGAGGTGCTGGGGCAGACAGACGTCAATGTGCGGCATAACTGGCAGGTCCAGGTGAGCAACGGTAGCGGCGGTTTTTACACTGATGCCAACGGTAATTTCACTCTGCCCGATGGCGTCACCGTGTCCTGGGATCAGGACAAACTGTTCTATGCCACCAAGTTGACCGTGGAAATGGAATACCAGCACGTTGCGATCGACCAATACGCGCGTTTGATCACCCCGGATTTGCCAGAGTTTGTGACCTATGACTCGGGCATTAACGCCAATATTTCTCTGGAGTATGGCCAAGCCGCGTTTCGTTTCGGCCACTCGCAACTACGCGAAACCATCGATGCTCTGGAAAAAAATGCCAGTGGTGGCTACGACCTGACCGGTGCAATCACTCACTACGCGCTAGAGCAGGCTTTTCTCAACCCCGGCGGTTTTGCCGAGGTGGGGCCGACAGCTATTGCTCTGGGCATGACCCGGCAGATCAGCAACGAAATCGACGAATTCGTGACCCCGGCCCTGCAACAAGGCTTGCTCGGTCAACCGCTGGACCTCGCGACCATCAACCTGGCTCGTGGTCGCGACTTGGGTCTGCCTACCCTGAACCAGGCGCGTCAGCAGATTCACGATGCACTCGTCGAGGAGAGGGCGTCGCCGGCAGGCGCGCAGCATCACACGAACCTGATCGTGGATGGCTTGACGCCCTATACCAGTTGGAGTGACTTCGCCAACAACATGATTCACCCCGAGTCACTGGTGAATTTCATCGCCGCCTATTCATTTGATGGTGATGTGGCCCATGCCCAAGCCATCATCGATGCCGATACCTCAGGTGTTACCACCAACTATGCCGGCGGCAGCGTCACGGCTGAAGAGGCGGCCTATTTCCTTTCCGGTGCGGCAGATGCCAACGGCAATCATGTGGCCGGTTACGACGGCTACAACGCGATTGATCTGTGGATCGGTGGCCTCGCGGAGAAACATGTCTACACCGGGCAACTGGGCACCACCTTCAACGCTATCTTCGAGGATCAGATGGAACGGTTGATGGATGGCGACCGTTTCTATTATCTGTTCCGCCTTGATCTCGGCTTGCCGGCGATGACCAACCTCAACGAACAGGTAGTGACCGAGCAATTCAAGGACATCATTGAACGCACCACCGATGCCCGGCACCTGGCCGGTGATGTATTCGGTTACGCCGACAGCTACATCGAACTGAGCAACACCGACTCCGGCGCAAGTGCGACGGCGTACAAGGGCGAGCACAAATATGGCACGCTGATCGAGGCGAACCATGTCGGCGTTTACTCAAGCGGTGGCGCGGGCGGAATTGGCGGTAACGGCTTGCTGGTCAGCCTGACCAGCCCGGAAACGCATACCGCTCAAACCTATATCCGTGACTACCGTCCGGACCAGGGCCAGAACCCTGATGGCACAGCGGCAGTGGGCTACAACTCGCACGAAGTATTGTCTGGCACTGACTACAACGACTGGCTCGACGCTGGCGATGGCGACGATACGATCTATGGCGAAGGTGGCGATGACATCCTTGATGGCAAGGCCGGTGCCGACCATATCTATGGCGGTGACGGCAACGATGTGATCTACGGCGGTGATATCGAAGACTTCCTCGATGGTGGGGAAGGGGACGACACCATCTATGCCGGGACCAGCGCAGGTGCCCTCGATGTGGTGATTGGCGGTAATGGCAACGATCACCTCTACGGTGAAGCCGGGATCGACGAGTTGTACGGTGGCGCTGGCAATGACTACATCGATGCCGGCGGCGACACTGATCTTGTGCATGGCGGTGACGGTAACGACGAGATCTACGGTGGCGACGGCCCGGACATTCTGTTCGGTGAGGACGGCGATGACATCATTTCCGGCGGTTCCACTGGCGACCAGGAGTTCGGCGGTGTCGGTGACGACATTCTGCTGCCTGGTCTGGGTGGCGCTCCGGGTCAAGGTGACGGCGATGAGGCCCTCGGTGACGTGGGCTTCGACATCGCGGCCTTTAGCGATGTGAACATTGCCCTGGATGCGGCGGCAGACCTTAACAATCAGAATATCGTGGCGGCGCCGGGCACCGCTGTGCTGTTCCAGCCGTTCAACGCCTTGCTGACAGACATTGAGGGTTTGATCGGTTCACGCTTCAGCGATAGTCGTGCAAGCACGACGACTCCGGCCAACCCTCAGGCGGGGCTGATCGGTAATGCCACGGAAAACTGGTTGATAGGCGGCAGCGGCGACGATGTTTCTCAAGGTAATGGCGGAAATGACGTAATCGTCGGCGATTCGATCAAACTCGCCGATCTGAATCACTTGCTCGCCAGTCAGGGGTTCGCTCAGCACTTTACTGGACTGCAAGCGGCCCGTCTGGACTTCATTTTGGGTGATAACCACGCAGCCCCAGGCACGGCCGATGGCGCAGCCGATGAAGCGCTGTACAGTGGCAATTTTGCCGACTACAGCATTACCAAGTTCACCGACATTCGGCTGGGTGGCGAGTTGATCACGGCGTTCAAAGTGGTGGATTTGCGGGTCGGCGCGGCGAATGTCGATGGCACTGATATCGTGACTGGCATTGAAAAACTGCGCTTCGCCGACCGCACAGTCAACCTGAACATCACCAACAGTCTGCCAACCGGCAATGCGTTGCTGTCGGGGTTTGCCACTGCGCCGACCACACCTAGCCGTCCGGTGCCGGCTCAATACCGGCTGACCGCCATTACCTCAACCATACAGGACGCTGACGGCTTGCCTGGGCCAAGTGGGTTCACCTTCCAATGGCAAGCACTGGTGGGCGCGGCCTGGATCAGTATTGCCGGGGCGAATGCTTCGACCTTTGCGCCCACCTCGGCGCAGTTCGGCCAGCAGCTACGGGTCATCACCACTTACACCGACAACAACGGCACAGTGGAACAACTGACGTCCGACCCTTCGGAAGCGGTAGGGCGCTTCATCGAAGGCACCAACTTCTTCGGCAACACGCTCAATGGCACCAACTATCAGGACATCTTGATGGGTTACTCGGGTAATGACGTCCTCAACGGCGGACTGGGTTCCGACTTACTGGACGGCGGTAGCGGTAACGACACGATGCTGGGTAACGCCGGCAACGACACTTACAGGGTGGATGCCAATGGCGATGCGGTTCAGGAAAACCTGAACGAAGGCACCGACACGGTCTTGTCGTCGGTCAGCTACACCCTGGGTGCCAACGTCGAGAACCTGAGCTTGCAGGGGGCGAACAACATAAACGGCGCAGGTAACGGGCTGGACAACGTCATCCATGGCAATAGCGGTAACAACCAGCTTAGCGGTGTGGCCGGCAACGACACCGTCTTTGGTGAGGCAGGCAACGATACGCTGCTGGCATCGCTGAATGACGGCAACGACCACTATGACGGCGGTACGGGCACCGATACCTATGACTTATCGGCCACATCGGCGTCGGCCACGGTCGATTTGCTTGTTGGCACGTCAACCAGCACCCAAACCGGCAATGACTCCCTGACCGACATCGAGAACGTCACCGGCAGTTCTGGCGTCGATCACATCCAGGGCGACAGCGTTAGCAACCTTTTGCAAGGCCAGGGCGGCAACGACTGGATCGACGGTGGCAGCGGAGACGACATCCTGGTCGGTGGGCAAGGTCTGGACAGCCTGTTTGGTGGTCTTGGTAATGATACCTTCCGGGCGTCGGTCAATGACGGCAATGACAGCTACGAGGGTGGTGGCGACACTGATACCTACGACCTGTCGGGGACCTTGGCCAACGCCACGGTCAACCTGTCTACTGGCCTGGCGAGCAGTTCGCAAACCGGTAATGACACCTTGAGCGGCATCGAGAATGTTCTCGGCAGCAACGGTACCAACAGCTTGACCGGCGATAGCGCCAACAATGCCCTGACCGGGCAAGGCGGCATCGACACCCTCATTGGTGGAGGCGGCGCTGACACACTGACCGGCAACGGCAACCGCGACATTTTGACCGGTGGGGCGGGGGCGGACATCTTTATGTTCAGCGCAATGAACGACTCCGGCACTTCGACCGCTAGCCGCGATGTGATCACCGACTTTGCGCAGGGAGCTGACCACATCGATCTGACCCTGATCGATGCCCGCACTTCCGGCGCAGGTTCCGCCGGTAATCAGGACTTTGCCTTCCTTGGCGAGTGGAATGGCGTCGGCACTGAGTTCAGTAACCAAGCGCAATTGAAGTACCACTTCGCCAATGTCGGTGGGGTTGAACACACGTATGTGGAGGGCAATGTCAACAGCGGTAATGGCGCAGATTTCCAGATTGATCTGGTCGGGCATGTCGCCCTGACAGCGAGCGATTTCGTCGGCGTGGTGTAAGGCTTTCAACCAAAAACGGCGCCCTCCTTGAGCCAGGTCTGGACCTGCAAGTACACGCCGGGGACTTCGCCATCGGCGTACTTGCCGGGGGCGGTCACGCTGCGCAGGAAGGCATCGCTGAGTTTTTGCCGGAACGCCGGTGCGGGATGGGTCGGCAAAATCTGGGGGGTATCGTTTTTCAGGAAATGAAAAGTACCCCAAACGATACCCCCAGTTACGTTGGAAATGAGTGGAATACGACGGATGGCAACGGACAGAAAATTCGCCTATCTATCTGTATTTGCAGAGGTTATTGGAATTCAGTAGAGCACGCTCACAGGCTATCGGGGTCGCCGAAGAACATCTGTATCCGCGACCGCAACCACCGCTCCGCCGGGTCATTGTCTTGCGCCCCGCGCCAGGCCATGTGCAGCTCGAAACTGCGCACATCCAACGGCAGATCCTCGGCCCGCAACCCACCCGCCGCGGTCAGCGCATCCGCCGTGTAGTCCGGCACCGTAGCGACAATATCGGTGCCCGCCAGCAAGCTCCCCAGCCCGTTGAACTGCGGCACGGCCAGCACCACATGGCGCTTGCGGCCAATCTCCTCCAGGGCCTCGTCGATGAACCCCGACAGGTCCCCGGCAAACGACACCAGCGCATGCGGGCGCGCGCAGAAGTCGTCCAGGGTGATGGTGCCGGGCACGCTGTCGGCTCGCAGCAGTTTCGGCATGCTGCGGCGCAGCACCTTGCGCTTGGCGTTGGCTGGCAGTTCGCTGGTGTAACTGACCCCCACCGAGATCTCGCCCGAGGCCAGCAGCGTCGGCATCAGCAGGTAATTGACCCGACGTACCACCAGCACGATACCTGGCGCTTCGGCGCGGATGCGCTTGAGCAACTGCGGCAGCAGGGCAAATTCGGCGTCGTCCGACAGGCCGATGCGGAACACAGCATTGCTGGTGGCCGGGTCGAATTCGGCAGCGCGGCTGACCGCAGTGGAAATCGAGTCCAGCGCCGGGGACAGCAGGGAGAATATTTCGTGGGCCCGGGCCGACGGCTCCATGCTGCGGCCGGTGCGCACGAACAGTGGGTCGTCGAACAGGTTGCGCAGGCGCGACAGGGCCGCGCTGATGGCGGGCTGGCCGAGGAACAGTTTTTCCGCGGCACGGGTCACGCTGCGCTCGTGCATCAGCGTTTCGAACACGATCAGCAGGTTGAGGTCTACGCGACGCAGGTCGTTTCGATTCATCGGTGCGCTTCGCCTAAAGTGGGGCAGAGGTGAATCTTAAGGCCAAAGGCTGGTACCCTGCACGGGTTTAGGGGGACCAATCGCAGGGAAAGTCAGGTGCCCAATCGATGACAAGCATGTCGACTATTAATGACCACTGATGGTCTATCCGGCAAAGCCCGGATAGAGTTCGTGGTAATTAGAGGTTCACAATGGCGAGGTATGCGATGTCCCGCATGATCCGTTTCCACAAGTTCGGCGCTGCCGATGTGCTCCGTTGCGAGGAGCAGCCCGAACAGTCACCCGCTGCCGGCGAGGTACAGATCCGCGTCGAGGCGGTTGGCGTCAGCTGGTATGACGTGCTCTGGCGCCAGAACCTGGCACCATCCCAGGCACGCCTGCCGGCGGGGATCGGCCACGAGATGGCCGGGGTGGTGACCGCGGTTGGCGAAGGGGTCGAGGATATTGCCGTGGGCGACCGGGTTGCCAGCTTCCCGGCCACCAGTGCCAACGACCACCCCGTGTATGGCGATGTCATCGTGCTGCCGCGTACGGCCATTACCCGTTATCCGGATGTACTTACCCCGATCGAGGCCAGCGTGCACTACACGCCGCTGCTGATCGCCTATTTCGCCTACGTCGACCTGGCCCGGGCCAAGGCCGGGCAGACCGCGCTGGTCACCGACGCCAGCCACTGCGCGGGCCCTGCCTTCGTGCAACTGGGCAAGGCCCTGGGGCTGAAGGTGTTCGCCGCCACCAAGGAGGCGGAACAGCGTGAGTACCTGCTGGGCCTGGGCGCCGACAAGGTGATTGTCACCGAAGAACAGGACCTGCTGCTGCAGATTGGCAAGTACACCGATGGCCGTGGCGTGGACATGGTCCTCGATGGCATGGGCGGGCCGCAGATGTCGCTGCTGGGCGATGTGCTGGCACCGCGTGGCAGCCTGGTGCTGTATGGCCTGCAAGGCGGCAATCAGACGCCGTTCCCGGCCTGCGCGGCATTCCAGAAGAACATCCAGTTCCATGTGCATTGCATTGGCAACTTCACCGGCAAGCCGGAACTGGGCATCAGCCAGGACCAGGTGGCACTACAGCGCGCCCTGCGCGATATCAACCAGTTCACCGCCGACCAGTTGCTGACACCGCAGATCATCAAGGTGTACCCGTTCGAGCAGGTAGTAGAAGCGCATCGCTACATGGACCAATGCCCGTGTGGCGGGCGTGTGGTGCTGGACATGGCGCAACACTGACGGCTGTTTGCATTATCAGGAAACCCGGGCAGAGTCCCGGGTTTTTTGTGCCCGGTACATAAGGTTGATGCTCAAAAGAAGAATGTTCCTACAATAAAGAGCGAAGCGGACTACATTTGGCGCGATTATTCAGTGGCTCGTGGAAATATTCCGCCAAGTTTTTTGGCTTGAACTGTTTTTGCCTGGCGGTCAATGTGTTTTCTCACTTCGGCTGAATGGTTTTTTTACCTTGATCTGTATCTTCTATTCGCCTTGCATCCCTCGATAATGGCTCAATGATAGTTTGCGCAAGGAGCGTGGAATGAGCATGGCTATGCCCGAGCCAGGGCGTTACATGGCAGCGGCGGGGCGTCGCAGCGACGCGTTTTTCTCGATGGCATGGCGACAGTGACTGGTTACGTCATTACTACCTTTTAGTTGTAGGGAATTTCTTCTGGCCAAGTTCAGGGCATGTTGACGTTCAGGTCTTCTGTTCAATGTGCGCTGGCTGCATGAAGTTGATGAGGTGATTACGTGACTGCTATTCACGACCAGGCAATGCATTATATCTACCAGCAAGTGCTCGAGCGCTTGCTCAGTCACATGTCACAAGCGCAGCGGGCTTCCTTGCAGTTGCTGATACAACGGTTGCTGGTTGCTGCAGGCGGGCCCGAGTACATCGGCACCTTCCGCTTGCTGGTGCTGCAAGGCAACGATCGCCGCAGCGCCCGGCTGCTGGCCATGCTGCGTGCCGCGCAACTGAGTATCGCCCTGCGTGCGCCGGTAACCTTCCAGCTGCGGGTGCTGGTGGTCAGCCTGCCGGTGGCTGGCAGCGCCACGCTCGAAGGCCATGAGCGCAGCTTCAGTGCGCTGTTCATGCAGGATGACCCGCGGGTGCAGCTGCAGATGATCGAGGGACGTGAAGTGGTGCCGTTCAGCCGGCACCCCGCTGCCGCGCCCGAACGCTGGCTGTTGGCGAGGGACGCCATGTTGATGTTCGGTCACCTGGTCGATGCCAGTCCCGAAGCACTGCTAGGTAGCCGGCTACACCTGGAACTGGCGGGTGCCGTGGGGTTTGCGTTGCAGGCACAGGCAGCCGCGGATGTATTGATCACCGCCATCCCCGCGCACCAGCGTCGCCGCTACCTGGCCTGGGCCCGGCGCAGCCTGCGCCTGGCTGGGGAGCGTGGTCCGCATGGGGTGCATCAATGCCTGGCGGCGCTGGCCCATGGGCTGAGTCGGCTGAACGGCAGCATCGGGGTACCGCTGGGCGCCCTGACGGCGTCGGCATCGGGGGCTGTGCAGCGGGATACGCCGGTGCGGGTAATTGCCATTGATGACCTGTTGCCGCCGTTGCTCGAAGCGCAGCAACTCGACCTCATGCTCGGTGGTTGCTTCGAGGCTGCCGAGGATGCCTGGTCATTGACTGCCTTCGTCGATCCGTTGGCGCCGGCTCAGTTGCACGAACTGCGCGCACGCAGTCTCGAGCCGCAGGCCAGTCGCCCGGCATTGCGGCTGGCTGGCCAGCCGGAAGGCATCAAGCGGCGTGATGTGAATCAGCTGCAGCTCGGCAAGGCCTACGGTATCAACCAGATCCAACAGGTATGCCTGCTGTTCAGCCCGTTCGCCAGGCAGGGGAAAAACCTCGAGCGTTTTCTGCAATGTCGGCATGCCGACATGCTGGTGGCGTTGCCTTACCTGCATCGGGCGTTGCAGGGTAAACCCTGCCCTGATGCGGTGAAAAACTGGCTGGTAAACACCAGTGGCCTGCCGCTGGGGCAACTGCGGGTGATCTATGACGGGCGCCTGCCGCTGGCCGCCTGGCGCCTGATGAGCCACCTGGCCCGTCGCGATGTACAACTGCGGTTGCTGCCACGGCAGGCCTCGGGGCGGCGGCGTGGTCATGCGGGGCTGCCTTGATGGAGCAATCGGCCCGCGGCGAGTTTGCCTACCGCAAGGTCTATCGCTACCTGGAGGCCTTGATCGGCCAGGCGCAAGGCAGTGGCCCATGCCGTTTACCGTCGCTGCGGGCATTGTCCCGGCGGCTGAGGGTGTCACTGGCCACCGTGCAGAGTGCCTACGGCCTTTTGGAGGAGGAGGGCCGCGTGCAGTGCCTGCCGAGGTCGGGCTACTACGTACAGGGTGCTGGCAAGGGGGACGCTGCGGCCATGCCCCGGCAGCCACCCTTGCCGGCACAGTCGATGCTGGAGCGGGCCCTGTTCACCCACGAGCGGCGCCTGGCACGTCAGCGCATGCACAGTGTTGCCCCTTGGGAAGCGCCCGGCAACGCCCGCCTGCGCAATGCCGTTGCCGAGCGCTATACCCGCTCCTCCAGCCAGTACTGGTCTGCCGAGGACGTTCAGCTGGCCCCTGATGTGCAGGCGTTACTGGAGACGGTGCTGGCGGCGTTGGCCCTGCAAGGGGGGACCGTGCTGGTGCACTCGCCCTGTTGTTGGCAGGTGTTGCGCGCTTTGGCACGTGCCGGCATGCGTGTGCTGGAGGTGCCACTGGATACCCGCGGCAACCCGGATCTGCGCGCCCTGGCCCGGCTGCTGGGGAGCGAGCCGGTACGCATGCTGGTCATGCCGTCGTGCCTTGGCATGCCGCAGGGGCGGCTGTTTTCAGCGCACTACCAGCAGCAGCTTGGCCAGTTGCTCGGCCAGCACCCTGTATGGTTGCTGGAAAACGACCTGGACAGTGAGCACTGTTACAGCGGGCCGCCGAATACGCGCCTGCGCGATTGGGTCGACCCCCGCTGGCTATTGGTGATGGGGGCGTTCGATGCCGCGGTGGGGGGCGAGGCGCCCTATGCCTACCTGCTGGGCCATGATGCCGTGCTGGCCAGGGCGTTCGCTGAACGTGCATTCCGGCTTGCACCGCTGCGCCTGCAAGCGCTGGCGCACATGCTGGGTAAAGGTGAGATCGAGGCGCAACTGGTGAGGTTGCGCACGGACCTGCATAAGCGCATGCAATGCCTGGCGCATGCGCTGCAGCAGCAGTTCGGCCAGCGGGTGGCGTTGGAAATGCCGGAGGGTGGGTGGACACTGTGGGTGCGCTTTCGCCAGCCGTTGTCGTGGGAGGGTATTGCTGAAGCGCTGGCTGGTTCGGCACTGCACGCACTGCCGGGCGAGCAGTTCAGCCTGCAGGGGCGCTACCAGCAGTACCTGGCGTTGGCGTGGCTGGGTGATCACCCGGAGGAACTGCAACAGGCTGTCGAGCGCCTGGCCCAGTCGCTGGAACTGCGCTGCGGCCGGCCCGCCGGGGTTGCACCTTGAGCTGCCGGGGTCGCGTTGCAACCCGTTGCTCCCACAAGGTCCCTGCCAATGCAACGAGTCAGGCGTTGACCTTGTGGGAAATTGCCCAGCCCTTTGGGCGGCGCTGTCGCACAGATAACTG
>NZ_JAMBDI010000004.1:0-128565 GCF_036858055.1 Pseudomonas sp. SF2 | reverse complement strand
TCAATGAGTTATGTGCAGTTCTATGAGAGCCGGCTTGCCGGCGATGAGGCCCTGGCAGGTAAAACCTCCTGTCAGCGATGCGCTTGCTCCTGCCCCTGCCGCAAGCGGGTACTGACTAGCGCGGCTACCACCAGCAACGCGGCAATGATCCACAAGCCATTTCGGGTACTGCCGGTAGCCTGCTCGATCAGGCCCATCACCGATGGCCCGACGAAACCGCCAAACAGGCCGCAGGTGGTGACAAAGGCCAACCCGGCCGCCAGCGCGCTGCCGCTCAGGCGGCTGGAGGGGAAGACGAAGATGATCGACTGCACCACGAACAGCATCAGGGCAGTCAGCGAAAACCCGATCAGGCCGATGAACGAATTGGTCAGCGACGCCAGCAGCAGCCCGGCCGCCATGGTCAGCAGGCCGCAGAACAGCAGGGTGCGGCACCGGCGCGGCGAGGTGGCCAGGCGCGGGAAGGTGGCGGCGCCGATGGCGGCGGCAACCCACGGTACGGCGGTCAGCAGGCCGACCTGGAAGGGCGACAGCGCGCCGTAGGTGCCGATGATGCCCGGCAGGAAGAAAATCACCGTGTAGATGGTGATCTGGTGCACGAAGTACACCACGATCGCCAGCCAGATCTGCCGGTCGCGGAACATCTGCCCCAGCTTGCTCTGCTGCGGTGAGGCGGCCCGTTCGGCGGCCAGGCGGCGCTCGATGTCCTCGGCATCGGTGGCCGACAGCCAGGGTGCCGAGGCCGGGCCATCAGGCAATTTCTTCCATACCACATAGGCCAGGGCCACGGCGGGCAGGCCTTCGAGCACGAACAGCCATTGCCAGCCGTGCCAACCCAGCACACCGTCCATTTCCAGCAAGGCGCCCCCCAGCGGGCCGCTGAGGATATTGGCCAGGCACACGCCCAGCAGGAAGTAACCCGTGGCGCGGGCACGCTGTTCACGGTCGAACCAGTAGGTCAGGTACAGCATCACGCCAGGGAACAGGCCCGCTTCGGCCACCCCCAGCAACAGGCGCATGATGTAGAACGAGGTTTCGCCCTGGACGAAGGCCATGCCCGCCGAGAGCAGGCCCCAGGTGATCATGATGCGGGTGATCCAGAAACGTGCGCCCACCCGATGCATGATCAGGTTGCTGGGTACTTCGGCCAGGGCATAGGTAAGAAAGAACAGGCCGGCGCCCAGGCCATAGGCCGCCGCCGACAGGCCGAGGTCGATACCCATGCTGGCCTTGGCCAGGGCAATGTTGGTCCGGTCAAGGAAGCTCATCACGTAGACAACGATGAGCAGCGGCAGCAATTTGCCCAGCAGCAGGCCGTTAAGGCGCTGTTCGGTGGTAGCGGCAGGGGCGGGGGCCGCTGCAGTACCGGTGAGGATTGTCATTGTTTTTTTCCCCGTGAAAAGTACTGGTGGCGCGCCGCGCAAAGGCGGCACACCCAGGTCTGTGGGTCAGGAACGGTTGATGTCGAGCCACACCGCGCCGTTGGGGTACTGGTAGCGTTCCAGAGTCTCGGCATGCATTTCGATGCTGTAGCCCGGGCGTTGCGGCGGCATGTAGCGCCCGCGGCGGATCACCACCGGGTCGATGAAATGCTCGTGCAGGTGGTCGACGTATTCCAGCACCCGGTTGTGCAGCGAGGCCGACACCGCGATGTAGTCGAACAGGGCAATGTTCTGCACATATTCGCACAGGCCGACACCGCCGCCGTGCGGGCACACCGGCACGTCGTACCTGGCAGCCATCAGCAGCACGATCAGCACTTCGTTCAGGCCGCCCAGGCGAGCCGCGTCCAGCTGGCAGAAGTCCAGCGCGCCGGCCTGGAACATCTGCTTGAACATCACCCGGTTGTGGCAATGTTCACCGGTGGCCACGCCAATCGGCGCAATACGCTGGCGGATGGTGGCGTGGCCGAGGATGTCGTCCGGGCTGGTCGGTTCTTCGATCCACAGTGGTTCGAAGGCGGCCAGGCGGCGCATGTTGGCGACCGACTCCTCGACGCCCCATACCTGGTTGGCATCCATCATCAGGGTGCGCTCCCAGCCAATTTCGTCGCGCAGGATGCTGGCACGGCGAATGTCTTCTTCCAGGTCCGCACCGATCTTCTGCTTGATATGGGTCCAGCCATCCTCCACCGCCTCGCGGGCCAGTTTGCGCATCTTTTCTTCGCTGTAGCCCAGCCAGCCTGGCGCAGTGGTGTAGCCGGGGTAGCCTTCGCGCTGCATCTGTGCTTCGCGCTGGGCCTTGCCCGGTGCCTGGCGGCGCAGCAGGGCGATGGCTTCTTCGGGGGTGAGCACATCGGTGACGTAGCTGAAGTCCAGGCAGCGCACCAGCTGCTCGGGCGTCATGTCGGCCAGCAGCTTCCACACTGGCTTGCCCTCGTGCTTGGCCCACAGGTCCCACACGGCATTGATGATGGCGGCCGTGGCCAGGTGGATCACGCCTTTTTCCGGGCCGAGCCAGCGCAACTGGCTGTCGCTGACGGTGAAACGATGCCAGAAACCGCCCATGTCGCCAGTGATTTCCTCCAAGGTGAGGCCAACGATCAGCGGCGCCAGCGACTGCACCGCCGCCGCGCAAATCTCGTTGCCACGGCCGATGGTGAAGGTCAGGCCGTGGCCTTCGAGCGCCTCGGCGTCGGTGTGCAGCACCACGTAGGCTGCCGAATAGTCGGGGGCGCTGTTCATGGCGTCGGAGCCATCCAGCGACAGCGAAGTGGGGAAACGAATGTCGCGAACGCTCAGGTGGGTAATACGTATGCTCATGGTCGGCTCTTGTTCTGTTCAAGCACAGGGAGACCTGACTGTAGGTTGTCGAGCGATACAGGCATAATCGCCAATTCTTAACCAGCGATACCGGATTCGATATGTCTCGCTTGCCACTCGACAGCGCCCAGGCGCCTGCCAGCCTCGGCGCATTGAAGATTTCCAGCCGGCAGATCACGTTGCTCAACGCCTTGGGCGAGTTCGCTAACCTGCGCCGTGCTGCCGCGGCGATGCACACCACGCAACCGGCAGCCAGCCTGTTGCTGCAGCAGCTTGAGGAGCGCCTGGGCGTACGCTTGTTCGAGCGTTTGCCACGGGGAATGCAAGCGACGTTGTATGGCGAAGTGATGATCCGCTATGCGCAGAACGCGCTGCATGAGTTCGAGCATGCCCAGGCGCAGATTGCCGAGCTGGCGCGCGGAGCCCTGGGCCTGGTGCGGGTGGGCAGCGTCATGGGGCCGGTGCCGGGCGTGCTGACCAAGGCGGTACTGGCCTACAAGCGCGACCACCCCAAGGTGCGTATTTCCCTGGAAGTCGGCACCAGCGACACCTTGCTGCCGGCCTTGCTGCGCGGCGACTTCGACATGGTGGTGGGGCGCCTGCCGGACCAGAGCGACAGCCAGGACCTGAACATCGAACTGTTCGAAGGCGGTGAGCAGATGCGCGTGATCGCCCGCGCCGGCCACCCGCTGGCCAATGCGGCCGGGCTGCAACTGGCCGACCTGGTGACGCTTACCTGGATCCTGCACCCCATCGGCAGCCCGATGCGCCGCCGTGTCGAAAGCGCGCTGCAGGCCGGTGGCATGGTGCAGTCGCTGGATATCGTCGAAACTGCCTCGATCCTGGCTACCACCGCCATGCTCGAAGCCTCCGAGATGATTGCGGTGGTGCCCGATGACGTGGCCAAGCATTATGCCCGCTATGGCATGGTCGCCATCCTGCCTGTGGAGCTGCCGCTGGCCATGGCCAACCTGGGCGTGCTGACCTTGCGCGCGCGGCCCAACTCGGTTGCCCTGGACACCTTGCTGCACTACCTGCGGGCGCAATAGCCCTGCCTATTCACTTGCCTGAGGCCCTGCGTCAATGCCGCCGGAGATGACCCATTCCAGCTTTTGCAACTGGATCCGATACAAGCACCTGGTGCTGATCGACACCTTGGCGCGCACCCGCAACATGCACGCCACCGCCACGCGCATGAACCTCAGCCAGCCGGCACTGAGCAAGATGTTGCGTGACCTTGAGGAGCAGTTCGGCTTCGCCCTGTTCGAGCGCCTGCCGCGTAGCATGCCACCCACCGAACTGGGCGAATACGTGGTGCGTTATGCCCAGGGCGCGCTGGCTGAGTCACAACAGTTCGTCGACCAGGTCAACCGCCTGCGCAACGGCGGGCACGGCTTTATCCGCGTCGGCGGGATCTTTGCCGCCACCGCGCTGGTGCTGCCGCAGGCCATCGCCGCGATCAAGGCGCGCAGCCCATTGCTGTCGATCGAAGTGGTGGAGCATTCCAGCGATCACTTGTTGACCATGCTGGAGCAGAACAAGCTCGACATCATGATTGGCCGCTTCACTGAAGAACGCTTCAGCCAATTGTTCGACTTCCAGCCCCTGGAGCCCGAACCGTTCAGCCTGGTGGTCAACAGCGAGCACCCGCTCAACCAGCTGGAAAGCACGCCGTTGAAAGCGCTGGGCGATTGGCCATGGGTGCTGTACCCGGTGGGCACGCCGATCCGCAACCGCCTGGAGCAGGCCTTCCGGGTTGCCGGCATTGCCACGCCAGCCGACAGCGTCGAAACCATCTCCATGCCGATGTTCCTGCAACTGCTGCAAGCGGCGCCGATGATCGCCATGTTGCCGCGCTCGATGGTTGCCGCGCAGCTGGCCAGCGGCCAACTGAAAGAGTTGCGCAGCCCCTTGCACCTGGCGGCGCTGGAGTACGGCGTGGTTACCCGCAAGGATGAGCCGCTGAGCGCTTCGGCCCGTGCGTTTGTCGAGATCTTGCTGGAGGGGGCTCGGCGCCGTCAGCAGGAGCAGGGGTGAAGCCCATGGGGTCGCTGCGCAGCCCATCGCAGGCAAGCCAGCTCCCACGGGTACAGCACAAGGTTCAAGGCATGCGCTGTACCTGTGGGAGCGGGCAAGCCCGCGAAGGGCTGCAGAGCAGCCCCAATGGCCCTAAAATGCGATTGATAAACAGGCACTAATATCTGTTTTTGATAACCCAGGGTTATCGCACGATCGGATCATCTCATTGGGAATGTTGCCCAAGGCTTCTTACAGTGGTCGCAGCCATAACAAGAAGTCAGCCGCACCGCCCTGAGAGGTCCCATGCAACTGATTGCCAAGTCCGGTGACCTTGCCGTCATCCGTCTCAACCCGCTGGACAACGTGCTCATCGCCCGCCAGGCCCTGCCGCCAGGCCTGCGCCTGGACGCCGAGGCGATTACCGTGCGCCAGCCGATCCCTTCGGGCCACAAGGTCGCTGCCGAACGGGTGGAGCAGGGCCAGCCCCTGCGCCGTTACGGGCAGATCATCGGTTTTGCCTCGCAGGCCATCGAAGCCGGCGAACACGTGCATGTGCACAACGTGCAGATGGGCGATTTCGCCCGTGACTACGCCTTTGGTGTCGACACCCGCAACCAGCCCGGCAGCGAAGCGCAGTTCCAGGGCATCGTGCGCGCCGATGGCCGGGTCGCTACCCGCAACTATATCGGCATCCTCACCTCGGTGAACTGCTCGGCAACCGTGGCCCGGGCCGTGGCCGACCATTTCCGCCGCGACATTCACCCTGAAGTGCTGGCCGCTTACCCGAACATCGACGGCGTGGTGGCGCTGACCCACGGCGCCGGCTGTGCGGTGGACCCCAGCGGTGAAGCCCTGGGCCTGTTGCGTCGCACCCTGGCCGGGTACGCCGTACATCCCAATTTTGCCGCCGTGCTGATCATTGGTCTGGGCTGCGAAACCAACCAGATCGAAAGCCTGCTGGAAACCCAGGGCCTGCAGGCCAGCGCCCAGCTGCGCGCGTTCACCATCCAGGGGATCGGCGGCACTTCCAAAACCATCGCTGCCGGCATCGAACAGGTCAAGGCGCTGCTGGCCGAGGCCAACCAGGTACAGCGTCAACCGGTCAGTGCGCGGCACCTGGTGGTCGGCCTGCAGTGTGGCGGTTCCGATGGCTATTCCGGCATTACCGCCAACCCTGCGTTGGGCAATGCCGTCGACCGCCTGGTGGCGGCAGGTGGCACCGCGATCCTGTCCGAGACCCCGGAAATCTACGGTGCCGAGCACCTGCTGACCCGCCGGGCGGTCAGCCGCGAGGTCGGCGAAAAGCTGGTGGCCCGCATCCGCTGGTGGGAAGACTACTGCCAGCGCATGAACGCCGAACTGAACAACAACCCCTCGGCCGGCAACAAGGCCGGGGGCCTGACCACCATCCTCGAGAAGTCCCTCGGCGCGGTGGCCAAGGCCGGCTCCAGCAACCTGGTCGACGTGTACCAGTACGCGGAAGCGGTGCGTGCCCAGGGCCTGGTGTTCATGGATACCCCCGGCTACGACCCGGTTTCGGCCACCGGCCAGGTGGCTGGCGGGGCCAACCTGATCGCCTTCACCACCGGCCGTGGCTCGGCCTACGGCTGCGCCCCGGCGCCGTCGATCAAGCTGGCGACCAACAACCGGGTGTTCGAGCACCAGGAAGAAGACATGGACGTCAATTGCGGCGGCATCGCCGACGGCTCCACCAGCATCGAGGAACGCGGCGCATTCATCTTCCAGCAGATGCTGCGCATCGCTTCCGGGGAGCGCAGCAAGAGCGAACAGCACGGCTACGGGCAGAACGAGTTCGTGCCCTGGCAGATCGGTGCCGTGACCTGATCGCCAAGTCCTGTCCCATTTCCGAGGCAACCGCAATGACTCAAACCACACATTACAACGTGCAAGCGCTTACCACCTTCGTCGAGCGGCTGTTCGAAGAGGCCGGCGCCGATACCGAAGTTGCCCAGGTCGTGACCCGGGTACTGCTCGAAGGCGAATTGCTGGGCCATCGCACCCATGGCCTGAACCTGGTCAGCCGCTACATCGACGGTATGCTCAGCGGGCAGGTCAAGGCCCGTGCACAGGCACTGGAACAGGTGTCCGACAGTGGTATTTCCAGCCTGTTCGATGGCCACTACGTGTTGGGGCCGTACTGCGTCAGCCGTGCTTTGGACTGCGCGGCAAAAGGCGCGGCCGGGCAGGGCATCGGTATCGCCGTGGTACGCCGCGCCGCGCATATCGGCTGCCTGGCAGCCTACCTCAAGGCCTACACCGACCAGGGCCTGGTGGCCGTGCTGTATTCCTCGGACCCGTCAGTGGGGCTGGTCTGCGCCCATGGCGGCGTCGACCCGGTCTACACCCCCAACCCGATTGCCGCGGGTATCCCGACCCGGGGCGAGCCGATTCTGCTGGACGTCAGCATGTCTACCGTCACCCTCGGCCTGGTCGGCCAGTGCCGCGATGCCGGCAGCCGTCTGCCACACCCGGTGCTGGTGAGCAATGACGGGCAACTGAGCGACGACCCGCGTGACTTCTTCACCAGCCCGCCAGGCAGCATCCTGCCCCTGGGTGGCCAGGCCTTTGGCCACAAAGGGTTTGCTCTGGCGCTGCTGGTCGAAGCCCTGACCTCGGGGCTGGCCGGCCACGGGCGCAAGGATGCACCAGACCAGTGGGGGGCCTCGGCCACGGCCGTGGTCATCGACCCGCGTTTCTTCGGTGGCCTGCAAGCGTTCACCGACGAAACCAGCTTCCTCGGCCAGCTGGTCCTGGCCAGCCGGCCGCTCGATGCTGAGCGCCCGGTGCGCCTGCCTGGGCAAGCTGGCCTCGCCCTGCGCCGCCAAGCGCTGGAGCAGGGGGCACGTCTTTCACCACAGCTGGTGGCTGACCTTGACCGGCTGGCCGTGCAGCTGCAACTGCCAGTACTTTCCCAATGAATGACAGTAAGGGTACACAGATGACTGATCGAGCGAACGGCAAGCGACCGCTGCCTCTGAATCACGATGCCAGCGCGTTCGACAGCGGCAGTTGGGTAGGGCGGGTCTGGCTGCCGGAGCAGGGCCCTGCGGTGGTGCTGGTGAAGGCCGGCGCCGTGCACGATATCAGCCCCTATGTAGCCACTGTCTCGGCCCTGCTGGAAGTGGCCGACCCGGTCGCCTACCTGCGCAGCCTGCCGCTGGCCGAACCGCTGGTCGGGCTGCCAGCCTTGCTGGGCAACAGCGACCCGGCCCAGCGCGACCCGCACCAGCCATGGCTGCTGGCACCCATCGACCTGCAGGCGGTGAAGGCCGCTGGTGTGACCTTCGCCACCAGCCTGCTGGAGCGCGTGGTGGAAGAGCAGGCCAAGGGCGACCCGGCCAAGGCCGATGCGATCCGTGACACCTTGGCCAGCCGCATCGGCGCCGACCTGTCGCAGATCGTGCCGGGCTCGGCCCAGGCCGAAGCGCTGCGCAAGGTGCTGGTGGAGCAAGACCTTTGGTCGCAGTACCTGGAAGTGGGTATTGGCCCGGATGCCGAGGTGTTCACCAAGGCCCAGCCGCTGTCGGCGGTCGGCCACGGCGCCGATATCGGCATCCACCCCAAGTCGAGCTGGAACAACCCGGAGCCGGAAGTGGTGCTGGCGGTGTCGAGTGACGGTCGCATCAAGGGCGCGATGCTCGGCAACGACGTCAACCTGCGCGACTTCGAAGGCCGCAGCGCCTTGCTGCTGTCAAAAGCCAAGGACAACAATGCCTCCACCGCGCTGGGCCCGCTGCTGCGCCTGTTCGACGAAAGTTTCGGGCTGGATGATGTGCGCGCCGCCGAAGTGGACTTGCAGGTGACGGGCGAAGACGGTTTCATCCTCGCCGGCCGCAGCTCCATGCGCCAGATCAGCCGCGACCCGCAGGACCTGGTGCAGCAAACCCTCAACGAGAACCATCAGTACCCCGACGGCCTGGTGCTGTTCCTCGGTACCTTGTTCGCCCCCAAGCAGGACCGCGACCAACCGGGCAACGGTTTCACCCACAAGCCGGGCGATGTGGTGAGCATCAGCAACCCGCACCTGGGTACCCTGTGCAACCGCGTGACCACCAGCGACCTGGCGCCGCAGTGGGACTTTGGCCTGCGTGCGCTGATCCACAGCCTCGGCCGGCGCGGGCTGCTGGAGGTCGCAACCACCGCGCGCCAGCCTTGAGCGGCGCGCTGCGTCAGGGAGGGCGTAGCATCAACGAAGGATCGTCAAGGCGCTGACAGCGCGGCAACAATAATAATAAAGGTCATCACATGAAGCCTATGAAGAAGTACCAACGCATCACCGTCGTGTTCCTGCTGCTGATCGGTATCGTCAACTACCTGGACCGTAGTGCGCTGTCGATCGCCAACACCTCGATCCAGAAAGACATGATGATCAGCCCGTCGCAGATGGGCATCCTGTTGTCGGCGTTTTCCATTGCCTATGCCTTCGCCCAGCTGCCGATGGGCATGATCATCGACCGCCTGGGCAGCAAGATCGCCCTCGGCGCCTCGCTGCTGGGCTGGTCGGTGGCACAGGCCGCGTTCGGCATGGTCAACAGCTTTGCCGGCTTCATGGGCCTGCGGGTGCTGCTGGGGATTGGCGAGGCACCGATGTTCCCGTCGGCGGCCAAGGCCCTGTCGGAGTGGTTCGATGCCAACGAACGCGGCACCCCGACCGGCGTGGTCTGGTCCTCGACCTGCCTCGGCCCGTGCCTGGCGCCACCCTTGCTGACACTGTTCATGGTCAACTTCGGCTGGCGCGGCATGTTCATCATCACAGGCGTGATCGGCGTGGTGCTGGCGCTGTGCTGGTTGACCTTCTACAAAAGCAAGGCACGCTACCTGGCGGAGCTTGCTGCCGAAGGCAAGCCGCTGCCAGGCGAACAGCCGGCGCCGGTAGCCGCTGCACCAGCGCCGAAGGCCTCCTACTTTGCCGGCTGGCTCGACCTGTTCAAGCACCGCAGCACCTGGGGTGCGGTACTGGGCTTCATGGGCGTGATCTACATGCTCTGGCTGCACCTGACCTGGCTACCTGGCTACTTCGAGCGTGAGCACGGCCTGGACCTGTACAAGACTGCCTGGGTGGTGTCGCTGGCCTACGGCTTTGGCGCAGCGGGCACGATCGTCGCCGGGCGCTTCTGCGACGTGCTGGTCAAGCGCGGCATGAGCGTGCTGGCCAGCCGCAAGTTCAGCGTCATCACCGGCCTGGTGCTGGCGGCACTGTTCACCTTGCCGCTGTCGTTCGTCACCGGCCTGACCGGTTGCATCATCCTGCTTTGCCTGGCGTTGTTCAGCATCAACATGGCCAGTGCCACCGCCTGGATGATCGTCAACACCATCGTCGACAGCCAGCGCGTGGCCTCGTTTGGCTCGATCCAGAACTTCGGCGGCTACATTGCCGGCTCGGTGGCGCCGATCGTCACCGGCTTCAGCATCCAGTACTCGGGTTCGTTCACCACGGCGTTCATGATCAGTGCAGGGGTGGCGCTGTGTTCGGCGGTGGCGTACTTCCTGCTGCTGCAGGCGCCGATTGGCAGTGCCAAGGTCAAGGCGGCGGAGATGGTCGGGGCGACGGAACAGGTGTGAATTCCGGGGGGCGCTTTGCGCCCCAATCGCGACGCCAGGCCGCTCCCACAGGTATCGCGCTGGTTTCAACAGCACTGCAATACCTGTGGGAGCGGCCTTGCGTCGCGATTGGGCTGCAAAGCAGCCCCCAAGCCGATAGCCGATTGTTGAGCGATCCACGGCACTTGCCAGGCACACTGGTCTGTATGTATAACCAGTATCCATTCCAGCCGCCTGACCCCAGCCCGTGATCGCCCATTCCGTCGACGACCCGTTCTATTACCTGCACAACTTCCGCCAGGTGCTGCTGTGGGTCGAACAGCGCTACGAAGACCTGCTCGATGATCAGGAACTCGCTTTCATCCGCACCTTCAGCCAACTGCACGCCCCGGCACAAGCCCTGATGGTGCGCATGGTCATGCGCAAAGGCGAGCTGTTTCGCAGTGATCGCCTCGACTATGCCGAAATCGGCGATACCGGGCAGGCCCTGCAGCCGTTGCTGGCCCTCGGCTGGGTACAGGAACCTGCGCAACTGGCGCTGGAGCAACTGTTCGTCTTGCTGCGCAAGGACGAACTTGCCCGCTGTTTTGCCCCGCAGCTGAGCCGTCCCCGCGCCGCCAAGCATGACC
Organism: Pseudomonas sp. SF2; assembly: GCF_036858055.1. Lineage (NCBI taxonomy): Bacteria > Pseudomonadati > Pseudomonadota > Gammaproteobacteria > Pseudomonadales > Pseudomonadaceae > Pseudomonas > Pseudomonas sp. SF2. Next base: position 117,593 of record NZ_JAMBDI010000004.1, on the reverse strand, counting down.
TGCTTGCACAGCTGCAACCCTTGGGCCTGCAAGCCCGGTCATTGGCCGAGTGGTTTCCGGACAGCGGCGTGCGCATCCTCCAGTGGTGCCTGCAACCCTTGTGCGACCGCATGCGCCTGCTGTTCTTCGGCAACCTGTACCAGGACTGGTCGGACTTCGTCCTTGCCGACCTCGGTGTGCTGCGCTACGAACAGGTGCCGTTCAGTGCCGATTCGCGTGCCCTGCAGCAACGTGCCGAAGTCGACCTGGCCATGGCCTTGCACCAATGTGCCGAGCGCCTGGAGCAGGGCGACGAGCCGCTGTCGATCCTGGCTGCCATGCAAGGCCTGCGCAGCGACAACCCGTGGCTGGCCCGGCGCCATGCGCGCCTGCAGTTCGCCCTGGGCCAGCAATGCGAACGCCTGGGTGACTGGGCGCAGGCCATGGCGGTCTACGCGCAGTGCAGCCATGCCCAGGCGCGCATCCGCCAGGTGCGGGTGCTGGAGCGCAGCGAGCAGTGGCCCCAGGCCCATGCGCTGGCGCTGCAACTGGCGGCGGCACCGGCCAACGCCCTGGAAGTGCAGGCGCTGGAGCGCATGTTGCCACGCCTGGCCCGCAAGCTAGGTGGCCCGCCACAGCGGCGCCAGCGTGTCGCGCCCCTGGAGCTGATCGAGCTGGAGCTGCCCCGGGAACTGGCAGCGCTGGGCGTGGAGGAAGCGGTACGCCAGCACCTGGCCGAAGACGGTGGGCCAGTGCATTACGTGGAGAACACGCTGTTCAACAGCCTGTTCGGCTTGCTGTGCTGGGAGGCGATCTTCGCCCCGGTGCCTGGCGCGTTCTTCAACCCGTTTCAGGCCGCCCCGCAGGACCTGCACGACAGCGACTTCCAGCAACGCCGCAGTGCTCTGTTCGAACGTTGCCTGGCGCGGCTTGACGATGGCAGCCATCACCGGGCGATTCTCGACTGCTACGCCGCCAAGCAAGGCCTGCAGTCGCCGTTCGTGTTCTGGTCCATGCTCAGTGAAGAATTGCTTGAGCAAGCCTTGGCCTGCCTGCCGGCAGCCCATTTGAAACAGTGCTTCCTGCGCCTGTTGCAGGACATCCGCAACAACCGCGCCGGTATGCCCGACCTGATCCAGTTCTGGCCCCAACAGGGCCGCTACCGCATGGTCGAAGTCAAGGGGCCCGGCGACCGCCTGCAGGACAACCAGCTGCGCTGGCTGGAGTTCTGCCGGGCCCACGGCCTGCCCGTCGCGGTGTGCCATGTGCGCTGGAGCGAAACGCCGTGAGCTACAGCGTGGCGGTACGCGCCTTGTGCGAGTTCAGCGCCAAGGTCGGCGACCTGGACCTGCGCTTCACGCCATCACCCACCGCCCAGGAGGGGATCGAGGGGCATCGGCGGGTGGTGGCGGGGCGCGCTACGGGCTACGAGTCGGAAATTGCCCTCGAAGGCCAGTTCGAAACCCTGACGGTGCGCGGCCGAGCCGACGGTTATGACCCCGCCTGCAACCGCCTGGAAGAGATCAAGACCCACCGTGGCGAGCTGTCGCGCCAGCCGGCCAACCATCGCCAGCTGCACTGGGCACAGGCCAAGGTCTATGGCTGGTTGATGTGCCAGGCACGGCAACTGCCGGCCATCGAGGTGGCGCTGGTGTACCTGGACGTGGACAGCGACGGCCAGACGCTGATCAGCGAGCACTGCACGGCTGCCGAACTGCAGGCCTTCTTCGCAACCCAGTGCCAACGCTTTCTGGCGTGGGCACAAGGGCAGGAGCAACGCCTGGCCGAGCGTAACCGGGGCCTGCAAGCGCTGGGCTTCCCCTATCCGGCGTTCCGCCAGGGCCAGCGGCAACTGGCGGAGACCCTGTACAAGGCGGTAAGTACCGGCCGTTGCCTGATGGCCCAGGCCAGCACCGGAATTGGCAAGACCCTCGGTACCTTGTTTCCCCTGCTCAAGGCCATGGTGCCGCAGCAACTGGACAAGCTGTTCTTTCTCACCGCCAAGACCCCGGGCCGGGCCTTGGCCCTCGATGCCATGCGCCAGATCACCCACGCCACGCCGCAGCCGGCCTTGCGCACGCTGGAACTGATCGCCCGCGACAAGGCCTGCGAGCACCCTGACAAGGCCTGCCATGGCGAATCCTGCCCCTTGGCTGCAGGCTTCTACGACCGCCTGCCGGCCGCGCGGGAGGCGGCGGCAGCGTTGCCCTTGCTCGACCGCGCCCAGCTGCGCGACGTGGCCCTGGCGCACCAGGTGTGCCCGTATTACCTGGGCCAGGAAATGGCGCGCTGGGTAGACGTGCTGGTGGCGGATTACAACTACTACTTCGATGCCCACGCCTTGTTGTTCGGCCTGACCCAGGCCAACCAGTGGCGGGTCGCGGTGCTGGTGGACGAGGCGCACAACCTGGTCGAGCGCGGGCGCGGCATGTACAGCGCCAGTCTCGACCAGGGCCAGTTGCTGGCCCTGCGCCAGAGCAAACCGCACGGGCTGGTCAGTGCGCTGGACCGGCTGAACCGGCAGTGGAACGCCCTCTACAAGGAACAGCGTGCGCCGTACCAGGCCAGCGAGGCGCTGCCGGACGCATTGCTGCGTGCCCTGCAGCAATGCATCGGGCTGATCCAGGAGCAGATGAACCAGACCCCTGCGCAAATGGACCCGCAGGTGCTGCAGTTCTTCTACCAGGCGTTACAGTTCAGCCGGGTTGCCGAGCTGTTCGACGAGCACTTCCTGTTCGACATCAGCCAGCGCCAGGGCCCGCGCAAGCGCCGGCTGGCCACCCTGTGCCTGCGCAATGTCACCCCGGCGCGCCTGTTGGGCCCGCGCATGCAGGCGGCGCGCAGTGTGACGCTGTTTTCCGCGACCCTGAGCCCACGGCATTTCTACAGCGACCTGCTGGGCATGCCGGCCGATACCGCCTGGCTGGAAGTGGCCGCGCCGTTTCGCGCCGAACAGCTGGAAGTGCGCATCGCCAGCCAGGTATCCACCCGCTATCAGCAACGCCAGGCTTCGCTGGCGCCGATCGTCGAGCTGATTGCCCGGCAGTACGAGCGCATGCCGGGCAACTACCTGGCGTTCTTCAGCAGTTTCGAGTACCTGCAACAGGTGGCCGGGCTGCTGGCCGAGCGGCATGCACAGATACCCTTGTGGGTCCAGGAACCGGGCATGGACGAGGCGGCCCGCCAGGGCTTTCTCGACCGTTTTGTGGCGGATGGCCGTGGGGTGGGCTTTGCGGTGCTGGGTGGTGCATTCGGGGAGGGGGTGGACTTGCCGGGCACACGGCTGATCGGCGCGTTTGTCGCCACCCTCGGGCTACCCCAGGTCAACCCGGTCAACGAGCAGTTCAAGCAGCGCCTGGGGCGGCAGTTTGGTGCGGGGTTCGATTACGCCTATCTCTACCCGGGCGTGCGCAAGGTCATCCAGGCGGCAGGCCGGGTCATCCGGGGCGACCAGGACCGTGGCGTTCTGGTCTTGATCGACGAGCGCTTCGCCGAACCCCGGGTGCAGCAGATGTTCCCGGGGTGGTGGCCAGCGCCGGGAGGTTAACGTGGCCCCGGCAATTTGTGCGTCTGCGCTGAAACCTTGGGGCCGCAAAGCGGCCCCAATCCGGGCATCAAGGCTAGCCCGGCATACTGTCAGCCCGTGGCTGCAGCAGGATGGGCAGGTAGTGACGCAGGAACAGCAGCAGCGCCAGGCTCCAGCACACTACTGAAAGGCTCACCCCCAGCGGCGTTAACAGCGGCAGCACCACCCGCGCCAGCGTCGCCAGTTGTATCAAGGCAAAGGCCCAGGCAATGCTGGTCGGCACCTGCAGCGGCCTGCCGGTGTGGCCCAGGCTGACCCGTGCCATCATCGCCAGGATCAAGCCGCTCATGGCGCCTACGGTTAGGGCGTGGGTTACCAGGCTCGGGCCCAGCGCCACCCCGGCATGCCACAGCGCCATGCCCAAGCAGGCAATAGCAATCCAGGCATAGGCCAGGTGCAGCGACCACAGCAGGGGCACCCGCCACAAACCACGGTCATGCCACAAGGCCAGGCGGGCCGTATGCAGGGCGAACAAGGCGCTGAACAGCACGGCCAGGGCGATACGTGGCGTATCGGCCAAGCCCGAGGCAAAGGCCAGCGGTACCGCCACGCTCAGCAGCAGGCAGGCCCGGTCCAGCCGGGGGCGGGCAGGGGGCGGGGCCATGTTGCCCAGGCCGCGCCGGGTGAAGAACGGGATCACCCGCCCGCCAAGCACGGTCATCATCGCGGCCACCAGCCACAACCCGGCAAACACCCCGCGGCGCTGCCACAGTTCGTCCTGGCGCAGCCAGCCGACCAGGGTCAGCCACTGGCAGGCGGCGATCAACAGCACCAGGCCTACGATCGGGTAGTTGTTACGCAAGCGCCGTTGCACGATCGGCCGTGCCAGGGCCAGTGCCACCAGTGGCAGGAAGCTGCCCTCGATCACAACCAGCAAGCTGCCCGGTAATGGCAGGAACCAGCTTGCCCGGCCCAGCAGCCAAAGCAGGAACAGACCCTGCAGCGCACGCCCGCTCAAGCCTGGGGTGCCGCTCCAGTTCTGCACGGCGGTCAGCAGGAAGCCGGCGATGATGGCGGCAGCAAAGCCATAGAGCATCTCGTGGCGGTGCCAGGCGAGCATGCCGCCGGGTGGTGTGGGGGCCAGTACCCCGGCCAGAACGCCGGCCCACAACAGCAAGGCGACCAGCGCAAACAAACTGCCCCCCAGGAAGAATGGGCGGAAACCCAGGCCCCAGACGGCCTGGCGCGGGCGTGACTCGATCGGCTGTACAAGCATGGGCGGTCCTTCGTTCGTTCAGTAGGCTCAATTGGGGTAAGATCACGATCCGTGCCCGCTTCAAACCCCTTGTATATCAAGGTGATGGCACCTCTCAGGGTCCGAATGACATGCGTACTTTGCTGTCATTCAGACTTGCTAATATGTCGTTTTGACTTGCTTCAGGGTTTGGCCGGTTCGCCGCTGGTCAACGCTTCGCTACAGGATTCACGTTTTGTCCGAGCTCTCGAAAAATCCGCTGCTGCAGTACATGGCCCGCCTGGCCCCATCCAGCCAGCAAACCATGCGCTACATCCTTCAGGACGCCGCCGACCGGCTGGGTTTTGTCGACTGCAATATCGTCGATGTGCCTTGGCATCGGCTCGAGCCCGGCCATGTGATCGCCCTGGTAGCGGCGCTGCGTGCCGACGGTTACGCACCCAACAGCTCGTCGCTGTACGTCAACGCCATCCGCGGTGTGATGAACGAAGCCTGGCGCCAGGGCCTGATCGATCACGAGCAGTTGCTGCGCATTCGCGAGGTCAAGCCGGACACTGGCAGCCGCCTGCCGCCGGGGCGCAACCTGCGCCGCAGCCTGATCCGCGAGCTGATGGATGTGTGTGCGGCCGACCCACGGCCGCAGGGGGTACGTGACGCGGCGATCATCGCTTTGCTGTACGGCACAGGCATGCGCAAGTCGGAATCGGTGGACATCGACCTGGACCAGGTCGATTTCGAGGCGCGCAGCCTGCAGGTGCTGGGCAAGGGTAACCGCCAGTTGATCAAGTACGCCCCGCCATGGGCGTTCGAGAAGTTGCAGGCGTGGCTGGACCTGCGCCGCCAGGACCTGCCGGCAGGGGCTGAAGACGACCCGTTCCTGTTCAACCGCATCCGCCGTGGCAGCCACATCACCCGGGCGCGTATCACCAAGCATGCCATTTACTACATCGCCCGCCAGCGTGGCGCGCAGGTGGGCGTGAAGATCATGCCGCACGACTTCCGCCGGGCGTTCATCACCCGGGTGATCGAAGAGCATGACCTGTCGATTGCGCAGAAGCTGGCGCATCACGCCAATATCCAGACCACGGCCATCTATGACCGGCGTGATGACAACGAACGCCGGCGTGCGGTGGACCGCTTCGATTACTGAGGCTTTGCCGCTGTATAAAGGGCTAGCTCCAACCCTGTGGGAGCGGGTTCACCCGCGAACACGGGCGAAGCCCGTGCCATGCACTGGGTGGGATGCTTCGCGGGTAAACCCGCGCCCACAGAGGCCGTGTCACAGCATCGGGTAATTTTTTGCCTTGAGATGGCCCGGCACCGAAACAGGGCCGATGCACGCCCCCGCCTTGTGCGCCATCCCCCCGTATGCCCGATGCCAGAGCGGCTGCGGCAAAAGTTTCATTTTCGTTCACCTGCGGAGTTGGCCCGCAACCTGCTATATCCAGCCTGAGAATTTGATCGAGTGGTCAGGCCGCGCGCGCTGTAGCCGTGCGTGCCTGCCCCTCTAAACGGCCAGCAGGCCACGGATTTCAGGGGCCGCAGGATGTCGCTCGCGGAGCAGATTGAACAACAGCAAGACGATGCAGGCTGGAGCGCCCACCTGCAGTTGCGCTTCGTCAGGCGCGACGAGGTGACCCGCCTTGGTGCGTGGCGGCATTTCGGACCTCTTTTGGTGCAGCGGCCGTTCTATCCGGAAGGTGCACCGTGCCATGTCTACGTGCTGCACCCACCCGGCGGCATCGTCGCCGGCGACCGCCTGGAACTGGACATCCAGCTGGAACCGGGCAGCCACGCGCTGCTGACCATGCCCGGCGCCAGCAAGTTCTACCGCAGCATCGGCCCGACCGCGCGGCTGGCCCAGCGCTTCCACCTGGCCGCTGGCAGCACCCTGGAGTGGCTACCGCAGGACAGCATCTTCTTTTCCGGCGCCCGTGCCAGCCTGCAAAGCCGTTTCACCCTCGAACCGGGGGCGCGCCTGCTGGCCTGGGAAACCCTGTGCCTGGGGCGCCCGGTGATGGGCGAGCGTTTCGACCAGGGTGCCCTCGACAGCCGCCTGCACATCGAACTGCCCGACGAAGTCGGCCTGCACGAGCGCCTGCGTCTTGAAGGCGGGCGCCTGGACAAGCTAGGCGGGCATCCGCTGCTGGCCACCTTCTGCGCCGCACCAGCCGACCAGGCCGTGCTGGAGCTGGTGCGCCCGCTGCTTGACGAACTGGCCAACCCGGCTGGCGCGACCCTGCTCGGGTCGCTGCTGGTGATCCGCGTGCTCGACCATGACAACCAACACCTGCAACGCACCCTGCAACGCCTGTGGCATGTGCTGCGCCCGGCCGTCCTCGGCCTGCCTGCCTGCCCGCCGCGTATCTGGGCTACCTGAGAGAGCGCCATGGAGCTGACCCCGAGAGAGAAAGACAAACTGCTGCTGTTCACCGCCGCGTTGCTGGCGGAGCGGCGCCTGGCCCGTGGCCTGAAGCTCAACTACCCGGAAGCGGTGGCGCTGATCAGTGCCGCCGTGCTCGAAGGCGCCCGTGATGGCCGCACCGTCGCCGAGCTGATGAGCCTGGGGCGCGAAGTGCTGAGCCGCGAGCAGGTAATGCCCGGCATTGCCGAAATGCTCCACGACGTGCAGGTCGAAGCGACCTTCCCGGATGGCACCAAGCTGGTGACCGTGCATGACCCCATCGTCTGAAACTGCCCAGGAGCCCCGCATGATCCCAGGTGAAATCCAGGTCGCCGCCGGCGACATCGAACTGAACAGCGGCCGCGCGACGGTCAGCGTCAGCGTGGCCAACCATGGCGACCGGCCGGTGCAGGTCGGCTCGCACTACCACTTCTATGAAGTCAACGAGGCGCTGGTGTTCGAGCGCGCACCGACCCTGGGCTTTCGCCTGGACATCCCCGCGGGTACCGCCGTGCGTTTCGAACCCGGCCAGGCGCGTACCGTGCAACTGGTGGCCTACGCCGGCAAGCGCGAGGTCCATGGCTTTCAGGGCAAGGTGATGGGCGCGCTGGAGGGCAGGGCATGAGCCGTATTTCCCGCCAGGCCTATGCCGATATGTTCGGCCCCACCGTGGGCGACCGCGTACGCCTGGCCGACACTGCGCTATGGGTCGAGGTGGAGCAGGACTTCACCATCTATGGCGAAGAGGTCAAGTTCGGTGGCGGCAAGGTCATCCGCGATGGCATGGGGCAGGGCCAGATGCTGGCCGCCGAAGCCATGGACCTGGTACTGACCAATGCCCTGATCATCGACCACTGGGGCATCGTCAAGGCCGATATCGGCATCAAGCACGGGCGCATCGCGGTGATCGGCAAGGCTGGCAACCCCGATGTGCAGCCCGGCGTGAACGTGCCGGTGGGCCCCGGCACCGAGGTGATCGCGGCCGAGGGCAAGATCGTCACCGCCGGTGGCGTCGACTCGCACATCCACTTCATCTGCCCGCAGCAGGTGGACGAAGCGCTGAACAGCGGTGTCACCACCTTCATCGGTGGCGGTACCGGCCCGGCCACCGGCACCAACGCCACCACCTGCACGCCCGGCCCCTGGTACCTGGCGCGCATGCTTCAGGCCGCCGACAGCCTGCCTATCAACATCGGCTTGCTGGGCAAGGGCAACGCCTCGCGGCCGGAAGCACTGCGCGAGCAGATCGCGGCCGGTGCCGTGGGCCTCAAGCTGCACGAAGACTGGGGTTCGACACCGGCGGCCATCGACTGCTGCCTGGGTGTGGCCGAGGAAATGGACATCCAGGTGGCGATCCACACCGACACCCTCAACGAGTCCGGCTGTATCGAAGACACCCTGGCGGCCATCGGCGACCGCACCATCCACACCTTCCACACCGAGGGTGCGGGTGGCGGCCACGCCCCGGACATCATCCGCGCAGCGGGGCAGGCCAACGTATTACCGTCCTCGACCAACCCGACCCTGCCGTACACGGTCAACACCGTGGACGAGCACCTGGACATGCTCATGGTCTGCCACCACCTGGACCCGAGCATCGCTGAAGACGTGGCCTTTGCCGAGTCGCGCATCCGCCGCGAAACCATCGCCGCCGAGGACATCCTCCACGACATGGGCGCCTTTGCCATGACCTCGTCCGACTCCCAGGCCATGGGCCGGGTTGGCGAGGTGGTGCTGCGCACCTGGCAGGTGGCCCACCAGATGAAGCTGCGCCGCGGGCCACTGGCGCCAGATACCAGCTACAGCGACAACTTCCGGGTCAAGCGCTACATCGCCAAGTACACCATCAACCCGGCACTGACCCATGGCATCGGCCACGAAGTGGGCTCGGTGGAGGTCGGCAAGCTGGCCGACCTGGTGCTGTGGGCGCCGGCGTTCTTTGCGGTCAAGCCGGCCCTGGTGATCAAGGGCGGGATGATCGTCACTGCGCCCATGGGCGACATCAATGGCTCCATCCCCACGCCGCAACCGGTGCATTACCGGCCGATGTTCGGCGCCCTGGGCGCGGCACGGCATGCCACGCGCATGACCTTCCTGCCCCAGGCAGCGATGGACCGCGGCCTGGCCGAGGAGTTGAACCTGCGCAGCCTGATCGGCGTGGCCCACGGCTGCCGCCGGGTGCGCAAACCGGACATGGTCCACAACACCCTGCAGCCGCTGATCGAGGTCGATGCGCAGACCTACCAGGTGCGTGCCGACGGCGAACTGCTGGTCTGCGAGCCGGCCCGCGAACTGCCGCTGGCCCAGCGTTACTTCCTGTTCTGAAGGAGCATCGATGATTGTCTTGACCCGCCGTATCACCGACCCCGGCACGCTGGGCGAAACCGGTACCGTCACCCTGGACGTGGACAGCCGCATCAAGAGCCGCCTGCGGGTGACCCTGGATGATGGCCGCGAGGCCGGGCTGATGCTCGAGCGCGGCCACCTGCTGCGCGGAGGCGAACTGCTGGCCGATGCCGAGGGTACACAGCTGATCCGTGTGCTGGCGGCACCCGAAGCAGTGTCCACGGTGCGCTGTACCGACTCGCACTTGCTGGCCCGCGCGGCCTATCACCTGGGCAACCGCCATGTGCCGCTGCAGATTGAACCCGGCCTGTTGCGCTTCCAGCACGACCATGTGCTGGACGACATGTTGCGTGGTCTGGGCCTGACGGTAGAAGCCGAACAGGCACCCTTCGAGCCCGAAGCGGGCGCCTACCAAAGCGCGCCGCACAGCCATAGCCATGCCCACGGCCACGATCATCCGTTCGTGCGCCTGCCTGCCCATTCCTGAACTGCCTGGAGCAACCGATGAAAAAGACTTTCGCCCTGTTTCTGCTGATGCTGGCGCTGCCAGCCTTCGCCCACCCCGGGCACGACGCCAACCCGCTGCAGGACGGCCTGCTGCACCCGCTGACCGGGCTTGACCACCTGCTGATGCTGCTGGGCACCGGTGTGCTCGCCGCGTTGACCCGGCGCAGCCTGACGCTACCCCTGGCAACCCTCGCGGCGATGTTCGGCGGCGCGGTGTGCGGCCACCTGTTCGGCGATGTGCTGGGCATGGAAACCCTGATTGCCGTGTCGCTGCTGGTGGCTGCCGGGGCCGTGCTGCTGCCTCGCCGTCAACTGCTGCTGGCCATGGCCATGCCGGTGTTCGCCCTGTTCCATGGCTGGGCCCATGGCGTGGAGGCCACACCAAGCGCGTTCTGGCAATTCAGTGCCGGCTTCGTCACGGTCAGCGGCCTTTTGCTGGCGGCCGGCTTCGCGGTCGGTTGTCTGCTGCGCAGGCATAGTGGCTTGCAGAAAGCCTTTGGCGGTGGCCTGCTGGCCGGCGCCGCGCTGGTACTGGCCGGTTGATGGACAGCGACCTGGCGTTGCTGCGCCTGTTGCAGCTGGCCAGCCCTGGCTTGCCGGTGGGTGGTTTTACCTACTCGCAAGGCCTGGAGTGGGCGGTCGAAGTCGGCTGGGTACGGGACGTGGATGGTTTCGCTGCCTGGCAGCGCGAACAGATCGACGACACCCTGGCCTGCCTCGACTGGCCGGTGCTGGCGCGCCTGTACCGTGCCTGCCAGGCCGAGGACGCCGAGGCTTTCGGCCACTGGAGCCGCTTTCTGCTGGCCAACCGCGAAACCGCCGAACTGCGCCTGGAAGAGCAGCAGCGCGGCGCGGCGCTGGCACGGCTGCTGGATGGCTGGCAACTGGGTCAGGCGCCGGCCTGGCGTGCCAGCCTCGAACTCACCCAGCTGGGCGGTATGGCCTGGCTGGCTGCGCACTGGGCGATCCCATTGCGCGAGTTGGCCCTGGGTCATGGCTTTGCCTGGCTGGAGGGCGCGGTAATGGCTGGGGTCAAGCTGGTGCCGTTCGGCCAGCAGGCTGCCCAGACCTTGCTGCGCGACCTGGGGGCAGGGCTGCCTGCAGCCCTCGACCGGGCACTGGCCCTGGGCGATGACCAGCTTGGCGGCGGCCTGCCGTTGCTGGCCATTGCCTCATCGCGTCACGAAACCCAATACACCCGTTTGTTCCGTTCCTGAGGACTGCCTGCATGCAAAGCTATCAACAACCCCTGCGCGTCGGTGTCGGCGGCCCGGTCGGCTCCGGCAAGACGGCGCTGCTCGAGGCCTTGTGCAAGGCCATGCGCGACCACTACCAGATCGCTGTGGTCACCAACGACATCTACACCAAGGAAGACCAGCGCATCCTCACCGAAGCCGGGGCCCTGGAGCCGGAGCGCATCGTCGGGGTGGAAACCGGCGGTTGCCCGCACACGGCGATTCGTGAAGACGCCTCGATGAACCTGGCGGCGGTCGAAGCACTGGCGCGCAAGTTTGGCAACCTTGAGGTGATCTTCGTCGAAAGCGGCGGTGATAACCTGAGTGCCACGTTCAGCCCGGAGCTGGCCGACCTGACCATTTACGTGATCGATGTGGCCGAAGGCGAGAAGATCCCGCGCAAGGGCGGGCCGGGGATTACCAAGTCGGATTTCCTGGTGATCAACAAGACCGACCTGGCGCCCTATGTGGGCGCTTCTCTGGAAGTGATGGAGCGCGATACCCAGCGCATGCGCCCACAGCGGCCATGGACCTTCAGCAACCTGAAGAAGGGCGAGGGGCTGCAGGCGGTGATCGATTTCATCGTCGAGCGCGGGATGCTGGGCGTGCGCGGGTGATGTAACGGGTTGAACGCCGTCTGGACCATGGCGCAATTCCTGTGGGAGCGGGTTTACCCGCGAACACCGGCGCAGCCGGTGCCACCCACCGCGTTGGCTTCTTCGCGGCTAAAGCCGCTCCCACAGGGATATATGTTGCCTCACGTTATGTATGGCAGCAGTGAGGTTTGTCCGGCTGCCCTTCATAATGGTCATGGTGCCGCACCCAGTCCATGGTCCCACCCTCATTGCGCCCCAGTGGCGCAATGTCGAGGAAGTTGTAGGTATTGACCAGGATATCCAGCCCGCGGGCATAGGTTGAGTAGGTGTGGTACACGCTGCCATCCGGCTCGCGGTAGAACGCACTCAGCCCGGGAAGCTCGCTTTCGTTGCCGTCATAGGGCTCATAGTTGTACTGCCGCTGGCCCTCACTGCCAACGCTGACGCCAAAGTCCTCGTTGAACCCGCTGCCATGTGACGAATACCAGGGGAACTGCCAGCCCATGCGCCGGCGGAAGGCCTGGAACTCGGCATACGGCGCCCGCGACACCGCCACCAGTGACACGTCGTGATGCGCCAGGTGCAGGTTGGCGCCGTCAAAGTGGTCGGCCAGGAACGAGCAGCCGGGGCAGCCTTCGCTCCAGCCCTCGGCGAACATGAAGTGGTAGACCAGTAATTGGCTGCGGCCCGCGAACAGGTCGGCCAGGCTCAGTTCGCCGTCCGGCCCGTGGAAGCGATAGCCGTGCTCCAGCTTGACCCAGGGCAGGGCGCGACGGGCTGCGGCCAGCGCGTCGCGGTGGTGAGTAAAGGCTTTTTCGTGCAGCCACAGCTGCCGGCGGGCCGCCAGCCACTGGCTGCGGGAAACCACCGGGTGACTGCTTTCGCTCGTGCTCATGGTGCTATCTCCACATTGGGGGATTCACACACTAGTCGAGCACGGGCGGGTTGAATCGACAGGCCGCGCAGGCCGGGCGATGAGCGGTACTGCGCTTAGCCCGAATGGGCGATATGCCCCTCGCTCAGTTCATCCGCTGCCTCATCTTCCCCAGGCAGCGCGGTGATCACGCTGAAGTCGCTGATTTCCACCTGGCCACCGCCATAGCCCAGCAAATGGAAGGAAAACGCCTTGCGTGCGGTCGGGTTGTCGAAGCTGAACTCCATCTCCAGCGGCTCATCGGTGGTGACTTTCACTTCGTCAGGCAAGCCCAGCGGTACGTCCTGCTCCAGCTGCTTGGCCTTGAGCTGGATATAGGCTGCGCGCTGAGGGTCCAGCGAGCGTACCTTGACCCGCACGCGGGTATGCGAGCCCTCGGGCATTTCCAGGTACTGGGCGCCGATCAGGTTGTCGGCCCAGTCATCGTGAATGCGCTTGCGCAGCTTGATCGGCGATGGGCCGCCGAACTGGTAACGCAGGTTGAGCGGTGTTTGCAGCAGGGACTGGTCGAGCACCCCGGCGAGGGCAACGATCTGCTGGCCGAGCAGGCTGTCGCCAGGGCCAAGGTAACGTGCCTGGTCGGCGATGAAGCCCTCGCTGGCGTAACGCCGGCAGCGCTGTTGGAAGTCGCATTCGGTGAACACGCCCTGGCCGTCGTGATAACGCAGCATGCCGTTGGTGTAGGAGATCATCTCGCGACCGCTGTCGTAGTCGCGGTACAGCGAGCGACCGCCGAGCGCCACTGGGATGGGCAGGGCAAAGTAGTCGAGCAGGGAAGTGGCCAGGTCAATATGGCCGTAGGTTCCGCGCTTGATCCGTGGCAACTGCGCCTGCTCCGGCGCCAGGGTGAGGTTGAAGCCCCAGGACGAGGCCAGGCGCACACCGTCGATGCCGTGGGACTCGTCGGAAGTTACCACCACCAGGGTGTCCTTGAGTACGCCCTGGCGTTCGAGGTTGTCGAGGAACGCCCCGAGCGCGTCGTCCAGGTAGGCGACTGCCGCCTGTTTCGGCGTGTCATAGCGCTCCAGGTATTCGGCCGGTGCCGAGTACGGCTGGTGGGTGCCCACGGTGAGCAGGGTCAGCATCCAGGGTTTGTCCTGCTTTTGCAGCTGCCCGACATAGTCCAGCGCACCTTCGAAGAAGGCCCGGTCATCCTTGCCCCAGGGGAAGTCCAGGTAGTTCTTGTTGCGGAACCACTCCTGGCCGTGCACCGCGTCAAAGCCGATGTGCGGCATGATGCGGTCCTTGGCCATGAAGCGCAGGCCGGCGCCTTGCAGGTAGTGGGTGGTAAAACCGGCCTGGCGCAACTGCGCCGGCAGGCAGGCCTGGTTGCGTTCGTTCTGGGTCAGCAGTTCCATGCCCTTGGGCGTGCCGTTGGCCAGTTTGTCGTAGTCACCGCACAGCATCGCGTACAGGCCACGGATGGTCTGGTGGGTATGCAGCACGTAGTCCGGGGTGTTCATGCCGCGCTCGGCCCACTGGCTGAGCTTGGGCATCAGCTCTTCGTCGAAGCGGCTGTGCAGGGCCTGGCGGTTGGGCCGCAGGTAGGCCCCGGGGATGCCTTCCACGGTGATGACCAGCAGGTTGCGGGCGTTACCTGGGCCGGCTAGCAGGCGTTGGCCATGCAGGTCGGACTGGGTCAGGCCAGTGCTGGCCAGGGGCGTGAAGATTTGCGTCCGGCCCATCCAGCCTTCGACCTGGCGTTGCAGGTTACCGGCCCCGGCCGACAGCAGTTGGTGGGTGAGGTTGTATTGCCGCCATTGGTCGGCGTCGGAAGGTACCAGTTGCTGGCTGCCCCAATGGGCGCCAAACAGCAGCAGCGGAATGGCCCAGGCCTTGCGTGGCAGTGGCTGGCTGCGCTGTGTGCGGCTGCGCCAGGCGGTGGCCAGCCAGGCCAGCAGGCCGGCGCCCATGGCCCAGGGCAGCCAGGCATGGGCCAGACCGCCACCGGTCGAATTGCCCATGAACTGCGGGTCGACCAGATACGTCAGGTCGGCGCTGGTGGGCAGGCGGCCCACCGCGCTCACCAATTCGGCCGAAGCCACCCAGAGGGCCACCCAGGCCAGCAATACGGGCAGCGCCAGCCACCACGGCCGACGGTGCAGCAGCAAGACCAGCAGGCTGCCGAGGGCAAGGTCGGACAGGTAACCGAGCGGGTTGGACCAACCCAGCATGGCGCGCGTACCCAGTGGGATCACCAGTACCAGGGTCGCCAGGGCGACAAGCCGGGTACGTGGGTGGTCTGACAGGTTCTTCACAAAAACATCCCTTTTGCCATTAAAACGTCATGCATCTGTGCTTGATGATAACAGGACGGGGCAATGAAGGCGGTCCGGGACAAGGCTGGTAACCAAAAGCCGGGCCCGTTCGCGCGGGCCCGCCGATGGCAAGTCTCAGAAGTAGTAGGGGAATTTCAGGCTGAAGGAAAAGTCTGGCGCGTCATCGGTCAGACCAATGGCCAGGTTGGGCACGATGGTCAGGTTGTCGGTGGCGGCGAAGGTCATGCCGATATTGAAGTTGGCCGCGTTGTAGTCGCTGTTGGAGATCGACTGCCAGTCGCCGCCATCCGGTTTGATCTTGCTCTTGCGGGCGAACTGGTCGGACACCGAGAACGACATGCTCATCTTCTCGTTCAGGGCAAAGGCGATACCGCCGCCGATCTGCCAGGAGTCCCCCAGCTTCACGTCACCCGGCACCTTGCTGTTGGCCTGCGGGCTGATGTCGCTGAACGAGTCTTCCATGTTGTAGGTGTAGGACAGGCTGCCGAACAGCACGGCCGGGTCGAAGGTCTTGACCAGCGAGATGCCTGGCGTGATCGACCAGACGCCGTTGCCGGTCGGCAGGCTTTCCGGCACTGACAGGTTGTCGTTGCCGGGCACTTCGCGCAGCTTGATGCCATACGGGTCCTTGCCGGTGGGTGCCTTGATGCGCAGGGTGGCCACGGCGTCGGGCCAGGTCTCCGATTCGTCGAGGAACTTGTAGGCCACGCCAACGTTGATATCGCCGATTTCCGGATCGCGAGTGACGGTTTCGTCGGAGGTGCTCGGCCCGGCACCGCCCGCGCCGCCGGAGGAATAGGTGGACTGGCGATACACCACCGGTACGTTGATGTCGAACTGCCAGCGCTGCGCCACGTTATAGCGCGCGGTCATGTCCAGGGTCCAGTTGTCTGCCTTGATCCGGTCGAGGTTGATGCTGCCCAGGAAGATAGAGTCCAGCGCCAGGAAACCGTTGAGCACCAGTGCCCGGGTATCGTAGTGGGTGTAGGTGACGCCGGTCTCGAAGCTGAACTTGCCGCCGCCGAAGAAGCCGCTGGCCTCGTCATACAGGTTGGATACGCTCTGTGCCGGTTCGGCGTCGGCGGTCAGCGCCTGGCCATAGGAGCTGCCGGTGGTGCCCGGCGCGCCCGAGGCCACTGTCTGCGCGCCCTTTACCCCTTCGGCGGGGGACCTGACCAGGCGTTTGGGTGGCGGCGCTGCCGGGGTTTCCTCAACCTGGCGTACGCGTTGCTCCAGCACCATCAGCGCTTGCTGCTGGGCTTCGTAGCGCCGTTTCAGCTCGTTCAGTTCCTGCTTGAGAGCCTCGACCTGAGGGTCGGCAGCTGCATAGAGCAATGTGGCCGGGGCCAAGGTAGTCAAGCATACAAAAGCTTGTAGCGTTAAAGATCGGTGCATGGAATTGCCGTCCCTGCCGACTACTTTTGATGAGACTGAGCGTAGATCAGTATCCGAAAGTGCGAAGACCTTTGAGCTGGTCGAGACTGCCGTTCAGCGACGCGGCTGTCGGCACGTTCTCGCGCATGACCACGTTGAGGGATGTGACGTTGTTGACGTGGTTGCCATTGCCAAGCAGCGTCGAGTTCTGCATCAGGCCACCCTGGGCCAGGCGCTGTACGCTGCTACCCTGGTTGTTGCTGGCATTGATGTTGAGTTGCACGCCAACACCGGTCGACGACACGCTGAACGAGCCTGCACCGTTTTCGCCGACCAGGGTCTGGCCCGCGGCCAGTACCTGGCCCTGTGGTTGTGTGGCTGGTGCCTGGTTGGCCTTGGTCACATTGATGTCAACGTTGTTGTAGGCAGTGTTGTTGTCACCGGCCGCGCGCACCACCTGGGTCACCCCTTCGGTGTTGTTGAGCCCGCTGCCGCCGGTGACCGTACCGTTGCCGGCGGAGGCAGCGCCGGCGGCGGTCGAACCGCTGCCTTTTTCGTCGATCAGCGACACATAGAACTGTGGCTTGATGGTCGACTGCTGGATCTGCAGGGTGGAAGTCGCACCGATCACCTCACCGTTGGCGTTCTGCCAGGTGCTGGTCATGACGATGCCGAAACTGACGATGCGCCCCGGCAGCACATAGCGCCCGCGCAAGTTCGCCAACTCCTGGTCTTTCAGTTCGATGGGCTTGAACGTTTCGGCGTGGGCCGGCAGGCTGGCTGCCAGGCAAACCACAGCGAGCCAGAATGGATTCTTCATTGGGTGCTCCCCGGAGCGTCGTGCTCCTTGTCGTTGCAAGCGTCGTTAGAAGAAGTCGCTTTTGATGAAACCGAAGTCCAGAAGCTCTGCGTCCTGCACCGGGGTGAAGTTGTTCACCCGGCCCTTGGCGGTCAGGGGCAGGGGCGGATCGAGCAAGACGTTGTTCTTGTCGTAGCCCTGGCCGATCACGGCGAAGATGATGCCGTTCCAGCCCTTGAGAAAATCATCGACCTTGTAGCGCTTGTGGCCCAGTACCGGGTCACCGATGTACACCCAGCCCTTGTCGACCTTCTGCATGACCACGAAGTGCTTGTAGCCGCGCACGTCCATCAGTACCACGACCGGGATGCGCACGCTGTGCAGGGTCTCGGGTGCTACCCGGTAGCCGCGGGCACGCATTCCCAGGCTTTCCACGTAGCGTTTCATGTCGAGCATCGAGAAGCCTTGCGTGCGCACCAGGTCCTGGTCGGCGTGGGCCAGCATGCCCTCGATGATCTGTTGTTCGTCGACATCCAGCCAGTAGGCCTGGCGCAGGATGGTGGCCAGTGCGGCGGCGCCGCAGCTGAAGTCGGTCTTCTGTTGCACCAGGTCGGCGAACTTGCGTTCGCGTACGCTCTGGATGGGCTTGAACACCACGGCACCACCCGGCAAGACGGACAGCGGCATTTGTGCCGCTTCGCTCACGCTGGTCAGGCACAGCAAAAACGCCAAGGCAATAATGCGCATTGTCGGATGCCTTCCGGTTCTGTTGAAGAAAGGCCCCCCGAAGGGGGCCTCAAGCACAACGATCAGAACGAGGTGTTGGAGATGGCCAGCGAGTTGCTCTGCTGGTTGCCCACACCGGCTGCCACGTTCACGCCCAGGTTGCCGCTGCCACCGTTCACCGAACCGCTCAGGGTTGCGGTGTTGGTCACAGGGTTAGCCCAGCCGGTCGGGGTCAGTACCTGGAAGGACACGGTATTGCTCAGGTCGTACGAGCTGCTTTCGCTGTAGCTCTTCACCACGTCTTTCGACGACTCCTTCTGCTTGCTACCCGATTTCTCGAAGGAGGAGTCGAAAGCTTCCTCGAACGAGGAGTCAAACGACTTCTGGAACGACGAACTGGACGACTTGTCGCGGGTTTTTTCGATGGACGCCTCAAGCGATGCGCTCAGCGAAGCGTCCACAGACTCGCTGCGAGTGTGGTCGTGACGGCCATGGTCGCGGGTGACGGTGTGCGAAGCTTCGGCGGCCGCTTCCAGGGTCGCGCTCAGCGTCGCGTTGTAGCTGGAGCTCGATTCCTTGTTGCGCGAGCCGCTGACATCCACCGACTTGGAGCCGCTGGCATCCCAGCTGTTGCTGCCCCGCTTCTCGAAGCTCGACGACGAGCTCTTGTCGATGCTCAGGTTCGACGCGCTTTCCCGAGAGGCACTGCCGCTGGCCGATTTGGTGAAGGTCAGCGTATCAACCCGGTAGGTGCGGTCGGCGCTGTTGTTCACCACCAGGCCTGGGCCGTCCTGGTCGGCAGAGGCGGTGGCCGTGGCGTTACCCAGTGGTGCGTGGGTGTTGGCAATGGCCATGGTGTTTTTCTGCTGGTTCAGGTCGCCGCCAGCAATGTTGACACCCACGTTGCCTTCAGCGCCGTCGGCCGAGCCGCTCATGATCGCCGAAGACTGGGTAGACCAGTTGTCGACGCGGTTGCCGTTGCTGTACTGGCGAACGTCAGCGGTGGCTTCGGCGGTGCCGAAGACAAAGCTGTTGTCCAGGTTCGAGTCGGACGCTGCGTTGGCAATGGCCGCGGCATTGTCCTGCTGGTTGCCGTTACCGGCCGCAACGTTGACACCAACGTTACCGCTGGCGCCAACGGCCGACTGGTTCATCTCGGCTTCGTTGATGGTCCCTTGGTTGGTGATGGTGTTGTCGGTGCTACTCTGGTTGTCCCAGGCATTGGCCGTTGCATACACAGGGATCTTGGTTGGAGGAGGCGTGTGATGACCATTGTTATGGTGGTGGCCGTTATGGTGGTCATTACGCCGATCATTTTGCCCAGCTTGTACAGCAACAGCCATGATCGCAGCAATTGCGAAAACCAGAGGCTTGATTGCCATCGAGGGTTTCATGGTGATTCTCCGTACTTTATAGGTTAAGTGTTGTTCTTAACTGGATGGGTCAATCCGCGACCCGTATGCTCAAGGTGTTGGCCATTCGGTTTCCCACCCCGGCACTCTGATTCAGCTGGATCACCCCGCGGCCACCGGTGAATGCCTGGTCACTGGTGGTGACCTGGCGATGGCCGGGTGGGGTGTCAGCTGGATCGGAGTTGTTGAACAGCGCCACGTTCTGTTGCATGAGGACGCTGTCGTCGATGCTTTGCGGCTGGGCACTGAGGCTTATGCGCAGTGCATTGGCTTGCTGGGTGTTGGCGCCGGCGCTCTGGTTCACCCCGAGGGCACCGCTGCCGTTGCTGAAGGCGTTGCCCTGGATGCTCGAGCGGGCATCCATCGCCGGGGCTGCGGGGGTGTTCAGGCGTTGGCGGATCAGCGTAGTGGCGCTGGCCCCGGGCCCCACGGCGAAGGCGCGGGCGTTGGCTTGTTGCTGCTGGTCACCGGCTGTCTGGTTGACCGACAGGTTGCCCTGGTAACGGCTGCCCGAACTATTGATGTCTGCGTTGTTGATCACCGGAACCGGGGATTGCGCGAAGGCCGAAGTACTGCACAATGTGGCCAGGATCAGCAGCGTGTGCTTCATCTCACTTGCCTCCGGTCAGGATCTGCAGCGGCGCCAGGCCGCGCTGCAAACTCGAATTGACCATGTTCGAGATGCCACTGCCCGAGCCTGTACCACGGCCACCGGCCAGGTTGGGCAACTGGGTCTGATTGTTGAGGTTGCCGCCCAGGTTGTTGGTCTGCTGGGTAATCAGTGTGCTGATACCCGCACCGCTGCTGATGTTGGCGAAGTCGCCATCACTCAGTTCGCTGGTTTGCTTGAGGATGTGGGCGGAAGGGTTGGCGTTGGCGGTGGTGGGGTTCGGGTCGGGTCGCAACGGCGGGACCACGGCGTTGCGTGTCTGCACATCACGGGTTATCACGATGATGCCGTTGTCGGCCTGGGCCGTCAGGCTCAACGAGCCCAGCACACAGCTCATCAGCAACAGGTAATAAAGGCCTTTGTCAGGTTTCCTCACGACGGCAACTCCTTCTATAGAACGCTGGCCCTGTTCAGCGATACGAAGGAGCGAGCAGAAGGTGTGCCGCTTTTGAGAAGCGTTTTCAGATCAACAGCTTAAGGTCAATGCCTGACAAACTGCGGCGTATTCTGTCTCAGGGTTGAAACAGGCAGCCGTGAGCGCTGCCGGCAAAGCCCGTGGTGGCCTTGATTGGAAGGGTCTTTGCAAGGGTGTATCAGCGGCTTGACACTACCCCCGAAGCAGGGGGAAACCCCGCAATTTCGGGGCCTTTGCCCCTTGGAGTGTGTCAGTGGGTTAACATTCGGTGGGGCAGGATGGCGCATCGCTATCAATGAGCTTAGCCACTGTTTGCAGTGCCAGCAACTGGCGCTGTGGCCAATTGCCTTCAATTATTTGGTATGCCTGGTCATGCCGTTGCAGCCAGTGCAGGCTGTCGTCGAAAAAGCGCTGGCGGTCGCTCAGTTCGGGCTGGCTGCGCTGGCCATCGGCAACCCAATCCACGCCCTGCGGGCTTAGCAACAGATGCAGGTGGTAATGCCGCGCCAGCAAAGCCTGTTCCAGCCAGGCAGGGCAGTCGTCGAAGAGGGCGTGGCTCCAGAGCATGTTGCTGAGCAGGTGGGTGTCGAGAATCAGTAGCGGCGGCGCCTGCTCGCGGGCGTGGTCTTCCCAGGCCAGCTGGCCGCGGGCGATGGTGGGGATATCGGCGTAGCAGGTGTCGCGGCCTTCCTGGTCGATGAAGTGGCGCACGTATTCGGCCACCACCACGCCGCCGAAATGCGCCTGGATCACCCCGCTGAGCCAGCTTTTGCCGCTGGATTCCGGGCCGCACAGCACCACCACTTTCATGGCCTGCGCCGCGCTCATGGCTGCACCAGCGCCGGGTCACGGCGCCATTCCAGCCAGCCGCGCACGGCAATCAGGGTCAGCACGGCGAAGAAGCCCGCGGTGAAGTACAGCTGCTGGTGCAGGTACAAGCCCACGTAGACGATGTCTACCACCACCCACAGCGGCCAGCACTGCAGGCGCTTCTGCGCCATCCACAGTTGTGCCACCAGGCTGAAGCCGGTCAGGCTGGCGTCCAGCCAGGGCAGGGCGGCGTCGGTCCAGTTGGCCATGGCCGCGCCCAGGGCGGCGCTCAGCAGCACCCCGACGGCGAGGCCGGTGAACAATGCCGGGCGTTGCAGGCGTGAGACCTGGCGGGCGTCTTCAGCATGGCCTGGGCGCTTCCATTGCCACCAGCCGTAAACTTGCAGGATGGCGTAGGCCAGTTGCAGCAGCATGCCCGAATACAGCTTGACTTCGTAGAACAGCCAGCCATAGATCAGCACCATGACCAGGCCGATCGGCCAGCACCAGGCGTTCTGCTTGACCGTGAGCCAGACAGCGGTGACGCCGAGGACGGCGGCGATGAGTTCAAGGCCGGACATCGGCGATCCTTGGAGACTACGGGGGAGGGGCGCGATTGTAGCGGGTCGGCCGGGGAAGGTGTAGGGCGTTGGGGCCACTCCCACAGGACTGCACATGACTCATTGAGTTAGCAGGGAGCCTGTGGGAGCGGCTTTAGCCGCGAATACCGGCGCAGCCGGTGCCAAGCACCGCGCTGGATTCTTCGCGGCTAAAGCCGCTCCCACAGGGTACGCGGATTGCTTGCAATTTCAGTTATCTACGCGACCACAGGGGCTTGGCCTTATACCCGGAACTGCCGCAACAGCTGCTCCAGCTCTTCGCTCAACTGCCCCAGTGCCACCCCGGCATCGCTGGACTGTCGCGCCGCATCGGCGGTCTGCTGGGACAACCCCGCCGTATCCAGCACATTGCGGTTGATCTCTTCGACTACATGCGACTGCTGCAAGGTGGCGCTGGCAATGGAGGCATTCAACGCGGTGAGGTTGTTCAGCGCCTGGTTGATGGCATCCAGACTGGCACCGGCCTCGCGGGCCTGCTCGACGGTCTGGCGCGAGGCCTCGCTGCTGGTGTCGATGGCTTTGACCGCAGCGTCCGACTGGCTTTGCAGGTGCTCGATCATGGTATGGATCTCGGCCGTCGACTGCGCCGTGCGCTGGGCCAGCAGGCGGACCTCGTCGGCGACCACGGCAAAGCCACGGCCTTGCTCGCCGGCCCGCGCCGCCTCGATGGCTGCGTTCAGCGCCAGCAGGTTGGTCTGTTCGGCGATGGAGCGGATCACGTCCAGCACACCACCGATGCGCGTGCTGTGCCCGGCCAGGTCACGGATCACCTGCACGGCCTGGTCGATGGTCAGCGACAGCCGGTCGATCTGCGCCAGGCTGCCGTGAATGGCCTCCTGACCGTGTGCCACCTGCTGTTGCGCGGTGCGCATTTCCCCGGCAGCCTGCTCGGCGGTCTTGGCCACGTCCTGCACGGCGTAGGTCACTTCGTTGACCGCAGTGGCCACCTGGTCCATCTGCAACGATTGCTGGGCGCTGTGCTGTTGCGCGGCCCCGGCATTGTCACCGACATGCCCGGCGGACTGGGCCAGGGCATGGGCCGCCCCTTGCAACTGGCCGATCACGCCTTGCAGCTTGCCGTTGAAGCGGTTGAAGTGCTCGCCCAGCTGGGTGATTTCGTCGCGGCCGTGAGTGTCCAGGCGCCGGGTCAGGTCGCTTTCGCCGCTGGCGATGTTACCCATGGCCTGCACTGCCTCTTGCAACGGGCGGGCGATGCTGCGGGCAATCAGCATGACCACCAGCGCCATCAGCAGAGCAATGGCCACGCCCACCAGCGAGGCATCGCGCAACTGACGGGCGAATTCGGCCTGCACGTCGTCGACGTACACGCCTGAGCCGATGATCCAGCCCCACGGCTTGAACAGCTGGATATAGGACGTCTTGGCCACCGGCTCGCTGGCACCGGGCTTGGGCCAGCGGTAGTTGACCGGCCCGGCATCCTGCTGTCGGGCCAGGGCGACCATCTCGTTGAAGACGGCAAAGCCATCGGGGTCGCGGATGGCCGACAGGTCCTGGCCGTCGAGCTTGGGGTTGGCCGGATGCATGATCATCTTCGGCCCCAGGTCGTTGATCCAGAAGTAGTCATCGTGGTCGTAGCGCAGCGCGCGTACCACTTGCAGTGCCTGTTGCTGGGCGGCTTCGCGGCTGAGCGTGCCGGCCGCCTCCAGGCCTTGGTAATAGGCCAGCACACCGGCTGCGGTCTGCACCACGTGGCGGGTCTTTTCCGCTTTGGCCTGGTACAGGTCACCGTGGATCTGGCGCAGCATCAGCAGGCCCAATACCACCAGCATGGCCACCGCCACCAAAAGGATCAGCCACAGACGGCGGCTGATAGACATCGATCTCAGGGTTTTCATCCCACAGCTCCCGCATTGTTCTTTTTATTCAGGCGCATCCAAGCATGCTTTGCGTCTGGCCCCCACCCGACTAATGGCTAAGTGCTATCCATCCAATAGTCTGCAGCAGGTTGTACAAGGCGTTTGCAAAGGCGCTCTGCTAGGATTTCGGCCGCGCCAGATGAAACCTTTAGGCGGCGTGAACTTTTCTACTGGCATTGCGCCCAACAGTCGCTGTAAAACAGCCGGGCCGCGTGCGGCAATTTCAAGCAAATCAAGAACAAGGGGCCTGCAACGAGCAGCGCTCCATCGGGGGAACGATGGATTTTTGGACTGCCTTCCAGGCAATCATCTTAGGCGTGGTCGAAGGGCTGACGGAGTTTCTGCCGATCTCCAGTACTGGCCACCAGATCATCGTCGCCGACCTGATCGGGTTTGGCGGCGAACGGGCCATGGCCTTCAACATCATCATTCAGCTGGCGGCGATCCTGGCGGTGGTATGGGAGTTTCGCGGCAAGATCTTCGACGTGGTCTTCGGCCTGACCAGCCAGCCCACGGCGCGGCGTTTCACCGGTAACCTGTTGCTGGCGTTCCTGCCGGCAGTGGTGCTGGGTGTGCTGTTCGCCGACCTGATTCACGAATATCTGTTCAACCCGATCACCGTGGCGGCGGCGCTGGTGGTGGGCGGGGTGATCATGCTGTGGGCCGAGCGCCGCGAGCACCGCGTGGAGGTGGACCACGTGGACGACATGCGCTGGAGCCACGCGCTGAAGATCGGCTTCATCCAGTGCCTGGCGATGATCCCGGGCACTTCGCGCTCCGGCTCGACCATTATCGGTGGCCTGCTGTTCGGCCTGTCGCGCAAGGCAGCGACCGAGTTCTCGTTCTTCCTGGCGATGCCGACCATGGTCGGTGCTGCGGTGTACTCGGGCTACAAGTACCGCGACCTGTTCCAGCCCGGCGACCTGCCGGTCTTTGCCATTGGCTTCGTGACCTCGTTCATCTTTGCCATGATTGCCGTGCGTGGCCTGCTCAAGTTCATTGCCAACCACAGCTACGCGGCGTTCGCCTGGTATCGCATTGCCTTTGGCCTGCTGATTCTGGCGACCTGGCAGTTTGGCTGGGTCGACTGGGCGACGGCTCATGGCTGAGGCCGCACGGGGGCAAGGGGGGGAGGGCGTACGTAATGTGCGCCTGAAGCTGCTGGTGTTGGGCCTGCTGTGCCTGCTGCCGGGTCTGGGCGCGGCGCGCATGGCCTGGGTCGATCAGGCCTGGTGGCCGCTGGCGCTGTACCCGGCAATGAGCCTGATCAGCCTGTTGCTGTATTGGCAGGATAAACAGCAGGCGCGTACCCAGGCCTGGCGAACGCCCGAGAAAGTGCTGCATGCCAGTGAGCTGCTGGGCGGCTGGCCGGGGGCGCTGCTGGCGCAGCAGCTGTATCGGCACAAGACGCGCAAGGTGTCGTACCAGTTGGTGTTCTGGGGCATTGTCCTAGTGCACCAGGTGTTCTGGGCGGACTGGCTGTTTCTTGGTGGGCGCTATCTGGCTTTTGGTTGACAGGTGGCTGTGCCGGCCTCTTCGCGGGCTTGCCCGCTCCCACAGGTACTACACAAGTCTTGAGGGCAGTGAAAATCCTGTGGGAGCGGGCAAGCCCGCGAAGAGGCCGGCACAGGGTATCTAGATCACCAACCCCACCTGCAACCGCTTCGGCAACCGCCGCACCACCAGCTGGTGCGAGCGTTGCAACGCATCACACAGCTCATCACGCCCCATGGGGTAGGGCAGCGCCATGCTGATCCATCGCGCCCTCGCCAGGTACGGCGCAGGCCGCACCCCCGGGCGGTCGCAATAGCCGAGAAACAGTTCGTCGGCCACCTTGAACGACAACCCCGCACCTGCCAGGTCGAGCACCGCGAACATCTTGTTGCCTGCCACCGAAAACACCCGAATGCCGCCCCATTTGTAGTCTTCCCGCGCACCCGGCAGGCTCAGGCAAAACGCCGCCACCTCGGCTTCGCTCATGGTTCGCTCAGACATACTTTTCTCCACAGGCCTCGAACGACGTCGCCAGATGATCGATCCACACCCGTACCGCAGGCAGCAAACCGCGCCGGTGCGGGTACACCGCCTGCAAGTAGCCACCCGGTAGCGACCAGTCGGGCAGCAGGCGCACCAGTTCGCCGCGTTCCAGCTCTTCCTCGCAGAACATGCTGGGCAGCGCGGTAAATCCGAGGCCAGCGCGTACAGCAGCATTACGTACTACGAAATCATCGATGGCAAGGCGCGGTTCAAGGGCGATTTCCTGCTGCTTGCCATGGGGGCCGAACAGGCGGAAGTGTACCAGCCGGTCTGCCTCGGCGGCGCCCAGCACCGGCAAGGAGGCCAGTTCGCCCGGTTCGCGGATGTGGTCGGCGAAACCAGGCGCGGCAACCAGTTGCATCTGTGCCTGGCGCAGGCGGCGGGTGACCAGGGCCGGGTCTTCATCGCCCAGGTCGCGCACGCGCAAGGCTACGTCGATGCCTTCGGAAATCAGGTCGACCCGGCGGTTGAGCAGCACCATGTCCAGTTGCACCAGCGGGTACTGCGCGAGAAATCGGCTGATCACATCTGGCAGGAAGGCGTGGGCCAATGCCACCGGGCAGGACACCCGCAAACGCCCGCGCGGTTCGCTGCTCATGCTGGCCACGGCTTCATCGGCGGCTTCGGCTTCCAGCAGCATGGCCTGGCAGTGGTGCAGGTAGCGCTCGCCCACCGCGGTGAGCTTCAGTTGCCGGGTGGTGCGTTGCAGCAAGCGTGTGCCCAGGCGTTCTTCAAGCTCGGCGATACGCCGCGACAGGCGCGACTTGGGGATGCCCAGCTGGCGGCCGGCAGCGGCGAAACCACCGGCTTCGACTACGCGGGCAAAGTAGAAGAGGTCGTTGAGGTCTTGCATGGGAATGTCTCACTGTTCCATCTGTGGGACAAACTAACGCATTTTTGCCGACTTATCAGCCATTGGTGAGGTCGGTAGGATTCTCCCCATCGTGATCGCCCAACATCGCGGTCTTCATTCACAGGAGAGTCCCATGAAACTGTTGCATATCGATTCGAGCATCCTGGGCGACAATTCCGCCTCCCGCCAACTGAGCCGCGAAGTGGTCGAAGCCTGGAAAGCCGCCGACCCGAGCGTGGAAGTGGTGTACCGCGACCTGGCCGCTGATGCCATCGCCCACTTCTCTGCGGCTACCCTGGTAGCGGCTGGTACCCCGGAAGACATGCGCGACGCAGCCCAGGCCTTCGAAGCCAAGCTGAGCGCGGAAACCCTGGAAGAGTTCCTGGCTGCCGATGCCGTGGTGATTGGTGCGCCGATGTACAACTTCACCGTGCCGACCCAGCTCAAGGCCTGGATCGACCGCGTCGCCGTCGCCGGCAAGACTTTCCGCTACACCGAAGCCGGCCCGGAAGGCCTGTGCGGCAACAAGAAGGTAGTGCTGGTTTCCACCGCTGGTGGCCTGCACGCTGGCCAGCCGACTGGCGCCGGGCATGAGGACTTCCTCAAGGTGTTCCTGGGCTTCATCGGTGTCACCGACCTGGAAATCGTCCGTGCCCATGGCCTGGCCTATGGCCCTGAGCACCGCAGCCAGGCGATCGATGCTGCCCAGGCGCAGATTGCCAACGAGCTGTTTGCTGCTGCCTGATCCTGCTGTCTTGCGCAAGCCTCTAAGGCTTGCGCGAACTCTGTGGGAGCGGCCTCAGGCCACTGGAATAGCAGGGTCAGCCGCCGCCAGCGCCGTGGCACGATCGGCTGCTGGCGGATAGATCCACACCGTATTGATCTGCGCCTTCAACACCTTGGCCTCGGCCTTGTCCTCCGGTGGCGACACCGTGCGCTCCCACCCTTCGGTATACACCGCTCCCCAGGCCCCAAGGTCCAGGCAGGTCACGTACTTGGGCTGGCTGTAGGTCTTCGGTGCCACGCCAATCAGCTCGGCCGCCGCATTGTTGCCTGCATGACGTCCCAACGGAATCGCATGCTGGCAGGACATCACCGCGTAGTTGCCAAGCTCGTCGCAGGCGGCGTAGGCCACATCACCCGCTGCGTACACGGCAGCATTGCCTGCCACCTTGAGATTGCCATCGACATGCAAGCGGCCCTGGCGGTCGCGCTCGCCACTGATCTGTTCGGTGAGCGGGTTGGCCTTGAAGCCCACGGTCCAGATCACCGTGCTGGCGTCGATGCGCTGGCCGTTGTCCAGCTGCACGCCGGCAGGGTCCACCGAGGCTACCGTGGCGCCACAGATCCACTCCACGCCCAGGGCCTCGGAGGCCTGCTCGATGGCGGGGCGGATGCCATCACCCAGGGATGCGCCAATCCTCGCCCCACGGTCGACCACCACCACGCGCAACGCCGGGCCCTCTCCGAGGATTTCGCGCAGGCGGGCCGGCAGTTCGGTGGCGGTCTCGATGCCGGTAAATCCACCGCCGGCCACCACTACGGTATTGCGTGCCGGTGTGTCGGGCAGGCTGGCCAGTGATTTCAGATGGGTTTCCAGGCGCGCGGCGCTGTCGAGCTTGTCGACATCGAACACATGCTCGATGCCGACCATGTCAGGCCGGTTGAGCTCGCTGCCGCAGGCCATGATCAGCCGGTCGTAGGGCAGGGCGCACTGGGTGCCGCTGCGGGTGCGGTAGCTGACGCGGCGGGCCGCTTCATCGATGTGGAAGGCCGTGCCTTGCACGAAGCGGACGTTGACGGCATCGAACAGCTCCTGCAACGGCGCGGCCATGGTGTGTACGTCGGGTTCGTAGAAGCGCGGGCGCACATGCAGCTCGGCCTGGGGGGCAAGCAAGGTGACCTCGACATCCTTGCGGCCATGGAGGTCAAGCTGGCGGACGGCGCTGAGCGCGCTCCACAGGCCGGCAAAGCCCGCGCCAATGATCAGGATCTGCTTCATGGTGGTGCTCCTCTAAAGTTCGGTTAACAAGGTAGACCCTGTTGCTGGATATTGGGGAGCGAGCATGCTTCAGAATGTTGGCGGCGTGATTACCCAGATCACCACGGCATCCACCTCGCCGGGGTTGCCATAGCGATGCGGTTCCTGGCTCGAGAAGCTGAAACTGTCCCCCTCACCCAGCTGGAAATGCCGTTCGCCCACCCATAGCTCGAAGCTGCCACTGAGGATGTAGCCAGCCTCTTCACCGTCATGGCTGTAGCTCTGCTGGCTGTAGCTGCCCGGGGGGAAGCGCGAATGCAGGATTTCCAGCTGGCGGTTGGGCTGGGGCGTGAGCAGTTGATCGACGATGCCATCTTCGTAGTGCACGCTCAGGCGGCTGTTGCGTCGTACCACATAGCCCTGGTCCTCGGGCGCAGTGGTGGCTTCACTGGCGAAGAACCACTGGATGGTTACACCCAGGCTGCGGGCGATGTTGAACAGCGCCGGGATCGACGGATAGGAGAGGTTGCGCTCCAGCTGGCTGATGTAGCCAGCGGTCAGTTCACTGTGCGTGGCCAGCTCCGCCAGGGTCATGCCACGGCGCTTGCGCAGGCCGCGAATGCGGCTGCCGAGAAACTGCGGCGCGGCGCCCCCGGCTTCGCTGGTGGGGGGCTGGGGGAGTTGGCTCATGCACGTCGGTCCATCGTAAAAGCTGCAGTATGTACAGCCTCAGAGCGCCCAGGCAACCGTCAGGCCATCATGAATCGCTTCTTCGACGGTACGCGGCGCCAGGCAGTCGCCAACGCGGCGCACCTCCACCAGGCCAGCCAGCTCCATGGCCAGGCGGTCTTCCGGTTGATGGCCCAGGCACAGTACCAGGGTGTCGATGCCTTCGAAGATCATCGGTTCGCCGCTGGCGGTGTGCTGCAGGTACACCGTGTTGTCGTCGCTGCCATACAGGCGGGCATAGGGTGTGATGGGGATGCCCAGGCGATGCAGCTCGCCGGCCAGTTGGTCGCGCACGTACAGCGGCAGGCTTTCGCCGCAATGAGTGCCATTGACCGCCAGTTGTACCTGGTGGCCCTCGCGCACCAGGCGTTCGGCGATGCCTGGGCCGATCCAGTCGCAGCGCCAGTCGATCACCAGCACCGAGCGCCCCGGTTTTGCTTCATTGCGCAGTATTTGCCAGGCATCCACTACCTGTAGATCACCGGTACGCTCGAACGCCGGCCAGTAGGGGGTGGCACCGGTGGCCGCGATCACCAGGTCGGGGCGTTCACGCGCGACCAGTGCGCGGTCGACCCGGGTGTTGCGCACCACTTCCACGCCCGCCAGGGCCATTTCCCGTTGCAGGTTGGTACTGGCGCCACCGAACTCGCTGCGCCGTGGCAGCAACTGGGCCAGCAGCACCTGGCCGCCGAGCTGCGGGCCCGCTTCGTACAGCGTGACCTGATGCCCGCGCGCAGCGGCTACTGCGGCGGCTTTCATGCCGGCGGGCCCGCCACCGGCCACGAGAATACGTTTGGGATGGGGGGTGGGTGTCAGCTGCCCGTACTGCAACTCGCGGCCGGTTTCCGGCCGCTGGATGCAGGAAATGGGCAGGCCACGGTGGAAATGGCCGATGCAGGCCTGGTTGCAGGCAATGCAGGCACGTACGTCCTCGACCTGGCCCTGCTCGGTCTTGTTCGGCATCTGCGGGTCGCAGATCAGCGCACGGGTCATGCCGCAGACATCGGCCTGGCCACGGGCCAGGATCAGTTCGGCTTCCTGTGGCTGGTTGATACGGCCGGTGACGAACAGCGGGATATCCAGGTGTTGCTTGAAGGTGCCGGCCTCACGGGCCAGGTATGCCGGCTCGATGGCCATCGGCGGCACGATATGCACCGCGCCGCCCAGGGACGCCGACGTGCCGGCAACGATGTGCAGGTAATCGAGCTGGCCCTGCAGGGCAACCGCTGCGGCCAGCGACTCGTCCTCGCTCAGCCCCTGGCTGTCGCGCTCGTCGGCACTGATGCGCAGGCCGATGATGAACTGCTCGTCGGTGGCCGCGCGTACGGCGGCCAGCACTTCGCGCAGGAACCGCAGGCGCTGCTCCAGTTCACCGTTGTAGCCGTCTGTGCGCTGGTTTACCCGCGGGTTGAGGAACTGCGCAGGCAGGTAGCCATGGCTGGCCACCACTTCAACGCCATCCAGCCCGGCCTGGTGCAGGCGGCGTGCAGCGCTGGCATAGCCCTGAACGATCTCGTCGATCATTGCCTGGTCCAGTGCGCGCGGCATCACCCGGAAGCGTTCATTGGGCACCGCGGATGCCGAGTAGGCCACCGCCAGCAAGCCGTCCGCCGATTCCATGATCTCCCGCCCAGGGTGGAACAGTTGCGACAGCACCACGGTGCCATGCTCATGGCAGGCCTCGGCAAGCTGGCGGTAGCCCTCGATGCAGGCATCGTCGGTGGCCATCAGCACATGCGAGGTGTAGCGGGCGCTGTCATGAACCCCGGCCACCTGCAGCACGATCAGGCCGACGCCACCGGCAGCGCGGGCGCGCTGGTAGGCGATGAGCTTGTCGTTGACCAGGTTGTCGGTGGGCAGGCAGGTGTCGTGGCCGGTGGACATGATGCGGTTTTTCAAGCGTTTGCCGCGGATCTGCAAGGCGTCGAACAGGTGAGGGAAGGCGGTCTGCATACAGGCGGCTCCGGTGCGGTGTTGTTCTTGTTTTGTTATGAAAGTGTAGCGCCAGTAAAAAATCAACTTGTTTTTTTACTGCTCGGCGACTAGGTTTTTCTCACCCTCGTGGCGAGGGCGTGACCTCACTACAACAAGAAAACGGGCCCCTCGGGCACCGGCAGGAGGCAACTACGATGCAGGTATTCCCACGTGTAAGCGGCTTTTGCGCAGCGTTGCTGGCCATGGGCCTGGGCAGTGCGCAAGCGGCACCGCAGATGGTCGTGGTCGGCTACGGTGGTGCAGGCCAGAAAGCCCAGGACGAGGCGATCTTCAAGCCGTTCAGTGCCCAGGATGGCAGCAAGCTGATCCAGAGCGAGTACAACGGTGAAATGGCGCGGATCCAGGTAATGGCAGATACCGGCAATGTCGACTGGGACGTGGTGCAGATCGAAGGGCCTGACCTGATGCGCGGCTGCGACGAGGGTATTTACGAGCAGCTGGACTGGCAGCGCCTGGGGCACGCGGGCGAACTGATTGCCGATGCTGCGCAGGCCTGTGGCTCGGCCGCGCTGGTATGGAGCGTGGCCATCGCCTATGACCGCAGCAAGCTGGCCCAGGCGCCGGCGTCGTGGGCCGACTTCTGGGACGTGAACAAGTACCCGGGCAAGCGCGGCCTGCGCAAGCGTGCGGTGTACAACCTGGAGTTCGCCCTGATGGCCGACGGGGTCAAGGTCGAGGATGTGTACCAGGTGCTGGCCACGCCGGCCGGGGTCGAGCGTGCTTTTGCCAAACTCGGCGAACTGAAGCCGTATATCCAGTGGTGGGACGCCGGCGCCCAGCCTGCCCAGTGGCTGGCGGCGGGTGACGTGGTGATGACCTCGACCTACAGCGGGCGCATCGCCGTGGCGGCTCAACAGGGCAGCCCGCTGGCGGTGGTCTGGCCTGGCAGCCTGTATGGCATGGATTACTGGGCGATCATCAAGGGCTCGCGGCATGTCGACCAGGCCAAGCGGCTGATCGCCTATGCCAACCAGCCGGATACCCAGGTGCGCTATGTGGAGCAGATTCCGTATGGGCCGACCAACACCCGGGCGGCAGCGAAGCTTGACCCGTCCTTGGCCAGTTGGGTGCCTACTTCGCCGCAAAACCTGCAAGGGGCGTTGGCGATGAATGTGGAATTCTGGGTCGACCATGGAGAAGAGCTGGAGCAGCGCTTCAATGCGTGGGCCAGCAAGTAGCTTTCTGCACAGGGACAACGATGATGAACGCTACGGAACAAAGCCTGCGCCAGGAGCTGGCCGCCTGCTATCGACTGATCGCCCATTTGCGCATGAGCGACCTGATCTTCACCCATGTTTCCCTGCGCCTGCCGGGGCCGCAACATCACTTCCTGATCAACCCGTACGGCCTGTTGTTCGATGAGATCACGGCCTCGAGCCTGGTGAAGATCGACCTGCAGGGCCGGCCGGTCGAACCGACGCCGCACCCGGTCAACCCGGCCGGTTTCGTCATTCACAGTGCCATCCACGCCGCCCGCGAGGATGCCCATTGCGTGCTGCATACCCACACCCGGGCAGGTTGCGCAGTGGCGGCGCTGGAGTGCGGGCTGCTACCGCTCAACCAGATGTCCATGGAGTTTTACGGCAAGGTGGCGTACCACGCCTACGAAGGGATTGCGCTGGATATGGATGAGCAGCAACGCCTGGTGACCGACCTGGGCGACAAGCCGGTGATGATCCTGCGCAACCATGGTCTGCTGACCACCGGGCGCAGCGTGGCCGAAGCGTTCCTGCGCATGTACTACCTGGAGAAGGCGTGCGAGATCCAGTTGGCGGCACAGAGTGCCGGGCAGGTGATTTTACCGCCCGCCGAAGTGTGTACGCATACCGAGCGGCAGTTCAATGATCCGGGGCGGGGCTTGAAGCAGGGCGAGCTGACGGATCCGGATGCGATGCAGCTGGCGTGGGCGGCGTTGTTGCGGATGCTGGAGCGAGTCGCGCCGGACTATCGTCGTTGACATTGGCGCGCTCGCGGTGAAAGCCGTCTTGCCCTCGCATCGCGTTTGCGAGGGCAAGACGTTTCTACGCTGTCGGCGAGGGGCTTAGCGGAGCTCAGGCACGATCATCGCTGCCGGTGCCTCTTGCGCCCGCCGCCGTGCCACCCAGTAGTACAGCACGCTCGGCACTACCAGGCCGATCAGCCACGAGATATCCACACCGCCCAGGTGCGCGACCAGCGGCCCTGTGTACAGTTTGGTGTCGATGAACGGCATCTGTATCAACACGCCCACCGTGTAGACGATGATTCCTGGCCAGTTCCAGCGGCCGTATCGGCCCTGCGGGTCGGCAAGGGCGGGGATATCGTATCGCTCCTTGGTGATGAAGTAGTAGTCGACCAGGTTGACCGCGCTCCACGGCACAAAGAACGTCAGCAGGAAGAGGATGAAGGATTTGAACGCGCTGAGAAACGAATGCTGGCCAAGCAAAGCCACCAGGGTGGCGGCGCCGACGATGCCCAGCACGAACAGCAGGCGCTGTGCACGGCTGATCGCCAGGTGGCCACGGAAGCCGCTGATGATGGTGGCAATGCACATGAAGCTGCCATAGGAATTCAGCGTCGAGATGGTCACCTTGCCAAAGGCGATGCAGAAATACAGCAGCGCTGCGGTGCTGCCGGCGCCACCCAGGCCGACGATGTAGGCCACTTCGTGACCGGAGAACCGGGCACCGGCGATGGCGGCGGCGAACACCCCGAGGATCATTGACGCCTGGGCGCCGATCACCGAACCCAGACCCGCGGCGAGGAAGGTTTTGAGTGGTGACGTGTTACTGGGCAGGTAGCGCGAGTAGTCGGCCACATAGGGGCCGAAGGCGATCTGCCAGGACGCCGCCAGCGATACGGCGAGCAGGAACGATGCCCAACTGAAGTGGCGGTTGTCGAGTAACTGCCCGATGTCGGCCAGCAGCATGATGCGACTGAACAGGTAGACGAAGGCGATGATGCCCAGCACGCTGGCGACTCGGCCGATCCAGTGGATCACCCGGTATCCGGCCAGGGTGGCGAGCACGATTATGCTGGCGAACATCAGGATGCCGGTGCTGTCGCTGACGTTGAGCAACTGGCCGATCGCCTGTCCGGAGAGCACCGTGCCGGTGGCGGTGAAGCCCAGGTACATCAGGCATACCAGCACCATCGGGATGGCCGCGCCGTAGACACCGAACTGCACGCGGCTGGAAATCATCTGCGGCAGCCCCAGACGAGGGCCCTGAGCGGCATGGAGGGCCATGACCGCGCCGCCGATCACTTGACCGAGCAGCAGGCCGATCAGCGACCAGAACACATCGCCACCGAGCACCACGGCAAGGGCGCCGGTCACGATCGCCGTGATTTGCAAGTTGGCGCCGAGCCACAGGGTGAACTGACTGTACACGCGCCCATGGCGTTCAGTCTCGGGGATGTAGTCGATCGAGCGCCGCTCGAGTACGGGTTTGCTGGACATACAGTGGCTCCGCTTCATTGTTCTTGTCTAAGCGAGTCAGTCATCGGCGGGGACGCGAGGCGGATGACCTGGTCATCATGTGAGCATGTATATACAAGTCAGGTCAAGCAGTGTGTTGGGAGTTGAACAGTGTGCTGTTGCGCAATGATCGGCGGCAACTGTGCTGGTCCCTGGCAACGAAATAACCTTATGCTGTAACGAAATATGTCTAGAAAACCTGAAGAAGGAAGCTGCAATGCCACTCAAGGACCTGCTCATCGCGCTGGTGGTGATTGTCGCGTGGGGAGTCAACTTCGTGGTCATCAAGGTTGGCCTCGATGGCTTGCCGCCGATGTTGCTGGGGGCATTGCGCTTCTTGTTGGTGGCGTTTCCGGCGATCTTGCTGGTCAAGCGGCCGAAGCTGCCCTGGCGCTGGCTGATCGCCTACGGTGCGACCATTTCGCTGGGCCAGTTCGCGTTCCTGTTCCAGGCCATGTACAGCGGCATGCCGCCAGGGCTGGCCTCGCTGATCCTGCAGTCGCAGGCGTTCTTCACCCTGGGTTTCGCCGCACTGTTCCTCGGTGAGCGGCTGCGCCTGGCCAGCGTGCTGGGGCTGCTGGTAGCGGCCAGCGGCCTGGCGCTTATCGGCAGCGAAGACGGTGGCCATGTGCCGATGCTGGCGCTGGTGCTGACCCTGTGTGGCGGCGCCATGTGGGGCTTGGGCAACATCATTACCCGGCGCTTTGGCTCGGTTGACCTGGTGGCGCTGGTGATTTGGGGCGGGCTGATCCCGCCACTGCCGTTCCTGGCACTCTCCTGGTGGCTGGAAGGGCCAGAGCGCATTGGCCATGCCCTGGCCAATATCAGCTGGAGTTCGGTATTGGCCCTGGCCTACCTGGCGTTTGTCGCCACCATGCTCGGCTACAGCCTGTGGAGCAAACTGCTGTCGCGCCACCCGGCCGGCAAGGTGGCGCCATTCTCGCTGCTGGTGCCAGTGATTGGCCTGAGTTCGTCGGCGTTGTTGCTGGG
This sequence comes from Pseudomonas sp. SF2, assembly GCF_036858055.1. Taxonomy (NCBI): domain Bacteria; kingdom Pseudomonadati; phylum Pseudomonadota; class Gammaproteobacteria; order Pseudomonadales; family Pseudomonadaceae; genus Pseudomonas; species Pseudomonas sp. SF2. The sequence goes on along the minus strand of NZ_JAMBDI010000004.1, from coordinate 81,787 downwards.
CGAGCGTTTGACTGCAACCCAGGGTTGGGGCGCCTTGCTGGTAATGGCCGGGTTGCTGGTGAACGTGTTCGGCGCCCGCATTGGCCAGCGGCTACGCGCGGTCAGCGCGTAGTTGTCCCCTTCAAGCACAGCCTGACTGAAAATCTGAAAAACTGCGCGCTCCCACAATGGAGGCGTATCCGCGAGGGGAATTGCGCTCTGTTAGAATCGGCCTTTTTTGCCAGGCCAATGGAGTGCACCCCATGATCATTTCCACCACCAGCCAGCTCGAAGGCCACCCGATTGCCGAATACCTGGGCGTGGTCAGTTCCGAATCGGTGCAGGGCATCAACTTCGTGCGCGATTTCTTTGCACGTTTTCGCGACTTCTTCGGCGGCCGTTCGCAAACCCTGGAAAGCGCACTGCGCGAAGCGCGGGAACAGGCCACCGAAGAACTGAAGGCGCGGGCACGCCAGTTGCAAGCCGATGCGGTAGTGGGGGTGGATTTCGAGATCAGCATGCCGTCGGTACAGGGCGGCATGGTCGTGGTATTTGCTACCGGCACGGCGGTGCGCCTGAAGTAGAGCGTTCTGCCGCTGGTCGGGTCCAGGGCATCAGCCTGGGCGGTCTGCAAATGACCAGCTAGTCTCACTTTCACTGGTCGCGTTTACCTGGGCAACTGTTCTGGTTGCCGGCGCGTCCGCCACTGGAGGGAGACAGGGCATGAGCGAATCCTTTTTCGAAGACCTGAACGACGCGTTCCCGATCAACAGCCAGGTGCGTTGCGGCCAGGCGGCATTCCGCCTGGGCTTCGCCCACATGACGCTGGATGATTCCGAACAGCTCCAGCCTGCACACCTGCAGCGCAGTAAAAAAGGCCGCTTCATGCCGCGGGTTCCGCTGAAGAAGTGATCCCGCTCCAGCACAACCCCGCCGAATGGCGGGGTTTTTATTGCCATTTCTTGATCCGCCTCATGGCATTGTCGGGTAGCGCTCGCAGGATGGCCAAGGCTGTGGTTTTCTGGCGCGGCATTCCAGCAACGGAGGATTGAATGCGCATGCGAGTCAGGGAAGAGACCTATTGGCAGTGGGCCGACGCCCAGCTGCACAGCCGCTGCCACGACGAAGCACTCAGTGACGGTACCACCCTGGACGTGCAGGTTCGCTTGTCGCGCCTGGGGGCGACCCAACTGTTCCTGGGGCTGTATGCCGGGGATGGGCGGGCACTGCTGGAGGAGTACTACCCCGCACGGCCAGGCGAGACCATGACCCGCGCCCTGGTGTGGGGTGTTGACCGCGCCCGGGCGATGGCAACCGGCGCCTTGCCGCTGCCGGAACGCGCCAGCCAGCGGCGCCAGGCATGAAAAAGCCCGGCCTATGCGGGCCGGGCTCAGGTAAGGGTGGGAACCCTCAGTTGAGCGGTTCGATCACCTTGACTGCCTGCTGCTCACGGGCAGCGGGCCATTCTTGTTGCAGGGTCTGCAGGACGCGGCCAACGAACTCGGTGTCGGCGGCGGCCTTCTTGCCGACGTAGCCTTGGCCACGGCGGTAGACCTTGAAGCGGGCACGCATGCTGGGCAGGTGCTCTTCGAATTCATCTTCGACGGTGTTCGGTGGCAGGCGGTCGAGGCGCACTTCACCGGTCTGGCTGACCCACAGCAAATGGTCGTCAAGGCTGTCCTTGCGCACGGCGAACAGCTGGGCCAATTGGTCGATAGTCGGATTGTTGTTCAAGTTCATCATAAAGCCCCCATTACCCATTCATAGGTGATTTTTCACAGTTGGCGCTACCACGGTGTAGCGCTCTACCAAGGCTGCTACAGCAGCATCGCAACAGGGGCTTTCTCACGCTGCCTTTTGGACAGTTTCCCTCTCCACGGACGGCCTGCGTTACCGCGCAGGCCGTCTGGAACACCCTTGCCACCGCTCCCGATCGGGGAGACGGCTTCATCATGCCCAAGGGCGATGAACGGCGTCAACCGTTTTGTAGTGAATATTTTTTCTCACTACATTCTGTCGTTTTGTTCGACAATCGTTGCCGGCACTACAGCCCGGACAGAATGTCGAAGGCTGCGCGCACCCGGGCTTCGTTCGGGTAATTTCGGTTGGCCAGCAACACCACGGCCAGTTGTTCGGCGGGCACGAAGGCGGCGTAGGCGCCGCAACCATTGGTCGAGCCGGTCTTGTTGTACCAGGCTGCCGACAGCGCAGGCTGGGCGGGTTGCAGCCGCGTGGTTGCCTGCGGTTCACGGATAAGCTGCGGGCCATTGCCATCTACCAAGGTGCTTAGCGTGACCGGGTAGGGGTAGCGCTCCCAACCCAGGCCCTGGGTCATGGCGCCGACCTGGAAGTAGCCCTGCCGGGTAATGGCCGTGGCTTGCACCAGCGCCGGGGGCAGGCCCTCCGGCTGCATGTGCAGGCGCACATAGCGCAGCAGGTCGCTGGCGCTGGTCTTGATGCCGTAGGCTTCGTCGGCGTAAGGGCCGGGGCTGACACGCACTGGCTTGTCGTCAGCGTCATAACCTTGGGCGTACAGCCCCTGGGCGCTCGCCGGGACCTGCAGATAGGTGTTTTCCAGGCCCATCTGTTTCAGCAGGCCCTCGCTCATCAGTGTGGAAAACGGCTGATGTTGCGCGCGGGCGGCCAGGTCGCCGAACAAGCCCAGGCTGGGGTTGGAGTAGCAGCGCTGGGTGCCGGGTTTGGCGCGGGGTTGCCAGTGGCGGAAGAAATCGACCACCTGCTGCGGTGTCTGCACCGCATCCGGGAACTGCAACGGCAGGCAGTCGGCACTGTAGGCGCCCAGCTCCAGCACGCTCGCCTCGCCGATGGAGGTACCGGCAAGGGCCGGGTGATAGCGCTTGGCCGGGGCATCGAGGTCCAGCTTGCCTTCGGCACTGGCCAGTGCGGCCAGGGTGGCGGTGTAGGTCTTGCTCAGCGAGCCGATCTCGAACAGCGTGTCGCGGCTGACCGGCACATTGTCGGCCTTGCTGGCCACGCCATAGCTGAAGTAGTGCGCGTGGTCGCGAGCATAGATCGCCACGGCCATGCCGGTGATGCCTTGCTCCTGCATCAGCGGGCGGATGATCTGGTCGACCTTGGCCTGCAACTGGTCATTGGCGTGGGCGGCACTGTGGCCCAAGGTGAGGGTGAGGGCGGCAGCAAGTGCAGCCAGGCGGGAGAGGGGCATGGGCGGGTCCTGTGCTGGAGCGTGTCCGTTGAGCGATACCGGTGGGGGTTCCGGCGTTAGCGGCGAAAAGCCGAAGACCTTATCGTCTGCCCTTGCACAATGACAAGACGGAAACTGTGATGAAGTATTTGCGCATGTTATTCGACAATTTCACCCTGGCCTTGCTCGGGGTGGTGCTGATAGCCACCGTGCTGCCTTGCTCGGGCGACGGCGCGGTGTATTTCGGTTGGCTGACCAACCTGGCCATCGGCCTGCTGTTCTTCCTGCACGGCGCCAAGCTGTCGCGCGAGGCGATCATCGCCGGTGCCGGGCACTGGCGCCTGCACTTGCTGGTGTTTTCCTGCACCTTCGTGCTGTTCCCGCTGCTGGGCCTGGCGTTCAAGCCGCTGTTCGTGCCGTTGGTGGGCAACGAACTGTACCTGGGCGTGCTCTACCTGTGTGCCTTGCCGGCCACCGTGCAGTCGGCCATCGCCTTCACCTCGCTGGCGCGTGGTAATGTGCCAGCGGCCATTTGCAGCGCGGCGGCATCCAGCCTGCTGGGCATCTTCCTCACGCCGTTGCTGGTGATGATGTTGCTGGGGGCCAGCGGTGATACCGGTTCTGGCCTGGATGCAGTGCTGAAGATCACCCTGCAGCTGCTGGTGCCGTTCGTGGCCGGGCAGGTCGCCCGGCGCTGGATCGGCGCCTGGGTCAAGCGCAATGCGCGCTGGCTCAAGGTGGTGGACCAGGGCTCGATCCTGCTGGTGGTCTACACCGCGTTCAGCGAGGCGGTGGTTACCGGGCTGTGGCACACGGTATCGCCGCAGCACCTGGCCGGGTTGTTTGCCGTGTGCGGGATATTGCTGGCGGTGGTGCTGTTCGGTACCCGGCTGCTCGGCAAGCTGCTGGGCTTTGACCTGGAGGACCGCATTACCATCCTGTTCGCCGGTTCGAAGAAGAGCCTGGCCACCGGCGTTCCCATGGCCCAGGTACTGTTCGTCGGCAGTGGCATAGGTGCGATGATCCTGCCGCTGATGCTGTTCCATCAGATCCAGCTGATGGTTTGTGCGGTGCTGGCGCAGCGTTATGCCAGCCGTGAGCAGGTGGCTGAAGAAGCTTCGGCGGCGTAACGGTTGTGGGAGCGGCCTTGTGTCGCGAAAGGGCCGCAAAGCGGCCCCGGCAATATATGCCCCACGCCGAACTCAGGGGGCTGCTGCGCAGCCCTTTCGCGATACAAGGCCGCTCCCACAGGGTAAAGCGCCGCTGCTACTATCTCGCCTGCCCTGAACCACGCTCGCGCAGCGCCTTGCTGACCTCGGCCTCGACCTTGTAGGCCGGCGCTTCCAGGTCGTCGTAGTTGCGCGTATAGCGCCGGGCGAACTCTTCCACACCCAACTGCTGATACTGCTGCACATGCTTGAGCTCGTGGGCCCACAACGCCACGTTGTCCTCGGCATCGGCGGGGCGGCGGAAGATGATCGTGTCGATCAGCGTCACGGCGTTCACGTCGGGGTTCTGCAGCAGCGCATTGGCCGCGCTCATCTGCTGTTCGTCACCTACCCGGAAGCGTGCCGCGTCGAGTACGGCAAAGTCGTACCAGGGTTCGAGTTGCGCGCGGATATGCAACGGGATCGGCTCGACGCCGCTGGCAGTGGCTTCGTCGCGTGCCTGGTGCAAGGCGTAGGTCAGGCTGGACGAAGCCAGCACTTCCACGTCCTTGAAAATCTGCCCGGCTTGCCCGGGGTCGATGGGCGCACAGAAACACCCCATCAGGCACACCTGGTACTGCCCTGGCGGGCAGGCCTGTTCGGCGAGGGCAGGCAGGGCCAGCAGCAGCCCCAGCAGGAGGCTAATCCGCTTCATGCAGGGCCTTCTCGACGAAGTGGCGGCTGGCGTCCAGTACCTGCGACTGCACGCTTTCTGTGGCCAGCATGCGCCCGATCAGCAAGGCGCCGACGCACTGACTGATCAGCACCCAGGCCAACTCGTCGTCCTCCAGGGTCGCGCTCCAGGCCCGGTGCAGTTCCACCAGCCAATGCTCGGCCACCGCGCGCACGGGGGCTTGGGCCCGGGCAATCTCCACTCCCAACGGCGGCAGCGGGCAGCCACCTTCGGCATTGTGCAGGTGGGCCAGGCTCAGGTACTGCTGCAGGCAACGGCCCAGGCGTTCGCGGCTGGCCGCCTGGTTGGCCAGGCGCGCCAGCGGGCTGTTGCACAGTTCCTGCCGCACTACCTCGGTGAACAGGTCGTCCTTGGACGGGAAGTGGTTGTAGAAGGCGCCACCGGTCAGGCCGATTGCCTTCATCAGCCCGGCCACACCGGTGCTGGAAAACCCCCCTCGTTTGGCCAGCGCGCCGCTGCTGGCCAGCAACCGCTGACGGGTTTGCTGCTTGTGTTCGTTGGTGTAGCGCATTCACTTGCCTCTGCAGGCGGGCTTGACGGTGGCGGCGATCATAACATAGCGTTCGTTTACTAAACGATCATTTACCTATGGAGGCAGGCATGGCAGAACAACAAAAAGTAGTGCTGGTGATAGGTGCGGGGGATGCCACCGGTGGCGAGATCGCCAAGCGCTTTGCCCGCGAGGGCTACATTGCCTGTGTGACCCGGCGCCAGGCTGACAAGTTGCAGCCGCTGCTGGACGAAATCCGCGCTGCCGGCGGCCAGGCCCACGGTTTTGGCTCCGATGCGCGCAAGGAGGAGGAGGTGGCCGCGCTGGTCGAAACCATCGAGCGTGATATCGGCCCGATCGAAGCATTTGTGTTCAATATCGGCGCCAATGTGCCCTGTAGCATTCTTGAGGAAACCCCGCGCAAATACTTCAAGATCTGGGAGATGGCCTGTTTTGCCGGTTTCCTTACCGCTCAGGCGGTGGCCCGGCGCATGGTCCAGCGCGAGCGCGGCACCATTCTGTTCACCGGTGCCACCGCCGGCACCCGTGGCGCGGCGGGCTTTGCGGCTTTCGCCGGGGCCAAGCACGCCTTGCGCGCCCTGGCCCAGAGCATGGCACGCGAACTGGGGCCGCGGAACATCCATGTCGCCCATGTGGTGGTGGACGGGGCTATCGACACTGCTTTCATTCGTGACAGTTTCCCTGACCGCTACGCCCTCAAGGACCAGGATGGCATCCTCGCCCCGGCCCACATCGCCGACAGCTACTGGTTCCTGCACGCCCAGCCCCGCGACGCCTGGACTTTCGAGCTGGACCTGCGCCCCTGGATGGAACGCTGGTAAACCTCTTTCACCGAGCAAGGACCGTAACCATGCACAAGACTGTCGATTTCTTTTTTGACCTAGGCAGCCCGGCCAGCTACCTGGCCTGGACCCAACTGCCTGGCCTGTGTGCCCGCCAGGGTGCCACGCTGCGCTACCGGCCGATGCTGCTGGGCGGGGTTTTCCAGGCCACCGGCAACGCCTCGCCTGTCATGATTCCGGCCAAGGGTCGTTACATGTTCACCGACCTGGCGCGCTTCGCCGCGCGCTATGGGGTTCCGTTCGAGTTGCCGCCGGGTTTCCCGGTCAATACCTTGACCCTGATGCGCGGGGCAATGGGCACCCAGCTGCGTTCGCCGGAACGGTTCGAGGCGTTAGTGGCGGTGCTGTTCAACGGGCTGTTTGTGCAGCGCCGTAACCTGGGCGATAGCGCCGTCCTCGACGAGACGCTCAGCCAGGGCGGCTTCGACCCGCAAGCATTTCGCGCGCTGGCGGGTGATGACGAGGTGAAGGCTGCGCTCAGGCACGCGACCGAAGAGGCAGTGGGGCGCGGGGTGTTTGGCGCGCCGACCTGCTTCGTCGGTGACGAGATGTTCTTCGGCCAGGACCGCCTGGACTTTGTCGAAGAGGCTCTGCGTCAGGGCGCCGGCAGCCCCACCTGAATGCGCGCTCCCACAGGGTTGGCGCTTTACCTGTGGGGGCGGCTTTAGCCGCGAACACCGGCGAAGCCGGTGCCATCCCCCACGCATGAAGCAATCAGAAGTTAGCCGGGGTGTTGGCGCTGATGATCTCGGCCTCGTCCGGGCCGATGTTCTTGAAACTGTGCGGCAGGGTAGTGGGAATGTAGTACCCGTCGCCCGAGTTGAGCACGCTCACCTGGCCATCGACCCACAACTCGACGGTGCCGCGGGTGACCAGGCCACACTCTTCACCCTCGGCATGCACGATCGGTTCGCCCGAATCGGCACCCGGTGCATACAGCTCACGCAGCATGCGCATCTGCCGGCCTTCGACACTGGCACCGACCAGCAGCATACGCAGGCCGTTGCGGCCCAGGTCTGGCTGTTCGCTGCCACGGAACACGTAGCGCTCTTCGCGCACCGGCTCGTCGAAGCTGAAGAACTCCGCCAGGCTCATCGGAATGCCTTCGAGCAGTTTTTTCAGGGAGCTGACCGAAGGGCTGACGCGATTCTGCTCGATCTGTGAGATCGTCGAATTGGTCAGCCCGCTGCGGCGGGCCAGTTCCCGTTGGGAGAGGTTGTTGCGTTCACGCACCAGTTTGAGTCGCGTCCCCGTGTCCATAGCCGCCTTGTAATCAGAGGTGTCAAAAATAATGAGCGATGCGCATTAAAACACACTCTGCACACTTGCGCGCTGTGCTTGTCAGGCCCGCTGATCGCGCGGTATCGGCCATAACCCGACCAGCAGCAACAGCGCTGCCACCGCCAGGAATGGCAAGCGTGGATCGATGGCATATACCAGGGTGCCGGCCAGTGGTCCGATCACTGCGCCCATGCCTTGGGCAGCACCGATGGAGCCGGCCGTGGCGCCTTGCTCGGAGGCGTGCATGGCATTGGCTGCCAGCGCCGAAAACGCCGGGAAGACAAAGCCCATGCCCGCCGCCGCGACGAAGTAGCAAGCCCACAGCCAGGGTGCCGTGGTGGCGAGCGAGCCGCAGGCAAAGCCCAAGGCCGACACCGTGGCGCCGACCCGGATCATCTTCAGCGGCGGCCATTCCAGCTGGCGCAGCAGCACCTGTGCCAGGATCAGTGCCACGCCCACCGTGGTCAGGGCGATGCCGGCGGCCTGGGCCGCTTGGGCCGGGCCCAGGTGCAGGCGGTCAAGGGCGAAGAAACCGACGATGATCTGTGACACCGTGACGCTGAGCATGGCGCTGAACGCCACCAGCAAGGGCCGGCGCAGGCGCGGGTCGTTCAGCCGCACCGGGCTGGGGGCATGGCTGTGCGGCAGCGCCTGCGGCTTGAGGGTGAACAGCAGGACCAGGAAGGCACTGGCTGGCAGCAGCGACATGATATGGAACGGCAGGCTCAGGCTATGCCGCGCCAGCAGCGCCGCCAGCGCCGGCCCCACCACCAGGCCAACGGCGTTGGCCGCCCCCAGCGAGGCCATGGCCCGGGCCCGGCGTTGCGGTTCGACATGGTCGGCGATCAGCGCATTGCAGCCCACCGGAATGGCCGCATAGAAGGCGCCGATGCAGCCGCGCGCGACCATCAGGCCGATGAAGGCAAGGCTCGCCCCCGGCAGCCAGCGCAGTGCGCCTTCGACGAACAGGCATAGCAGCCAATAGGCCAGGGTGAAGCCGGCGCTGCCCAGCAGCAGGATGCGCCGACGGCCCAGGCGGTCCGCCGCGCGCCCCCAGGGCCGGGCCAGCAGCACCCAGACCACGCCCGCCACGGTAACGGCGGCACCGGCTTGCCAGGTGGCCATGCCGAGCTGACGGGCGATCGGGCCGATCAGGGCGACGAAGGCCATCATCGACATGGTACAGGCCATGTTGGCCAGCAGCAGGGGACGCAGGTCCAGGGTGCTGGCGGGGGTAAGGGTGGCAGGATCCTTTGCGACGTTCATAGGGCAGTCCAGGGCGGTGCGGCAAATAAAAAGCCGAAAATGATAAGAATTATTATCGATTGTCTAGGCCCTGGGTTGCCGAGCGTCATTCGCTGCGGCGCAGTGGGCCTGGCCACATGCTACGCAACACGCCGTCGCGGCGCACCCACCCGTGCATCAAGGCGGCGCCCACATGCACCAGCACCGTGGCGAACAGCAGGTAGCCAGCCCAGCCATGGGCCTGGCGCAGCACGGCGTACAACTGCAGGTCATGGGGGGCGATGGCCGGTAAACCCAACGGGCGTGGGTAGCCACCGGCCGACAGCATGGCCCAGCCCAGCAGCGGCATGGCCAGCATCAGGCCATAGAGCAGCAGGTGCGAGGCCCCGGCGGCCCAGCGCTGCAGTGTGGGCAGGTCGTGCGGCAGGGGCGGGTGGGGCAGGGCCAGGCGTACGCCGATGCGCAGCAACACCAGTACCAGCAGGGCCAGGCCGGTGGCCTTGTGCAGCCCGATCAGCACGGGGTGGCGTGGCGACAGGTCGGCGACCATGCTCACACCGATGAACAACATGGCCAGGATCAGCACGGCCATCAGCCAGTGCAACAGGCGGGCAAGGGGGTGGAAGGTGTCGGTTTTCATGGGCGGGCTCCGGTGCCGAGCGATTCGCGGCTGCGGCGGTTGAAGGATTCCGAGTAGGCGGCCGAACGGGCCGCGAGGATCGGGTCGGCGGAGGCCTGGATGCCCCGGGGCAGGATCAGCGGGTCGAAGTTGAGGTCGCGGCAGGCCCCTTGCTCGGGGCCGTCGACCTGCTCCAGCACCAGCGTGCCGGCGTCCACGCTGCGCCGTTCGGCAGGCCAGGGTCTGGCAGGGTCGTCCACCGCATCGCCAGGCTCCGCCAGCACCAGGCGCAGCGTCCAGCGCAGCGGGCCTTGGGCCAGGCGTTGCTGCAGGTCGTGCTGCAGGAACTGTTTGTCATCGACTTGGGCAGGCAGGGCGGCAAACGCCGTTTGCGGCTCCAGTTGCCAACGCACCGGGTGGGCCGCACCGCTTGCGTCGATCAGGCGGAAGGCGTTGATGCTGTGGTATTGCGTGCTGGCGAAACTGTTGCTGGGCGTGTAGCCCGCCGCCCACTGGCGAAACGCCGCGCTTTCCGGGTGGGCGGCGAAAAATGCCTGCAGTTTGCCCGGGTCCGGTTTGCCGGTGGCCGGGTCTGGTGCTCCCGCCAGTACCTGCTCATAGAAGGCTTGCGGCGTGCTTACCGCCAGCACCGGTGGGTTGTTCATGCCAGTACGCCAGACCTGCCCGTCGTCGGTGCTCAGCTCGATGGCCAGGCTGCGCACCGGTATGCCGGTGTCCGGCGCGAACGGGTTGGCGCCGCCAATGGCGAAGCGGCCGATCACTGGCACCCGCGGCTGGCTGAACGCCCGCGCCGTGGACAGGCTGGCGGCCTGCCCGCTGGGCTGGAAGTAGCCGCTGACGCACAGGCCCTTGGCGTGGTTTTTCCGGTAACCCGGGTAATGCCCGGCCTGGGCTTCGAAGGTGTCGATGATGCGCTGTGGGGTCAGGCGGGTTTCGCCAAACCAGCCGGCGGCATAGGCAAAGCCGGCGCCCGCGGCCAGCATCACGGCGCCGATGGCGGCCAGGCGCAGGGCCTTGGCCGGGCCGTGCAGGGGTGAGTTCATGGTGATTGTCCGGTTCAGTGAAGGTGCCGGTACGACGGTGCAGGGAAAAACTTATTCCCTTTTCGGGAATAGAATTTCCTCACAGGCGTCAGCCTTTTACACTGACAACCCCAGAGGCCGGGACTTTGCCATGCATGATCTGGACGACCACCAGTGGCGCGAGCTACTGGCCCGCCTGCGCCGCTTTGCCGTGTGGCTGACCCGCGAGCCGGGCAGTGCCGACGACCTGGTGCAGGCCGCGGTCGAGCGGGCCTTGAGCCGGCGCGACCAGCAACGCGACGCCGATGCACTGCGGGCCTGGCTGTTCACCATCCTTTATCGGCTTTTCCTCGACGGTAAGCGCCGCGAGCGCCTGCATGCGCGCTGGCTGTCCTGGTTCGGCCGCGGCGAGCGCGACGACGAGCCGGTTGGCGACAACCTCGAGGCCATTGTCCTGGCCCAGGCCGACCTGCAGGCTTTCGCCCGGCTCACGGCAGAACAGCGTGCGTTGCTGCTGCTGGTCAGCATCGAAGGTTTGAGCTACAAGGAGGCCGCCCAGGCCCTGGGTATCCCTATCGGCACTGTGATGTCGCGCCTGTCGCGCGCCCGCAATGCCTTGCGCGAACTCACCGAGGGCAGCCCCCAGCCCCCGGCCTTGCGGAGACTGAAATGACGCGCCTGATCCCCAGCGAAGACGAACTGCACGCCTATGTCGACGAGCGCCTGGAGCCTGTGCGCCGGGCCGAGGTGCAGGCCTGGCTGGCGGCCAATCCGCAGGCTGCGGCCAAGGTCGAGGGCTGGCGTGCCGATGCCCGGCGCCTGCGTGCGGTGTTGGCCGGGTTTGGCGAAGTGCCCGGGGCTGCGCAGCTGGACCTGGGGCAGTTGCGCCGGCAATTGCGCCAACGCCGCCAGCGCCGCTGGGCCACGGCGGCGGTATTGTTGTTGGCGTTGGGCGTGGGTGGCCTTGGTGGTTGGCAGGTGCGCGATGCCACCTTGGCGCGTGCCGACCTGCCGATGGCCGATGCGGTTCAGGCGCACCGCCTGTTTGCCGGCAGCGAGGCACTGGATATTCAGGCCAGCGACCCGGAGCAGTTGCGCGACTGGCTGGGGCGCCACTTCAAAAGCGTGGGCCAGTTGCCGGACCTGGCCGGCTACGGTTTCAAACCGGTGGGTGCGCGCCTGCTCAGCAATGAGCGAGGGCCGGCGGCATTGCTGGTGTTCGAGGATGGCAAGGGCCAGCGCATCAGCCTGTTCCTGCGCTCACCGGGCGATCAGTACCGGCGCATGCCTGACGGGCAGCGGGTGGATGGCCAGCTGGAGGCGCGGTACTGGTCGCATGGGGCTTACAACTTTGCGTTGGTCAGCGCAGCGGACGATGTGCGCGGGGCGGGGGTGGGGGAGGCGTTGCGGTTGGGTTTGTGAGCAGGAGGCTCAAGGGGCATGCCATGGGTCTTGTGTTGCCTGTGGGATCGAGCGCCGCCCGCGCGGNNGCGCTCGATCCCACAGGCAACACAAGACCCAAGTCTAGTGGCTCATCCCAAATTCAGCTCAATTCCAGCCAGATCGGCGCATGGTCCGACGGCTTTTCCATCCCGCGCAGTTCATAGTCCACACCCGCCGCCTTGATCCGCGGCACCAGGTGCTGCGAGGCCATGATCAGGTCGATGCGCAGGCCGCGCTTGGGCTCGTCCTCGAAGCCGCGGCTGCGGTAGTCGAACCAGCTGAAGCGGTCGCTCACCTCCGGGTACAGGTGGCGGAAGCTGTCCACCAGGCCCCAGCCTTTCAAACGTTCCATCCACTCGCGCTCCTCCGGCAGGAAGCTGCACTTGCCGGTCTTGAGCCAGCGCTTGGCGTTGTCCGGGCCGATGCCGATGTCGCAGTCCTGCGGCGAGATATTCATGTCGCCCATCACCAGCAGTGGCTGGTCGTTGCGGAACTGGCCTTCCAGCAGCGCCTGCAGGTCGCTGTAGAAGCGCTGCTTGGCCGGGAACTTGGTGGGATGGTCACGGCTTTCACCCTGGGGGAAGTAGCCGTTCATGATGGTAATAGGGGTGCCATCGGCATCGGCGAAGGTGCCCCAGATGAAGCGGCGCTGGGCGTCTTCTTCATCGCTGGCGAAGCCCTTGTGCAGGCTCAGCGGTGCCTGGCGCGACAGCAGGGCCACGCCATAGTGGCCTTTCTGGCCGTGGTAATGCACGTGGTAGCCCAGCGCCTGCACGTCGGCCAGCGGGAACTGATCGTCGCTGACCTTGGTTTCCTGCAGGCCGATCACGTCCGGCTGGTGCTTTTCGATCAGCGCCGCCAGCTGGTGCGGGCGGGCCCGCAGGCCGTTGATGTTGAAACAGACGATCTTCATGGAAAGATAATCCCGGTAAAAGGCGCGATGCTAGCCGACATCGCTTGCCATCACCAGCATGGCGGCTTCGGGAGCCTGCTGCTAACGTCCTTGCCAGGGCACTTGTACGCCCATTCCAGGAGGACTGCCCGCAATGCCTGAAACCACTGCCGTTACGGCCCGAGTCTGCCTGCTCGATGACGGCTACAGCCGCGAGGCGCGTTCGCTGTTGTACAACGCCTACCGTCATGAACCTACCTTCGCCTATATCTTCGAGGCCCAACGCCCAGGCTATGAGCAGCGCCTGCGGGTGATGGTGCGCGAATGGGTACGCCAGCATTTCTACTTGCAGTTGCCTGCCATCGGCCTGCTGGTGGAGGACCGTCTGATCGCCCTGGCCCTGATCGTGCCGCCCCTGCGCCGGCTGGGGGTGGCCGATAGCTGGGCCTGGCGCCTGCGCATGATATTGGGTACCGGCCTGCGCTGTACGCGTCGCTACATGGACTATCAGGCCGCCCTGGCCACCTGCCTGCCCACCGATCAGGTGCATGTGCTGCCGCTGTTGGGCGTGCACCCGCAATTTCAGGGCAAGCACTACGGCGAGCAATTGTTACAAGCTGTGCATGACTGGTGCGCGGACGACCCTGGCACCCAAGGTGTGGTGCTGGACACTGGCAACGAGCACTACCTGGCCTTTTACCAGCGCCAGGGCTATGAGGAAATTGGCGAGGTAGCTGTAGGACCAATCCGGGAGAGGGTGTTCTTCCATCCCAATCCGGTCTCTTCCAATTCTGCTTTTGCCTGAGCAGACCGTGCGGCGGCTCCCTTGAGCGCCCGGCTCTGGTAGCATGCGCCGCATGACGTATTCAGGAAGATTGACCTGGGGCCTGGTTATCTGGGTCGCCAGTTTCGCAGCATGGGGCCAGAGTGAGTTGCTGGTGAAGGTCAAACCGGCCAACAAGGCGCTCAAGGCCAATGTCGAAGGCTATATCGGTACCCTTGGCGACCGCGATGAAGAAGCGCTGCTGCGCTTCAGTCGCGGCGCCCAGGAGCAGGCGCGCAAAGCTGCGCAGGCACTTGGCTACTACCAGGCGCAGATCGATACCGAGGTCAAGCCCGCCAGCGAGGCTGACCGTTCCCCGCAACTGATCATCACCATCGACCCCGGCGAGCCCATTCGCCTGCGCAACGTGACCGTGCGCATCGAAGGCCCCGCCAGCGAGATGAAGGCCTTTCGCGTGCCCGACAGCAAGGCCCTGCGCGCGGGCGAACAACTCAACCACGGCCATTACGAAGATGCCAAGCGGCTGATCCAGAACCAGGCGTCGCGCTATGGCTTCTTCAGTGGGCGCTTCAGCCGCCAGCGTCTGGCGGTCGACCCCCAGGCCGGGGTGGCCGATATCGAACTGGTCTACCAGAGCGGCCCGCGCTATCACCTGGGCGCCGTCACCTTTGGTGGCGACACACCGCTGGACGACGACCTGTTGCAACGCATGGTCTCGTTCAAGCCGGGTACACCTTACGACTCGGAACTGATCGCCGAGCTGAACAATGACCTGCAATCGAGCGGCTACTTCGAAGGCGTGCGCGTGGATGCGGCGCCCACCGCCGCCGTGGGCGAAGAAATCCCCGTGGATGTCCGCCTGGAAACCCGCAAGCCGCGCACCATGGGCCTGGGCCTGGGCTTCTCGACCGACGTCGGGCCACGCGGCAAGGCCAACTGGACCCGCCACTGGGTCAACCCGCAGGGCCATAGCTACGGCTGGGAAACCGAACTGTCGGCGCCACGGCAGAACGTCGGTCTTTGGTACGACATTCCCCTCGACCCACCGCTGACCGACAAGTTGCGCTTTGCCGGCGGCTACCAGAACGAAGAAATTGCCGGCACCGATACCCTCAGCAAACTGCTGACGGTGGGCCCCGAGTGGCACAGCAAGCTGGCCAGCGGCTGGCAGCGGGTGATTTCCCTCAAGTACCAGCGCGAGGAATACCGCCTGGGTGATGACTCCGGGTTGAGCAACCTGCTGATGCCGGGTGTGAGTTTCTCCTTCCTGCGCAGTGACAACCGCATCGACCCACATAACGGTTACCGCCTGCAGTTCGATGTGCAGGCGGCCAAGGAAGGGCTGGTCTCGGACACCAACCTGCTGCATGGCAACGTGCTGCTCAAGGGCCTGACCACCCTTGGCCATGACCACCGCCTGCTTGGCCGGGTGCAGTTCGGTGGCAGCGCGACCAATGGCTTCAAGAACAACATTCCGCCCTCGCTGCGCTTCTTCGCCGGTGGCGACCAGAGCGTGCGCGGCTACGACTACCAGACC
Organism: Pseudomonas sp. SF2; assembly: GCF_036858055.1. Taxonomy (NCBI): domain Bacteria; kingdom Pseudomonadati; phylum Pseudomonadota; class Gammaproteobacteria; order Pseudomonadales; family Pseudomonadaceae; genus Pseudomonas; species Pseudomonas sp. SF2. The sequence goes on along the minus strand of NZ_JAMBDI010000004.1, from coordinate 66,543 downwards.
CTGTCGCCGAAGAACAGCGACGGTGACCGCATTGGCGGGCGCTACCTGGTGGCCGGCAGTGTCGAGTACCAGTATTCGTTGACCGAAAAGTGGCGGCTGGCAACCTTCGTCGACCAGGGCAACTCGTTCAACGACCTGGAACTGCCAAGCCTCAAGACCGGTGTCGGTTTTGGCGTGCGCTGGGTGTCGCCAGTCGGGCCGCTGCGCCTGGACCTGGCCAAGGCGCTGGATGATGAAGGGGGAATTCGCCTGCACTTTTCCATGGGGCCTGAGTTGTGAAACGCGTGATCAAGTACATTCTGCCGGGCCTGCTCGGGGTCGTTGCGAGCCTGGGCCTGGCACTCGGCCTGCTGCTGGGGACCGAGGCTGGCAGCCGCTGGGTGCTGGGTAAGGTGCCCGGGCTTGAGGTCGCTGACTTCCAGGGCCGCCTGGCAGGTAGCTGGCAAGCCAGCCGGCTGAGCTGGGCCGATGGTGGCAGCACGGTAGAGGTGCAGGCACCGCTGCTGGCCTGGTCACCGGCATGCCTGTTGCGCTCTGCCTTGTGCATTGACCAATTGCAGGCGCAGCGTATCGACATGGCCTTTGCGCCCGGCGCCGAGTCAGCCGACAGTGGCCCGCTGCAGTTGCCGGCCCTGCACTTGCCGCTGGACATCGAACTGGGTGAGGTCAAGGTTGGCCAGTTGCGCCTGGATGGCAGTGACCTGCTTGGCGACTTGCAACTGGCGGCGCACTGGACCAGCACCGGGCTGCGCATCGACAGCCTGCACCTGCAGCGTGACGCCCTGCAATTGAACCTGCAGGGCGACCTGCAGCCCGAAGCTGACTGGCCGGTGCAACTCCAGGCGCAGCTGCAACTGCCTGCGGTAGACGGCAAACCCTGGCAGCTGGCGCTGACCGCCACTGGTGAGTTACAGAAAACCCTGAAGCTTGCCGGCGCCAGTAGCGGTTACCTTGACGCCACGTTGAGCGGGCAATTGCAGGCGTTGGCCGAGCACCTGCCGGCGACCTTGCAGATCCGCTCCGAGGCATTCAAGCCGGTTGGCTCGTTGCCCGATACCGTGCAGTTCAACCAGCTCAAGCTCGATGCCAGTGGTGACCTGCTCAAGGGCTATCAACTGTCGGGGGCGGCCAGCCTGCCGGCCGAGCAGTCGCCGATCGCCCTGCTGTTGTCCGGGCTGGTCGACAGCAAAGGCGTCAGGCTCGATGCCCTGGACCTGAATGCCAGCGATACCCAGCGGGTCAAGTTGCAGGCCACGGCTGACTGGCAGCAAGGCCTGGTCGCCGATGCCCGACTGGACTGGCAGGACTTCCCGTGGCTGCGGCTGTATCCACTGGAGGCGCCGCCCGAGGTCACGCTCAAGCGCCTCGGGGCCCAGGTGCATTATCGCGATGGCAACTACCAGGGCACCTTCAATGGCGACCTGATCGGCCCGGCCGGCGCGTTCAGCCTGGCCAGCCCGTTCGAGGGTGACCTGAGCCAGGTGAAGCTGCCGCAATTGGCGCTGACCGCCGGGCAAGGCAAGGCTGCCGGCAGTGTCGCCGTGCGTTTTGCCGACAACCTGGCATGGGATGTCGACCTGCAGCTGTCGGCGCTCGACCCGGCCTTTTGGCTGGCCGAGCTGCCGGGTACCCTGGCGGGGCCGCTGCGCAGCAAAGGCGAAATGAAAGGCGACGCCGTGAGCCTCGATGCCCAGCTTGACCTGAAAGGCCGTTTGCGCGGCCAGCCGGCAATGCTCAAGGTGCAGGCCCAAGGGGCAGGGCAGAGCTGGACCTTGGGCGCCTTGGCAGTCCAGTTGGGTGATAACCGTATCAATGGCAGTGGCAGCCTGCAGCAGCGCCTGGCCGGGCGGCTCGACCTCGACCTGCCGCGCCTGGGCCAGTTGTGGCCAGGGTTGCAGGGCCAGGTCAAGGGCCGGCTGGACGTTGCCGGCACCTTGCAGGCCCCGCAAGGTACGCTGACCCTGCAGGGCCTGCGGCTGGCACAGGCGGAAAACCGCCTGCAGCAGCTGGACCTGGATGCCCGCCTGGACAACGCCCAGCGCGGCGTGATCGAGCTCAAGGCCAGCGCCATTCACCTGGGTGACACGGCATTGGGCACCTTGCAGGCCAACGGCAAAGGCGACATTCGCCAGCAAGCGCTGACCCTGGCGCTGGACGGCCCGCAACTCAAGCTCGACCTCGGCCTGGATGGCCAGTTGAACAAGGGTGACTGGCGTGGGCGCCTGGCCAGTGGACGGGTCCAGGCCGGCGGCCAGGACTGGCAATTGCAGGCACCGGCGCGCCTGCAGCGGCTGGCCAGCGGGCAACTGGACTTTGCTGCGCACTGCTGGCGCTCCGGCCAGGCCAGCTTGTGTGGTGAAGACCAGCGCCTGGCCCCCGAGCCACGCTTGCGTTACCACCTCAAGCAGTTTCCGCTGGACAGCCTGGCCCAGTGGCTGCCGAAGGACTTTGCCTGGCTGGGCCTGCTCAATGCCGACATCAATCTGGACATCCCGGCCAGCGGTCCCAAGGGCAGCATCGTCGTCGACGCCAGTGGCGGTACCCTGCGCGTGCGTGACAAGGACCGCTGGCTCGACTTCCCGTACCAGGCCCTGCGCCTGGATAGCACCCTGGCGCCGCGGCGCATCGATACCCGGCTGGCGTTCCGCGGCGAGCGCCTGGGCGAGCTGAACGTCAACACCCGCCTCGACCCACTGGGCAAGAACAAGCCACTGTCGGGTGATTTCCGCCTGGCCGGCCTTGACCTGTCAGTGGCGCGTCCGTTCGTGCCGATGGTCGAGCGCCTTGCCGGGCAGCTCAATGGCAGTGGCCGGCTGTCGGGCACCTTGCTGGCCCCGCAGGTCAACGGCAACCTGATGCTCAGCGGCGGCGAAGTCAGTGGCGCCGAGCTGCCGGTCAGTCTCGAGGACTTGTCATTGCAGGCATTGATTGCTGGCGAGCAGGTACAGCTCAATGGCAGCTGGCGCAGTGGCGAGGCGGGGCGTGGCCAGTTGAGTGGTAACCTCACCTGGGGCCAGGCACTGGGCATGGACCTGCGTCTGCAGGGCCAGCAACTGCCTGTCACGGTCGAGCCCTATGCGACGCTGGAGGTCGCCCCCGACCTGACCTTGCGCCTGATCGATGACAAGCTGGCGGTGACCGGCAAGGTCCAGGTGCCCAAGGGCACGATCACCGTGCGCGAGCTGCCACCCTCCACTGTCAAGGTCTCGGATGACACGGTGATCGTCGGCCACCAGACCGAAGAGGGCAAGCCACCCATGGCGATGGCCATGGACATCGATGTCGAAGTGGGCCGCGACAAGCTTTCGTTCAGTGGCTTTGGCCTCAAGGCCAACCTGCTCGGCCATGTGCACATCGGCGACAACCTCGATACCCGTGGCGAGCTGAGCCTGGCCGACGGCCGCTACCGTGCCTACGGCCAGCGCCTGACCATCCGCCGTGCGCGGCTGCTGTTCGCAGGCCCGATCGACCAGCCCTACCTGGACATTGAGGCGATCCGCAAGGTCGACGACGTGATTGCCGGTATCCGCCTGAGCGGCAGTGCCGAACAGCCCACCAGCAAAGTGTTCTCCGAGCCGGCCATGAGCCAGGAGCAGGCGCTGTCGTACCTGGTATTGGGACGGCCGCTGGGCGCCTCCGGCGAAGACAACAACATGCTCGCCGAGGCGGCCTTGGGCCTGGGGCTGGCGGGTAGCGCCGGCATCACCGGCAGCCTGGCCTCGAACCTGGGCATCGACGACTTCCAGCTGGACACCGAAGGTTCGGGCAATACCACCAGCGTGGTCGCCAGCGGCAACCTTACCGAGAAACTGAGCCTGCGCTACGGGGTAGGGGTGTTCGAGCCCGCAAACACCATTGCGTTGCGCTACAAGCTGAGCAAGAAAGTGTACCTTGAGGCCGCCAGCGGGCTGGCCAGCTCACTGGACATCTTCTACAAGCGTGACTTCTGAGCCGGTGCGGGGCGGCCATCAGCGGACGGTGGCCGCCTCGATGAATTCATTGGTATCGGGCGAGGGCGGCGGGCTGGGGGCACGTACCGGGACGATCATGCTGGTGTATTCCTCGATCAGCCGGTTGAGGGCTTCTGGTGGTTCGCTGGCCTGGAACTGCATGCGGATCTGCACTTCATCAGGGTCACGGCTGTCGCCCTGACGGCCTTGGCCGCCAATGGTGACCTTGAAGCTCGCGGCCTTGTTTTCGCCCTCGGTCAGCACAGCCTGTTGTGCTTCGGTGCCTTTGACCCTTACCGACAGGTCGACCTGCATGCGTTCAAGGGCCAGGCCCTTGGGCGACACCAGCGCGAACAGCGGCACGCGCATGATGTGTTGGCCGTCCATGGCCACCTCGACCATCTTGGCTTTCATCGGGGCGCCCAACGCCTCGGTGTCGCAGTCGAAGAACTGGTCGAACAGGTTGATGTACTGCTGCGCGATCAGGCTGTTGGTAGCGCTGGCGGCTTCCTGCAGGCCGCGGGTGATTTCGCGCAGGTCGATGGAGGTCATGGGGGCGGGGGCTTTGTCCATTCACTTGCTTCCTCTGTGCCGATGGTGCCCCCATTCACATAATGGGGGCTGCTTTGCAGGTGGCAGCAGTTCAAGGTATTTCGGCTCCGGCATCAGCACCAACACCAGCACCAACATCAGCACCAACATCAGCACCAGCGCTCGCACCGACCGATTTGCCATTCAGGGTGTCAGCCTGCGAGATTTCGTCGGGGCTTTTCAGGGCTGCCGTCTTGACCACGGTCGGTTTGGTGGCCGCGTCTGTAAGGAATTCGATCACCCGCATCATCGCCTCAGGCGGTTCCTGGCGTTTGAGCGTGGTGTTGAAGGCATAGCGGGCGCGGGTGTCGGTCTTGCGGGTTTGCGTGGACTTGTGGCTGATGCTGCCCTTGACATTCAGCCGGAACGGTCCCCAGCCCAGTGAACCGGTCGCGGTTGCACTCATGTCCTTGGTGGATACGTCTTCCGACATCTGATTGATGGTCAATTCGAACTCGACATTACCCTCTTCGATGGCGATGTTCGGGTGGGTGATGGCCGCCACCAGCGGCACTTTCATGGTCTTGCTGACCACGCCCTTGTACTCGCCTTGTTCGTCGACGATGGTTTCGTCGTAGTCGAACTGGATGGCAACGGCCTTGCCATCCTGGACGCACACTTGCATCAGGAAGTCAGCGTACGACTTGCTTGCGGTGACCTGCGCCTGGACCATGGCCTGCAGGGGGCCTGCGATCATGCGGTCCATCGGCAGGGCATTGATTACGGAGCCGATGAGGCTGTTATCGATCGACATATCGGGATGCTCTTTCTAGTGGGGTAAGGTGGCCGTCAATGGCGGCCACGATGCTTGGGCTTCAGCGAGCGCAAGGTTCCTGGCGACGGATGTTGCCGATCTGGCGCAGGCTCAGGCCGTACTTGTCGGCCAGCAGGCTGCGGGACAAGCCGCTGGCGCTTTCCTTCTGGATCTGCAGGTTGCGCAACTGGCGCAGGAAGTGGTCAGCCTTGGGGATTTCCAGGGCCACACCGGCAAAGCGCTTGATCAGCGCGTCGAGCGCTTCGGCCGGCAGCACGTCGGCAAGCTTGGTGCGCTCGCGGTGCTTGGGGATGTACTTGGGCCTGCCGCCGTAGGCGCAGGTCAGCTGGTAGGCGTTGTCGATGCCGATGCAGTCGATCAGGGCCTGCAGCGAGTGGGGCAGTTGGCTGATATCGATGTGGCTCAAGTCTGGCAATTGCATATGGCGCTCCTTCGGGGCGGATGGGCTGTGCTACCCGATCACCAGCGGCGTTATGTCGAAGGTGTGACTGGATTTTCTGTGACAGCCGAGGCGCGTCGCTAGGCGGCATATGGGTTGGGGGTTGTAGCTTCAGCGAACAGGTTTTGCAGGCAGCGATATCCGGCGTTGTAGGACATGGCTTCAACATTTGGATGTGGCGAGTGATTTCCCATCTGGTTTCTCCCTGTGTTGCGTACTGGGTCTGGTAACCCTCATTCGCACGGATAGCTGCTCAGCAGACTGGCGCTGCGCAGATAGGCCTGTGGCGTGTCGCGCATGCCTTGTGGCAACGTGCGCCAATCGACCAGCAGGCACAGCGCATGCAGCGGCTGCCCGCCACGCCGGCCGATGATCTGGTCGGCAAAGCTGCGGCGGTACAGTGCCTGGGTCTGGTGCAGCGCTTGTACCTGGTCGGCCCGGGCCAGGGTTTGCATGGCCAGTTCGGGTAGTTGCGCCGGCGGTGCGCTGAAATGCAGCGGAGCACCCTGCGCCTGCAGATAACCCGCCTGGCGCACGCGCTGCCAGAGTTGTTGCCATTGGCTGGCACCGGCATGGGCAGCCAGTTCGCGGCCCAGTTCGAGCAGTTGCTCGGCCGGGACCTGGTGGGTGTCCAGTGCATGAAGGGAAAAGGGTGTCAGAAACAGCGATGTGAACAGCAGGGGTTTGTACATGGTGCCTCCGGCATGAGTGCTTGGGAGCCCCATGCTTTCAGGCAGTCGCCGCCCCACCCAGCAGGAAATGCAGCGCCGGGGCTGGTGGCCGTTGTATCATTGGCGCGGCTCGTTGCGAGCCATTTGCCCCTGATGTTGCAAGGAACCTTCGATGACACACGTGCAGCGCCTCAAATATTCTCTTCTGATCATCCTGGTGGTACTGGGCCTGATGCTGGGCCTGTCCCACCTGCAGAAGCAGGGCACGATCAGTGAGCAGACCTTCCAGATGCTGGCCATCGCCATCGCCGTGGTGGTCGTGGTGATCAACGGCATTCTGCGGCGCAAGGTCAAGCCTTGAGCCTGGCGGGCCGGCCAGTCATGGCCGGCCATGCGCTCAGCGCGAAGGCGTTTGCTCCAGCACGGCGCGCGCCTGGGGGTTGAGGCTGTAGCATTTGTCGCTGCCCAGCTGGATGACGCCCTCGGCGCACAGCCGCTTGAGCACTTCGCGCACGCTGAGGAACGACAGCGGGATGTCCAGCTGTTCCAGTTGCGCGTGCACGCCGCGCACGCCAATGCTGCGGCCATTGCGGTCGGCGGCGTGCAAGGCATCGATGACCTTCAGGCGGATCAGGCTGGTGCGCAGGCCGAAGCTGCGCAATAGTTCGCGGATATGTTCGTTGCCGATGCGTTCGTCAGCAAATACGCCCTGTCCCTTGGGTGCTTTGCCTGGGACGCGCCCAGCCTGGATCGAGGTTTGCGGGTTGTACATGTGAATGCTCCTTTTCGTGGACGAACCCGAAATATGGGTGCCTCACTGACTAGGACGAATGAGAACGGAAAAACTGCAGCCCACTCGCAAAAAAAAAATTGCCTGGTTCTGTTCAAGACGTTCCATTGCCTTGTAGTACGTAAAATTTTCACCTGGCCATTCGTCTGATCGGGATGACCCCGAAGCCGAGGAGTGCCCGTGTTTCCACTTTCCCGTCCCATGACTTGCGCTGGCCTGGCCGCAGCCCTGATAGCCTTCAGCGTCGGTGCAGCGCCGGCGCAGTCCGCCGCAGCCGATGCCAGTGCGCAGATTCGCCGAACCAGTTACGGAGTGCCGCACATCGTGGCCAAGGACGAGCGTGGCCTGGGCTACGGCATCGGCTACGCCTACGCCCAGGACAACCTGTGCCTGCTGGCCAATGAAGTGCTGACCGTGAGCGGCGAGCGCTCACGCTACTTCGGTGCCAAGGGCAAGACCCTGGAGCAGCGTGACAACCTGGCCAGTGATGTGTTCTTCACCTGGCTCAACACGCCGGCGGCAGTCGATGCGTTCTTGCAGGCGCAGCCGGTGCCGGTACAGGCACTGCTGGCAGGCTATGCCAGCGGCTACAACCGGGCGCTGGTCGAGCGCCGCAGCCAAGGGTTGCCCGCCGAATGTGGCAACGGCGAGTGGCTGCGGCCGATCAGCAGCGAGGACCTGGTCAAACTGACTCGTCGGCTGCTGGCTGAAGGCGGTGTCGGGCAGTTCGTCGAAGCGCTGGCGGGGGCGCAACCGCCAACACTGGCCAGCCAGCAAGCGCCGACAGGGTTTGCCACGGCGCTGGCCCGGCAGCAACGCTTTGCCACGGAACGCGGTAGCAATGCAGTGGCCGTCGGGGCGCAGCGTTCGGCTAATGGTCGCGGCCTGTTGCTGGCCAACCCGCACTTCCCATGGATGGGCGGCCTGCGCTTTTACCAGATGCAACTGACCATTCCCGGCCAGCTCGATGTGATGGGGGCGGCATTGCCGGGCCTGCCAGTGGTCAACATCGGTTTCAACCAGCATCTGGCCTGGACGCACACCGTCGATACGTCGAAGCACTTTACCCTGTACCGCCTGCAACTAGACCCCAAGGACCCGACCCGCTACCTGCTTGATGGCAAATCGCTTCCGCTGACCCGGCAAACCGTCAGCGTTGCGGTCAAGGCAGAGGATGGCGGCCTGAGCCAGGTACAGCGCCAGGTCTACAGCTCGCAGTTCGGCCCAGTGGTGCAATGGCCAGGGCGCCTGGACTGGGATGCACATGTGGCCTACAGCCTGCGCGACGCCAACCTCGAAAATACCCGGGTGTTGCAGCAGTGGTACCAGATCAACCGTGCCGATAGCCTGGTGACGTTGAAAGGCTCTATCGAACAACTGCAAGGCATTCCCTGGGTCAACACGCTGGCGGTGGACCAGGCTGGCAAGGCCCTGTACCTGAACCAGTCAGTAGTGCCTTATGTGGATCAGCAACTGCTGGGCGCATGCAGCAACCCGCAGGCGCAAGGGCGCCTGGTGATACTGGATGGTTCACGCAGCGCATGCCAGTGGAAGGTCGATGCGCAGGCCGCGCAGCCGGGGATCTTCCCGGCACGGCTGCTGCCGAGCCTGGAGCGCGAAGATTTCGTGCAGAACTCCAACGACCCGGCCTGGATGGCCAACCCGGCGCAGCCGCTGACCGGTTATTCGCCGCTGGTCAGCCGCAGTGACCAGCCGCTGGGCATGCGTGGCCGCTTTGCCCTGCAACGCCTGCAGGGTCAGGCCCGGTTGGGCGTTGACGACCTGCTGCGCATGGTGACCGATGACGAGGTCTACCTGGCCAGCCTGGTACTGCCTGACCTGCTGCATTGGTGCAAGGGCGCCGATGCGGATGTGCGTGCCGTATGCAGTAGCCTGGCGGCCTGGAATGGCAAGGCTGACCTGGACAGTGGCATTGGCCTGGTGCACTTCCAGAACCTGTTCGATGCCCTGGCCGAGCACCCGGAAAGCTGGCGGGTGGCCTTCGACCCGGCCGATCCGCAGCACACCCCGCGTGGGCTGGCGGTCGAGCAGGCGGCCGTGCGCAAGCTGCTGCACCAGGCCGCGCTGGCTTCGCTCAAGCAGGTGAGTGACAGCGGCATAGCGGGGGAGGCGCGTTGGGGGCAGGTGCAACAGTCGAGCGATGGCACGCCGGTGCCGGGTGGCCCGCAGGCATTGGGTGTGTACAACGCGATCTACAGTGTGCCGCAAGGGCAGGGCAAGCGGCTGGTGGTCAGTGGTACCAGCTACCTGCAGCTGGTCAGCTTTACCGACAAGGGGCCAGAGGCCCGTGGATTGCTGGCGTTTTCCCAGTCGAGTGAAGCGGCTTCGGTGCATGCCAGTGACCAGACCAGGGCGTTTGCGGCCAGGCAACTGGCGGTGATTCCGTTTACCGAGGCGCAGATCAAGGCTGATCCCGAGTACCGGGAAGTGGTGATCAGTGAGCGGGACAAGGGGGCGGTGGTCCAGCAGTAAGGCATACCGGCCTCTTCGCGGGCACGCCCGCGAAGAAGGCGACTCGGTCGGTCAGGAAAACTCGAACGGCGCCAGCTGAAACCCTTGCTCGTCAACCTGCAAGGCCCAGCCCCGGCGGTCCCAGTCGCCCAGCACGATACGCCGTGCCGGTTGCCCGTCGACCACCAGCTTGTGTATCGCCGGCCGATGGGTATGCCCATGCACCAAGGTGCGCACACCATGCGCCGCCATCACCTTCGGTACTTCCTCCGGCGTGACATCGACAATTTCGGTGGACTTCATCCGCGTTTGCGTGCGGCTTTCGCTGCGCAGCTTGCGTGCCAGCTTGTAGCGGGCCGACAGCGGCAGGTGCCGCAACAGCCACAGGCTCAGCGGGTTGCGCAGCAGACGGCGCATTTTCATGTAGGCCAGGTCGCGGGTGCACAAGGTATCGCCATGCATCAGCAGCACCTGTTCACCGCCCAGTTCGATCACGCTGGGGTCGTGCAGCAACGTGCAGCCGGCAGCGTCGCAAAAGGCCTGGCCAATCAGGAAGTCACGATTGCCGTGCATCAGGTAGATGGCCGTGCCGCTGTCGCTCAGCCGACGCATGGCGTGGCAGACCGACTGCTGGAAGGGTGTCATGGCATCGTCACCGATCCAGGCTTCGAAGAAGTCGCCAAGGATGTACAACGCCTGGGCGTGGCGGGCACGGCCATCGAGCAGATCAAGAAACGCCCGGGTAATGTCCGGGCGTTCTTCTTGCAGGTGCAGATCGGAGATCAGCAGGATCACTCAATGATCTCGGCTTTCTCGATGACCACGTCGTCTTTTGGCACGTCCTGGTGGCCAGCCTTGGAGCCAGTGGCGACTTTTTCGATGGCGTCGACGATTTCACGGCCTTCGATCACTTCGCCGAATACCGCATAGCCCCAGCCCTGCACGTTCTTGCCGCTGTGGTTGAGGAAGTCGTTGTCGGACGAGTTGATGAAGAACTGCGCCGAGGCGGAGTGCGGCTCCATGGTGCGGGCCATGGCGATGCTGTACTTCTTGTTCTTCAGGCCGTTGTCGGCTTCGTTCTGGATGCTGGCGCGGGTTTTCTTCTGGCTCATGCCAGGCTCGAAGCCGCCGCCCTGGATCATGAAGCCCTTGATCACGCGGTGGAACACGGTGCCGTTGTAGTGGCCGTCCTTGACGTACTGAACGAAGTTTTCGGTAGTCAGCGGCGCTTTCTCGGCGTCCAGTTGCAGGACGATGTCGCCGTGGTTGGTGCTCAGTTTGACTTTGGACATGCTGAAACTCGCTCTTTCAAGGCAATCGGGAATTAGGGTGCGCAGGGCGCGGGTTATCACCTGACGCAGGATCAGGCGATCGCGACACATGGCGCGCACTGGCCATTTTGCCAGGCTGCGGCAAAAAGCCGTGATAAATCACGCCAGTTTGTCCGGGCCCGGCTGTCAGCAGCTTGACTGCTTCGGCTATGATAGGCCCTTTGATTCAATCGGCCTACCCAGGCCGGACACGTGCATTCAAGGATCCTATGAGCAAGCCCACTGCCGACAACGCGCCCAACGCCGCTGCCAAAGGCGCCCCCGCTGTCCCTGCGAACTTCCTGCGGCCGATCATCCAGGCCGACCTGGACTCGGGCAAGCACAGCAGCATCGTCACCCGTTTCCCGCCGGAGCCCAATGGCTACCTGCATATCGGTCACGCCAAGTCGATCTGCGTCAACTTCGGCCTGGCCAAGGAATTCGGGGGCGTTTGCCACCTGCGTTTCGACGATACCAACCCGGCCAAGGAAGACCAGGAGTACATCGACGCCATCCAGAGCGATGTCAAGTGGCTGGGCTTCGACTGGGCCGGCGACGTGCGCTACGCCTCCGACTACTTCGACCAGCTGCACGATTGGGCGGTCGAGCTGATCAAGCGTGGCAAGGCCTACGTTTGCGACCTTACCCCTGAGCAAGCCAAGGAATACCGTGGCAATCTCAAGGAACCGGGCAAGAACAGCCCGTTCCGCGAGCGCAGCGTTGAAGAGAACCTCGACCTGTTCGCCCGCATGAAGGCTGGCGAGTTCAAGGACGGCGAGCGCGTGCTGCGGGCCAAGATCGACATGGCCTCGCCGAACATGAACCTGCGCGACCCGATCCTGTACCGCATCCGCCATGCCCACCACCACCAGACCGGTGACAAGTGGTGCATCTACCCCAACTACGACTTTACCCACGGCCAGTCGGACGCGATCGAGGGCATCACCCACTCGATCTGCACCCTGGAGTTCGAAGGGCATCGTCCGCTGTACGACTGGTTCCTCGACAACCTGCCGGTGCCGGCTCACCCGCGCCAGTACGAGTTCAGCCGCCTGAACCTGAACTACACCATCACATCCAAGCGCAAGCTCAAGCAGCTGGTTGACGAAAAGCACGTCGAAGGCTGGGACGACCCGCGCATGTCCACCCTGTCCGGCTTCCGTCGCCGTGGCTACACCCCGGCCTCGATTCGTAACTTCTGCGAAATGATCGGCACCAACCGTTCCGACGGCGTGGTCGACATGTCGATGCTCGAGTTCAGCATCCGTGACGACCTGGACCGCACCGCGCCGCGCGCCATGTGCGTGCTGCGCCCGCTGAAAGTGGTCATCACCAACTATCCGGAAGGCCAGGTCGAGCAGCTCGAACTGCCGCGCCACCCGAAGGAAGACATGGGCGTGCGCGTGCTGCCGTTCTCCCGTGAGCTGTACATCGACCGCGACGATTTCATGGAAGAGCCGCCGAAGGGCTACAAGCGCCTGGAGCCGGCCGGTGAAGTGCGCCTGCGCGGCAGCTACGTGATCCGCGCCGACGAGGCGATCAAGGATGCCGACGGCAACATCGTCGAGCTGCGTTGCTCGTACGACCCGGACACGCTGGGCAAGAACCCGGAAGGCCGCAAGGTCAAGGGCGTGATCCACTGGGTGCCGGCCGAGGGCAGCGTCGAGTGCGAAGTGCGCCTGTACGACCGTCTGTTCCGCTCGCCGAACCCGGAAAAGACCGAGGAGGGCGGCAGCTTCCTGGACAACATCAACCCAGGTTCGCTGCAAGTGCTCAGCGGCTGCCGTGCCGAGCCGTCGTTGGCCCAGGCGCAGCCCGAGGACCGCTTCCAGTTCGAACGCGAAGGCTACTTCTGCGCCGACCTGAAAGACAGCCAGCCGGGGCGCCCGGTGTTCAACCGCACTGTCACCCTGCGTGACTCCTGGGGCAGCTGAGGAACCGCCGTGCTTACCATCTACAACACGCTGAGCAAAGCGAAGGAAGTCTTCAAGCCGCTGGATGGCAACAAGGTGCGCATGTACGTGTGCGGCATGACCGTATACGACTACTGCCACCTGGGCCATGGCCGCAGCATGGTGGCCTTCGACCTGGTCACCCGCTGGCTGCGCAAGAGCGGCTATGAGCTGACCTACGTGCGTAACATCACCGACATCGATGACAAGATCATCAACCGGGCCAACGAGAACGGCGAGAGCTTCGACGCCTTGACCGCCCGCATGATCGACGCGATGCACGAAGACGAGCGCCGCCTGAACATCCTGCCGCCGGACCAGGAGCCGCGTGCCACCGACCATATCGCCGGCATGCACGCAATGATCCAGACCCTGATCGACAAGGGTTACGCCTACGCCCCGGGCAATGGCGACGTGTACTACCGCGTCGGCAAGTTCGTCGGCTACGGCAAGCTCTCGCGCAAGAAGATCGAAGACCTGCGCATCGGTGCCCGTATCGAGGTCGACGAAGCCAAGCAGGACCCGCTGGACTTCGTGCTGTGGAAGGGCGTCAAGCCGGGCGAGCCGAGCTGGGAATCGCCATGGGGCCCGGGGCGTCCGGGCTGGCACATCGAGTGCTCGGTGATGTCCACCTGCTGCCTGGGTGAAAGCTTCGACATCCACGGTGGCGGTAGTGACCTGGAGTTCCCGCACCACGAGAACGAGATTGCCCAGAGCGAGGCGGCCACCGGCAAGCAGTACGCCAATGCCTGGATGCACTGCGGCATGATCCGTATCAATGGCGAGAAGATGTCCAAGTCGTTGAACAACTTCTTCACCATCCGCGACGTGCTCGAAAAGTATCACCCGGAAGTGGTGCGTTACCTGCTGGTGGCCAGCCACTACCGCAGCGCAATCAACTACTCGGAAGACAGCCTGCGTGATGCCAAGGGCGCACTGGAGCGCTTCTACCACGCCTTGCGCGGCTTGCCGCGGGTGGCGGCCAAGGGTGGCGAAGAGTTTGTCGAGCGCTTCAGCGTGGCCATGAACGACGACTTCGGCACCCCCGAAGCCTGCGCCGTGCTGTTCGACCTGGTGCGCGAGATCAACCGCCTGCGCGACAGCGACGTGGAGGCCGCTGCCGGCCTTGCCGGTCGCCTGCGCGAGCTGGGTGATGTGCTGGGTGTGCTGCAGCTGGAAGCCGATGACTTCCTGCGTGCTGGTGCCGAAGGCAAGGTGGATGCCGCTGAGGTCGAGGGCTTGATCCAGGCGCGCCTGCAGGCGCGTGCGGACAAGAACTGGGCCGAGTCCGACCGTATTCGCGACCAGCTGACCGCCATGGGTGTGGTGCTGGAAGACAGCAAGGGTGGGACTACCTGGCGTCTGGCTGACTGATCGGCTTCAAGGGGGGCCGCTTTGCGGCCCCGGCTTTTATTTGGCCAGTCCAGCCAATGGGCAATGTAGAACCAACCTGGCCCCACCCAATTCGCTTTCCCCCACCTCCAGCCCGAACCCATGCAGGTCGACGATCGCCGCAACGATCGACAACCCCAGCCCGAACCCCGCATGGCGGTGGCCTTCATCGCTACGGTAGAAGCGCTTCAGCACTGCCGCACGTTCCTCTTGCGGAATACCCGGCCCGCTGTCCTCGATGGCCAGGTGCAGGCCCTTGTCATCCTGGGTGGCAGCAATCCGCACCCGCCCACCCTCAGGCGTGAACTTGATGCCGTTGCCCACCAGGTTGGCCAGCGCCTCGAACAGCAGTTCGCGATCACCGTGCAATGCTGGCAGTTCAGCTGGCTGCTGCAGCTCCAGGCGAATGCCGCCATCTTCGGCCAACGGCAGGTAAAAGTCGTGCAACTCCACCAGCAGTTCGTGCGGGTCAAGCTGGACGAAACCGGCTCGACGCTGGCGGTCTTCCAGTTCACTGATGCGCAACAACCCGCGAAAACGCGCCATCAGGGTGTCGGTTTCGCCGATGGCCTGGTCCAGCGCCTCTGCCTGGGTGGAGTCGACGTCACTTTGCTGGCGAATGCGGTACAGCTGGGCGCGCAGGCGAGTGAGCGGGGTGCGCAGGTCGTGGGCGATGTTGTCGCACACGCCCTTGACCTCATGCATCAGCCGCTCGATGCGGTCGAGCATGGCGTTGACGATGGCCGCCAGCATGTCCAGCTCGTCACGCCGGGCCGACAGCGGCAGGCGGTGGGTAAGGTCACCGGCGACGATCAGTTCGGCCTGGGCCTGGATCGCGCGGATGCGCTTGAGCGGCCGGCGCCTTAGCAGGTACCAGCCGGCAAACCCCGGGATCAGGGTCAGCGAGATCCCCCAGAGCAGGGCATGCAGGATGATCCGGGTGACCACGAACAGCGAGCCGTTGTCGCGCACCAGCACCAGCCAGCGGCCATCCTGCACCTTGATCGCCACCGCGTCGCAGCTGTCACGCGGCATGTGCGGGTCGTCGGCGTCCAGGCAGCGCTTGAGTTCGTGAACCTTGCCGTCCAGCCCCAGCTCTGGCGGGACAGCACGAATGCGCCCGCCGATCGGGTTGAGCTGGTTGTCGAACAGGCCATAGGCGTCGAAGCTGCGTTCTTCGAAGGCCTGGCTGGCAACCAGGGCGTCGTCCAGCTGCTTGCCGCTCATGTGTGCGAACAGGTGCTGGCGCTGCAGCATGGAATGGCGGGTGAGTTTGTTCAGGTAGCTGGACACCTCGAAGTACAGCACCCCCATGAGGATGCTGCTCCAGGCCACGAACAGAAAGCTGTACAGCGCCAGCAGGCGGCTGGTCGAGGAGCTCCAGCCCTTAGACGGGTTCAGCAATGGCATAGCCGGAGCCCCGTACCGTACGGATCAGCGGCGACTGGCCGGGTGAGTCGATTTTCTTGCGCAGACGGCCGATGTGCACGTCGATCAGGTTGGTGCCCGGGTCGAAGTGGTAGCCCCAGACTTCCTCGAAAATCATCATCCGCGTGATCACCTGGCCGCTATGGCGCATCAGGTACTCCAGCAGCTTGTACTCGGTGGGCAGCAGGTTGAGGGTTTGTTCGCCGCGGCGGGCTTCGTGGCTGATCAGGTCCAGTTGCAGGTCGGCGACCTGCAGGCGGGTCTGGGTCATGGGCACGCTGTTGCGGCGCAGCAGTACTTCGACTCGTGCGGCCATCTCGTCGGAGGCGAACGGCTTGGTCAGGTAGTCGTCACCCCCGGCACGCAGGCCGCGTACCCGCTCGTCGACATCGGAGAGGGCGCTGATCATAAGGATCGGTGTGGCGATCTTGAGGCTGCGCAGGGTGGTAACGATGGTCAGCCCATCGACCTCGGGCAGCATGCGGTCGAGGGTGATCAGGTCGTAGCCGCCGGCAATGGCCTTGGCCAGGCCTTCACGGCCATTGTCGGCCCAATCCACCTCCAGGCCGTGGCTGGTAAGTTCGGCGACGATTTCCTGGCCGGTGACGGCGTCGTCTTCGATGGTCAGTACGCGAGGCATGCTGGTTTCCGGGCATCTAATGGAGACTTGATTGTGCCAAAGAATAGCCAAACGGCGATTTAAGAAAAATTCATCTAGCGTCTTTGGCCTGCACTGGCCTCTTGGCCGGTAAACCCGCTCCCACAGGTGCAGCGTCGCCCCCAAGAGCGGTGACATCCCTGTGGGAGCGGGTTTACCCGCGAAGCAGGCGCCGTGGTGTTTCAGCGTGCGCCAATCCCTTCGGCATGCATGATCTGCGCAATGATCGGCACCGGGGTCATCAGGTGCGAACGCATCATGGCACTGGCGCGCTTGGCGTCCCGGGCCAGAATCACTTCGACCAGTGCTGCATGCTCCTGGCGCTTGAGCTCCAGCGCCTGTTCGGAAAACACCGTCTGGGTCAGCCACAGGTGCCGGTAGCGCTCGGCCTGGTCGAACAGGTAGGTGCGCGCCTGCAGCAGGTGCTTGGAGCCGCAGCCCGAGGCAATGGCAGTGTGAAACGCCTTGTGCCGTTCGTCCCACACATCCAGGCGCTGCTCGCGGGTCTTCACTTCCACCACCTTGGCCAGGGTATGCGAGTGGGCCAGTACCGACGCCTCCCAGGCGTCGTCGCCACGCTCGATGGCCAGGGTGATGATCATCGCCTCCAGGTTGGCGCGGGCATCGTAGATGTCGTTCATCTCGTCCAGCGACATGGGCGCCACGCGGTAGCCCTTCTGGCTGATCGCGTTGACCAGGTGCTCGGCCACCAGCTGCGACAGCGCTTCGCGCAGCGGGCCCACGCCCAGGTCGTAGCGGTCCTTCAGGGTGCTCATCAACAGCTTTTCTCCGGGCTTGAACACGCCGCGGATGATGTCCTTCTTGAGCCTCTCATACCCGCTGAATGCTGAGTTTTGTCGGGGGGCGAGCGCTTCCAAGATCCTGTTCCTCAAACGGTTTTGTCGATCATACCGAAAGCGTTCGCTGGCGAAAAACAATGGACAAACAAACGTTTTGTCGTCGAACAACAAAAATGTAGACATTTTCAGTTTGTGGCGATATTTTTACCTCGCCCGCACTGATCCAGCTCATGCCCGGACGGCGCCACCCCACTTTTTTCTGCCAGGACACTGCCATGAACGCTTTTACGCAGATCGACGAACTTGTGATGCCACTGCCGCTCGAACCGCGTGGTTACACCATCGCCCCCTCGAAACAGTCGCCGCGCCTGCTTGAACTCACCTTTGCCCGCGAAACGGTCGAAGCGTTCGTCCAGGCCGTTGCCCAGTGGCCGGTGCAGGCGTTGGAGTACAAGTCGTTCCTGCGCTTCCGGGTTGGCGAGATCCTCGACGAGCTGTGCCAGGGCACCCTGCGGCCGGTGCTGCTCAATACCATCCTCAATCGCGCCAGCGGCGGCATGCTGATCACCCCGGTCGGCCTGGATGACGTGAGCCAGGCCGAGGACATGGTCAAGTTCACCACCGCCTGCGCACACCTGATCGGCCGCTCCAACTACGACGCCATGAGCGGCCAGTTCTATGCCCGCTTCGTGGTGGTCAACACCGACAACTCCGATAGCTACCTGCGTCAGCCGCACCGGGTCATGGAGTTGCACAACGATGGCACCTTCGTCAACCAGATCACCGACTACGTGCTGATGCTGAAGATCGACGAAAAGAACATGGAAGGCGGCAACTCGCTGCTGCTGCACCTGGACGACTGGGAGCAGTGCGACGAATTCTTCCGCCACCCGCTGGCCCGTCGGGAAATGCGCTGGACCGCACCACCGAGCAAGAAGGTGTCCGAGGATGTGTTCCACTCGGTGTTCGACACCGATGCCGAAGGCCGTCCGACCATGCGCTACATCGACCAGTTCGTGCAGCCGGAGAACTACGAGGAGGGCATCTGGCTGAACGCCTTGTCCGAATCGCTCGAAGGCAGCGAGAAGAAGCTGTCGGTACCGGTGGGCGTGGGAAGCTTCCTGCTGATCAACAATCTGTTCTGGCTGCATGGCCGCGACCGCTTTACGCCGCACGAAGGCCTGCGCCGCGAGCTGATGCGCCAGCGCGGCTACGTCGCCTTCCCCAAACCGCTGTACCAGCGCGGGCAATAATGACAGGGCGCGGGGCGGGCGCCCGCCCACGCGCCTTTGCACAAAACGATGCCACCATGACCCGTGCGGGCCATGGTGAGCCAGTCAGGCAATGCCTGCGTGTGAGGTAAGGCTGTGTACGATTTCATCATCATTGGCGGTGGCATTGTGGGCATGTCCACGGCCATGCACCTGATCAAGGTCTACCCGGACGCGAAGATTCTCCTGCTGGAGAAAGAGTCCGGCCCGGCCCGCCACCAGACCGGCCACAACAGCGGCGTGATCCACGCCGGCGTGTATTACACCCCCGGCAGCCTCAAGGCGCGCTTCTGCCTGGAAGGCAACAAGGCCACCAAGGCCTTCTGCACCCGGCACGGCATCCGCTTCGATGAGTGCGGCAAGCTGCTGGTGGCCACCAACGACCTGGAAATGCAGCGCATGAAAGCGCTGTGGGAGCGCACCGCGGCCAATGGCCTGGAGCGCTACTGGCTGTCGGCGGCCGAACTGCGCGAGCGCGAGCCCAATATCGTCGGCATGGGCGGCATATTCGTGCCCTCCAGCGGCATCGTCAATTACGCCGAAGTGACTGCGGCCATGGGCGCCGAGTTCCAGCGCGCCGGCGGCGAAATCCGTTACGGCGCCGAGGTGGTCGGCCTGCAGGAACTGGCCAGCGAAGTGATCGTGCGCACGCAGGGTGACGAATTGCGCAGCCGTTTCCTGGTGACCTGCTCGGGCCTGATGGCCGACCGGGTGGTGAGCATGCTGGGCTTGCGTACCGAGTTCGTCATCTGCCCGTTCCGCGGCGAGTACTACCTGCTGCCCAAACAGCACAACCAGATCGTCAACCACCTGATCTACCCGATTCCCGACCCGTCCATGCCGTTCCTGGGCGTGCACCTGACGCGCATGATCGACGGCACCGTCACCGTTGGCCCCAACGCCGTGCTGGCGATGAAGCGTGAGGGTTATCGCAAGAGCGACATCAGCCCCAGCGACCTGTTCCAGACCCTGACCACCCCCGGCATTCTCAAGGTGCTGGCGAAGAACTTCCGCCCGGGCCTGATCGAGATGAAGAACTCGCTGTTCAAGGGCGGCTACCTCAAGCAGGTACAGAAGTACTGCCCGAGCATCACCAAGGCCGATCTCACGCCTTACCCGGCCGGCGTGCGTGCCCAGGCCGTGTCGCGTGACGGCAAGCTGATCGACGACTTCCTGTTCGTCAACACTGCGCGCAGCGTCAATGTGTGCAACGCGCCGTCGCCGGCCGCCACCTCCGCCATCCCGATCGGTGCCTACATCGTCGACAAGGTCTGTGAGCAGGTTGCCCGCCAGGGCAGCGGGTTCCCCAAGGCCGACCTGGCGCCCCGGCAGCGGGCTGCCGGCTGACATAGCGGTAATACGTTCTGCGGTTTCGTTTTACTCAACCCGTACTGCCCTACTCACCATCTAGGGCAGGGCGGGCTTTTTCGCGCCTGCGTCGGTGACGTGCAAGCCGGCGGCCCCCGCGTGGGCATGACAAAAACAACAAGGTAGCGCCATGCAAACCCACAAGAACAATTTGAGTCATGGATTGAAATCACGGCATGTCACCATGCTGTCCATTGCCGGCGTGATCGGTGCCGGCCTGTTCGTCGGCTCCGGCCGTGCGATTGCCGAAGCAGGGCCCGCCACCATCCTGGCCTATATCCTGGCCGGCGCACTGGTGGTGCTGGTGATGCGCATGCTGGCCGAAATGGCCGTTGCCTCGCCGGACACCGGTTCGTTCTCTACCTATGCCGACCTCGCCATTGGCAAGTGGGCCGGCTACACCATCGGCTGGCTGTACTGGTGGTTCTGGGTACTGATCATCCCCATCGAGGCCAATATCGCCGCCACCATCATCAATTCCTGGGTCCCGCAGATGGAGATCTGGGTATTGTCGCTGGTGATTACCCTGTTGCTGACCGCCACCAACCTGTTCAGCGTGAAGAACTACGGTGAGTTCGAGTTCTGGCTGGCGTTGGTGAAGGTGGTGGCCATCGTCGGTTTCATCGCGCTGGGAGTGTGCGCCATCTTTGGCCTGCTGCCAGGCTCCGGTGTCAGCGGTGTGTCGCGCCTGTGGGATAGCGGCGGTTTCATGCCCAATGGTTTTGGTGCCGTGCTGAGCGCCATGCTGATTACCATGTTCTCGTTCCTCGGGGCCGAGGTGGTGACCATCGCCGCGGCCGAATCCGACGAAGCAGGCAAGCATATTTCCAAGGCCACCAACTCGGTGATCTGGCGGATCACCCTGTTCTACATCCTGTCGATCTTCATTGTCATCGCGCTGGTACCGTGGACCGACCCGCGCCTGGCCACCGAAGGCTCGTATGTCACGGTGCTGGACACCCTCGGGGTACCGAATGCCAAGGCCATCATCGACTTCGTGGTGCTGACCTCGGTGACCAGCTGCCTCAACTCCTCGCTGTACACCGCCTCGCGCATGGTCTATTCGCTGAGCCGCCGCGGTGACGCCCCTGCCTGCGCCCAGGTGACCAGCCGCAGTGGCACGCCGGTGGTGGCGGTGCTGCTGTCTACCGGTGCGGCGTTCCTGGCGGTGATCGCCAATTACCTGGTGCCGGCCAAGGTGTTCGGCTTCCTCATGGCAAGCTCCGGCGCCATTGCCTTGCTGGTGTACCTGGTGATCGCCGTTTCCCAGCTGCGCCTGCGCCAGCGCCTGACCGCACAGGGCAAGACGTTGGGCTACCGCATGTGGCTGTTCCCGTGGCTGACCTGGGGCGTGATCCTGTTCATCAGCGGTGTGCTGGTGCTGATGCTGTTCCGTCCGGACCACCGCCTGGAAGTGGTATCGACCATGGTGCTGGCGGTGCTGGTGGTGTGTTCCGGGCTGCTGGTGACACGGCGTCGGGCGCGCGGTGTGGCGGTTGGCAGTGTAGGGCAGGGCGCCTGAGTCGTTCGCCCTGAAGACAGACGAGCAAGTCGCATCAGGCTGTGAGAGGATGTCCGCAACACAGCCAGGACCCCGAACGCAGCCTGATGAAGACACCGAAAAGAATCGAACCCCTGATCGAAGACGGCCTGGTCGATGAAGTACTGCGGCCATTGATGAGTGGCAAGGAAGCCGCCGTGTATGTGGTGCGCTGCGGCAGCCAGGTACGCTGCGCCAAGGTCTATAAAGAAGCCAACAAGCGCAGTTTCCGCCAGGCCGCCGAGTACCAGGAGGGCCGCAAGGTGCGCAACAGCCGCCAGGCCCGGGCCATGGCCAAGGGCAGCAAATACGGCCGCAAGGAAGCCGAAGACGCCTGGCAGAATGCCGAAGTGGCGGCGCTGTTCCGCCTGGCCGGTGCCGGCGTGAGGGTGCCCAAGCCCTATGACTTCCAGGACGGCGTGCTGTTGATGGAGTTGGTGACCGATGCCGACGGTGACGCGGCCCCTCGCCTGAACGACGTGCACCTCGACGCCGAGGATGCCCGGGCGTTCCATGCTTTCGTGATTCGCCAGATCGTACTGATGCTGTGTGCCGGACTGGTGCATGGCGACCTGTCGGAGTTCAACGTGCTGCTTGGCCCGGACGGGCCGGTGATCATCGACTTGCCGCAGGCTGTGGACGCAGCGGCCAACAACCATGCCTTCAGCATGCTGCAGCGCGATGTGGCCAACATGGCCCACTATTTCGGGCGCTTTGCGCCGGAGCTGAAAAGTACCCGGTATGCGCAGGAAATGTGGGCCTTGTACGAGGCGGGCGAACTGCGCCCGGACAGCCCGCTGACGGGGCTGTTCGAGGATGACGAGCAGGCGGCTGACGTGGCCGGGGTGATGCGCGAGATCGATGCGGCGCGGCTGGATGATGCGCGCCGGCGTGCCGCGCGGGTCGAGGCCGAGCATGGGGTGGCCAGGGCAGAGGAGCCTGCGCCGCCCTGGCTGCAGTAACAGGTTGCTTGCAGTGGCCTCTTCGCGGGTAAACCCGCTCCTGCAAGTGCAGCGCGAATTCTGTGGGAGCGGGTTTACCCGCGAAGAGGCCGGCCCAGGAAAAATGCAGCCATTGCCTTTGACGCAAGACAATATCTCGTCATCTGGCCTTTTCACTGGCGCGAGACAGGCATAAGGTATACGCCGTTCAAATTCCCTGGAGCTGTCATGTCCAACCAATTCCCGTCCGTTCGTCCACGCCGCCTGCGCCAGAACGAGTCCCTGCGCACGATCTTCCAGGAAACCGAGTTCCGCCTTGAAGACCTGATCCTGCCGATCTTCGTCGAAGAGGGCATCGATGACTTCGTGCCGATCACCAGCATGCCGGGCGTCAACCGCATCCCCGAGAAGCTGCTGGCCCAGGAAATCGAGCGCTATGCCCGCGCCGGTATCAAGTCGGTAATGACCTTTGGCGTTTCGCACAACCTGGACGCCGTTGGCAGCGACACCTGGAACGAAAACGGCCTGGTCGCGCGCATGTCGCGCATCTGCAAGGACACCGTGCCGGAAATGGTGGTGATGTCCGACACCTGCTTCTGCGAATACACCAGCCACGGCCACTGCGGTGTGTTGCACGACCATGGCGTGGACAACGACGCCACCCTGGCCAACCTGGGCAAGCAGGCAGTCATCGCCGCCGCTGCCGGTGCCGACTTCATTGCCCCGTCGGCGGCGATGGACGGCCAGGTCCAGGCCATTCGCAGCGCGCTGGATGGTGCCGGTTTCCACGATACCGCGATCATGGCCTATTCCACCAAGTTTGCCTCGTCGCTGTATGGCCCGTTCCGTGAAGCCGGTGGTACCGCGCTGAAGGGCGACCGCAAGAGCTACCAGATGAACCCGATGAACCGCCGCGAAGCCGTGCGTGAGTCGCTGCTCGACGAGCAGGAAGGGGCGGATGTGCTGATGGTCAAGCCGGCCGGTGCCTACCTCGACGTGATCGCCGATATCCGCGCAGCATCGCGCCTGCCGCTGGCGGCCTATCAGGTGAGCGGCGAGTACGCGATGATCAAGTTCGGCGGCCTGGCTGGCGCCATCGATGAAGGCCGGGTGGTGCGTGAAAGCATTGGCGCGATCAAGCGTGCCGGTGCCGACCTGATCCTCACCTACTTCGCCATGGACCTGGCCCGCGAAGGCATCTGATTTCAGTGCGCGCCGCTTTCGCGGCGCATCGCCAACCAGCTTCCACAGGTGATCAGCGCGGCATGTAACCGCGCTGCCAGGCGCCCGGGATGAACCGCGACACCATGGCCAGTACGCAGGCCAGTGCGCAGCTGCCGGTCAGTGCCAGCAGGCCCAGGTGGTGTTGCAGCCAGGCACCCAGCGCGGCACCCAGCAGCATGCCGGCCCAAGGCACCAGTTGCACCCGCCAGCCATTGCGCCGCTCGCCCAGCAGCCAGCGCCCCAGGCCACGACCGAAGCGCGACAGGGCACCGGTGACGTAGGTCAGGCCGATAGGCAGGCCATTCACCTGTTCGACCACGGCATTGATCATGCCCATGGCCAGTGTGGCCGCGAGCAACGCCGGAAAAGTGACCGCCAAGGGCCATGTCGCCGCGAAGGCCAGCAGGGCGGCGACCACCAGCAGCACCGGCCAGGCCCGACGGCGGAAGCCGCGCGCCAGCAGCACGCCCAGGGCGTTGCCAGCGACGAAGCCCAGCACCGCAGCACTCAGGCGCAGCACCAGGGCCAGGTCCGCCTCGCTGATGGCGACGGCCAGGCGGGTGGTATTGCCACTCATGAACGATACGAAGTCGCCCAGGGCCAGCAGGCCAATGGCATCGGTCATGCCGGCCAGCACCGACAGGCCGGCGACCAGGCCAAGGCCGACACGACCACGCAGAATTTGCAGGCGCAGCCGTTTGGCTGTGCGTGCGGGGAGGGCGGTAGGCAGCATGGGCGGGTCTCAGGGCAGCAGTTTTTCGCGGGCCAGGGTGCCTTTGATGGTGCGCTCCACCACATCGACCAGGACCATGGTCTGGTGGTCCACTTCGATATTGAGCAGCTCGCCGGCCTTGTAGCTGGCGAAGGTAGTCTGGCGCAGGGTTTCCGGGATCAGGTTGATGGTGATCACGTTGTCCTCGACATCGGCGACGGTCAGGCTGCAGCCGTTTACCCCGATGAAACCGCGCGGGAACACGTACTTGCCCCATTGCGGTGGCATGCGGAACTTGATGAAGGCACCGGTTTCCTTGATCGACAGCTCGACGATTTCGGCGGTGGTGGCGATGTGGCCGGCCATCAGGTGGCCACCGACTTCGGCGTTCATCTTCGCCGAGCGTTCAATGTTGACGCCCTGGCCGGCCTTGAAGTTGCGCAGGTTGGTGCGCTCGAGGGTGGCGGTCATGGCGTCGAACCTGACCTGGGTGCCGTCGATTTCGGTGACCGACAGGCAGGTGCCCTCGACACTGACGCTGGCGCCGATCTTCAGCTCGTCGAGCAGTTCCGGGGTGAGGTCGATGGTGAACTGGTTGTGGCCCGGGTAGGTGGTCACATCAAGCAGAGGGCGGACGGCCTGGACGATGCCGGTGTACATGGAGTTGCTCCTGGGCACAGTAAAGAAAACTCCCGAACGCTATGCCCGTGGAGCGGTAAAAGCAAGCCGGCCTTGGTCTGGATACTTGAAAGCCACGCGGCCCCTGTGGGAGCGGGCATGCCCGCGAAGAGGCCGGGCCGGCAAAAAACTGGTCAGCGCCGTGCCGACAACTGCTGCGGCGCCAGAAATGCATCATGGAAGTAATTGCGCACGGCCTGCATCGCCGGGCTGAACGCCCGTTCCCGGTGCCAGGCCAACCCCACGCTCATCGGCGTCACCGGGTCGCTGATGGTCACCGTCTCGATACGCTTGCCCTCCAGCGACCACGGGCGGTGCACCAGGTCCGACAGGATCGCCACACCGCTGCCATTGGCGACCATACTGCGCACGGCTTCCACCGAACTGGTCCGCACCCGCACTTTCGGCCGCTGCCCGGCCTGTTCCCAATAGCGCATGGCGCTTTGCTCGGCTTCATCCACGGTCAGCAGGATGAACGGCTCGCAAGCCACATCGGCCAGGCTTACCGCCGAGCGCTCGCACAGCGGATGGTGGCCGGGCAGCCACAGGCGGCGTTCGGAGTTGAACAGGGTTTCCGAGACGATGTCCGGGTGGGTGAGGTTGGCGGTGAGCACCACCGCCATGTCGAAACGCCCCTCCAGCAGGCCTTGCTCGATGGCGCTGCGCTCTTGTTCGTAAAGCTCCAGGGTCACGTCCGGGTGCCAGTGTTCCAGGCGTTGCAGGTGATGCGGCAGGAAGTAGCCGATCACCGTATAGCTTGCTGCCAGGCGCAGCAGGCCGCTGGCGCGCACATCCGGCAGCGGGCTGTTAAGCGCATCGTCCACGCTGCGCAGGATCACGTAGGCGCGGTTCAGGAAGTGCCGACCGGCCTCGGTCAGGCTCATGCCCTGGGCCGAGCGCTGGAACAGCATCACGCCGAGCATCGCCTCCAGCTCCTTGATCGCCGTGGTCACGGCAGACTGGGAAATGTTCAGGTGGATCGCCGCCTGGGAAATCTGGCCGATCTCGGCGGTGGCGACGAAGTAGCGGACCTGGCGCAGGGTCAGTGACACGGTAGGCTCCCTGGGTATCTGATTTTCCGAAGACACCCCATCTGTTTATAAATCTTCCCAAGGGGGTGCGGAGAATCTAACGTGGCTTGCATGCAGTCACAAGCGCCAGGAGAGACAGTCATGCAGGTGGTGGATTTCAACTCGGACATGGGGGAGGGCTTTGGCCCGTGGACCATTGGCGACGGCGTCGACAACGAGCTGATGGGCTACATCAGCTCGGCCAACATCGCCACCGGCTTCCATGCCGGTGACCCCGGCACCATGCGCCGCACCGTCCAGCGGGCCAAGGCCCTAGGCGTTGCTGTGGGGGCGCACCCTGGGTTCCGCGACCTGGTCGGCTTCGGCCGCCGGCACATCAATGCCCCGGCCCAGGAACTGGTCGACGACATGCTCTACCAGCTCGGCGCACTGCGTGAAATTGCCCGCGCCCAAGGCGTGCGCCTGCAGCACATCAAACCGCACGGTGCGCTGTACATGCATCTGGCACGTGACGAAGAAGCCGCGCGGCTGCTGGTGGAAAACCTGCGGGTGATCGAGCCGGAGCTGCTGCTGTACTGCATGCCGGGTTCGGTGATCTGCCGCATTGCCCAGGCACTGGGCCAGCCGGTGATTCGCGAGTTCTACGCCGACCGCGAGTACGACCTGAGCGGGTCGATCGTGTTTACCCGCAATGTGCGGGGCTACGAGCCCAGGGCCGTTGCTGAGCGGGTGTTGCGGGCTTGCCAGCAAGGCGTGGTGCGCACGGTCGAGGGGCAGGACCTGGCCATCGCGTTCGATTCCATCTGCCTGCACAGTGATACCCCAGGTGCGCTCGACCTGGTGGAGGCCACGCGCAAGGCGCTGGACGCTGCCGGTATCGTGGTACGCGCGCCACGCTGAGCCTGTGCAGTTTGCTTTCGCCTGCCTTTCTATAAAGACTCCAAGAAAAGGAACAGTCATGGCCGAACCGCTTGCTACAACCCCGATCCGTTACAGCTTTGGCGCCGACGAGCACCTGTTTGCCGAAGTCAGCGAGAGCATGTCGCTGGAGGCTTTTTTCAAGGGCATGGCCGTCACCCGTGCGGTGGAACGGCTGGCCCTGGATGGCGTGCTGGATGTGTGCCTGGCCAACGCCTCGTTCCAGATCCGCTTCGACCCGGACCGTATCGCCCCGCAGGCGCTGCTGGCAGCGGTGCGCGGTGCTGAAGCGCAGGCGGTGGCCGAGCGCTCGTTGCAGACGCGGATCATCGAGATTCCGGTGCTGTACAACGACCCCTGGACCCATGAAACGCTGATGCGTTTTCGTGACCGCCACCAGGACCCGGGCAGCACCGACCTGGAGTACGCCGCGCGGGTCAACGGCCTGGCCGATGTCGAGGCATTCATTGTCGCACACAGCGGCGCACCGTGGTTCGTGTCGATGGTGGGCTTCGTCGCTGGCCTGCCGTTCATGTTCCAGATGGTCGAGCGCGAGCGGCAACTGCAGGTGCCCAAGTACCTGCGCCCGCGTACGGACACCCCCAAACTCACCCTCGGCCATGGCGGCTGCTTCGGGTGCATCTATTCCGTGCGCGGGGCCGGCGGCTACCAGATGTTCGGCGTGACCCCGGCGCCGATCTACGACCCGCAGCAGACACTGAACTACCTGAAGGAGCATATGGTGTTCTTCCGCCCGGGAGACATCGTGCAGTTCAAGCCCATCGATCGCCGTACTTACGACCAGGCGGTGGCGGATGTAGAAGAAGGCCGTTTCGACCTGCGCATTCGCCCGGTGGAATTCTCCCTGGACGCGTTCCTCGCCGACCCGGTCGGCTATCCACGGACCCTGCAAGAGGTGCTGGCATGATCAAGGTACTCAAACCCGGCCTGGCTACCTCGGTGCAGGACCTGGGCCGCGAAGGCTACTACCACCTGGGCATCCCGCCGTCCGGCGCGCTCGATCAGTACGCCCTGAGGGCGGCCAACCACCTGGTGGGCAACCCGGCCGGCGCCGCGGGCCTGGAGTGCGCGCTGGTGGGGCCGGAGCTGGAGTTTCAGCAGGATGCACTGGTGGCGGTGTGTGGTGCGCAGATGCCAGCCTTGCTCGATGGCCGCGAGCAACGCCCGGACACCGCATTTGCCGTGCGTGCCGGGCAGGTGTTGCGTTTCGGCTTTCCTACCGCAGGCGCCCGGGCTTATCTGGCGGTGGCCGGTGGTATCGATGTACCCGAGGTGCTCGGCAGCCGCTCAACCTATGCGCTGGGTGCATTGGGTGGCTTCCATGGGCGCAAGCTGATGGCGGGCGACCTGTTGCCGGTCGGCGTAGCCAGCGGCAAGACCCGCGCTGGTGCAAGCCTGCCGATGGCCTTGCGCCAGGCCCTGGGGGGCGAGGTGGTGCTGCGGGTGGTGCCGGGGCTGTATTTTCACCGCCTGACCAAGGCTGCGGCGCAGAGCTTTTTCACCGAGGCCTGGACGGTCGGTTCCGAGGCAGACCGTATTGGCTATCGCTACAAGGGCGGCAGTGCCTTGAGCTTTCAGCCGCGGGAGCAGCCGTTCGGGGCCGGCTCGGACCCCTCGAACATCGTCGACAGCTGCTACCCGATCGGTTCGATCCAGGTACCGGCGGGGCTGGAGCCGATCATCCTGCACCGTGATGCGGTGTCGGGTGGCGGCTACGCCATGATCGGCACGGTGATCAGCGCCGACCTGGACCTGATCGGGCAGATGCAGCCCAACCAGCAGGCGCGGTTCCTGGCGGTGAGCCTGGAGGATGCGCTGGAAGCACGGCGCTCGTACAAGAAGAAGCTGGGTTTTCTGGCCAGGTTGTTTGGCTGATTGAACGGTTGCGGCGCTGCACCGCCCACACGAGGGCTGGCGCAGTCGTTGCAGGAGCGGCCTTGCGTCGCGAAAGGGCCGCAAAGCGGCCCCAGAATTCCGGCATCACGGCGACAATTGCTGGGACTCGGGGTAACCGATCAACTGCTGAGGCGTCCAGAAAAGGAGAAAAGGAGAAAATTCCTACAACGTTTTGGGACGCCCCAAGCTCCTCGAAGAATTGATTCCCCGATAGTGTTCATGTCTTCAGTCTACTGGAAGACAAGGACCTCTTCATGCCCGGCCCATCTGCTGTTCCTCCTGGAAAATTCCAGTCAGCCAACACTGCCCATGACGTAACTGAAAACAGCCTGCATGCCATGCTCGATGTCCCGGAGGGCACCGATTCACCCTATCCGCCCGGTCAGGGCAGGCGCGCAGGTCATGAGGGTTATCCGGCCGACCCGGACTTCCAGCTACGCGGCGGCTTCGCCAACCTGATGCTTGACGCGGCAAACCCGCTGTTCGGCCTGGTCATGCGCCTGCGCACGCTGGATGACTTGCCCAACATCGAATACGTGCACAAGACCCTGCAGACCCAGGTCAGCGCCATCCGCGAGGAAATACAGCAGCACGGTTATTCCACTGCGCATCTCGAAGTCTATTCCTATGCCTTGTGCCTGTATCTGGACGAGGCCGTGATGAGCCGACCCTGGGGCAACAATTCGTGCTGGAGCCAAGAACCACTGCTCAGCATCTTCCATGACGAAACTCACGGTGGCGAGAAGATCTTCCTTTTGCTGGAGCGGATGATGCAGTCGCCCGAGGAATTCCAGGATGTGCTGGAGTTCCTGTACTTCTGCTTTTGCCTGGGCCTGAAGGGCAAGTACGCCCTAGACCCAAAGTGCGATGAAATCATCAACGCCCTGATTTCGCGGATGCACAGGGTCATTCGTGAACTGCGCGGCCCCGCGCCGGAATTCCCGGGCGACGATCCCTATACCAACGTCGTCCATCGCCCACACCGCATGCGGCGCTGGGAATGGCCCTGGTGGAGCCCGTTGGTGATCTCTGCTATCGCCATGGTCTGCGCCTACTGCTACTACAGCTACCGCCTGAGCTTGATCACCGCCGAGGTTCTGGAATCGCTCAACGGCATTTTGCAGCAGTAGCAGGGGGAATCCACATGCCTAGCCAATCCGCTTTGCGTTTTACCTTCCAGCCGCTGGCTGGCCAGCATGAGTTCGAAGTGGTTTCGTTCGAATTCGACGAAGCCATCAGCACACCGTTCCAGTTGAAGCTGGAGTTGATCAGTTTCGAAGACGATGTCGACTTCGGCCAGTTGCTCGACAAGCCGGTGCTGTTCACGATCTGGCGCGGTGAGCGCCCCCTGCGCTATGTGCACGGCCTGGTCAGCAGCTTCAGCCAGGGTGAGACGGGGTTCTATCGCACCCGTTACCGCGCCTTGGTCGAGCCCGTGCTGGCCCGTGCCGGCTTGCGTTCGAACTGGCGCATCTTCCAGCAGAAAACCGTGCCGCAGATTCTCGAATTGATGCTCAAGCGCCAGGGCATTGCCCGTTTCGAAATCAAGAGTATGGGCGAGCATCAGGTGCGCGAGTTCTGCGTACAGGCCGGTGAAACGGACCTCGACTTCATCGCCCGCTTGGCTGGTGAAGAGGGTTTCGTCTATCGCTTCGAGCACACGCCGAAACACCACCAACTGGTCATCACTGACCGACTGTTGGCGCTGGGGCAGATCAGCCGGAGCGCGATCAAGGCCGACGACGAGGATGATGTCTTCTTCGATGAAGGCGACATCGGCCCCGACCAGGTGCTGTACCGCGCCAACAGCGGTGGCGACCAGGCCAGGCCTTGCCTGCGCCGCCTGCGTTACAGCGAACAGGTGCGCACCGCCCGCCAGGTGCAGCGGGACTACACCTTCACCAATCCGCAGTACCGGCAGGAACACCGCGCAGGTGACAGTGGCATCACCCATCAGTCCCGGGACTATGAGCGCTTCGATTACCCCGGCCGCTACAAGCGCGATGCGGTCGGTGTACCCTTCACCGCCACCCGTCTAACGGCCCTGCGCCATGACGCCCATATTGCCGAAGTCGAGGGTGACGATGTCCGCCTGCAACCGGGGCTGAGCTTCACCCTCATCGAACATCCGCGCAAAGACCTCAACGCACATTGGCGTGTGATGCGTATACATCACGAGGGCAGCCAATTCACCAGCTTGCAAGAAGAAGCTGCCGGAGCCGAACAAGGAACGCGCTACTCGCAGGAAGCCGTGCTGGTACCCGGCCGGATCGAATGGCGTCCGGCGCCGTTGCCCAAGCCACGCATCGACGGCCCACACATGGCCACCGTCGTCGGGCCGCCCGGGGAAGAGATCTACTGCGACGAGTGGGGCCGGGTCAAGGTCAGCTTCCCCTGGGATCGGGAGAGCGAGAACAACGAATTCAGCTCCTGCTGGGTGCGCGTGTCGCAAGGCTGGGCCGGCGGCAGCTGGGGCTCGATGGCCATTCCGCGCATCGGCCAGGACGTGATCATCCAGTACGTCAACGCCGACCCCGACCAGCCGATGATCACCGGGCGTACCTACTGCGGCAACCAGTTGCCGCCGTACGACCTGCCCGAACACAAGACTCGCATGACCATCAAGAGCCAGACCCACAAGGGCGATGGCTTCAACGAGCTGCGCTTCGAGGACGAACTGGGCAAGGAAGAAGTGTTCATCCATGCCCAGCGGGACCAGAACAACGTAGTCGGTAATGATGAGACCACGCGTGTCGGGCGTAATCGTGTCGAGCAGGTCGGCAATGATGAGCACTTGAATATCGGCAATGACTTCCGCCAGGAAACCGGGCGTGACCATACCCAGCTCATCGGGCAAACCTGCAGCGTAGACATCAAGCATGACCTGATCGAGAAGGTAGGCAACGACCGTAGCGAATCAACGGGGGCCAATCACCAGGTCTTTGTCGGAAAGGACGCCGAGCTTGTCGTCAAAGGTGTGCAAAAGGTCACCGTCGGGCAGGGCATGGAGCAACGTACGACGACCTATCAGGTGCGCGCCAGTGAGCGCATCGAGTTCAGAACCGTGGGCGGTAGCATTGTACTGGATGAGCAGGGCATCACCATCAATGGGCTGAAACTCGACCTGCTGGGGCCAACCAGCGCGGCTACGTCAGGGGCTGGAAATAGCCAGTCACTCATGCTTACCCCTGACGCCAGCAACAAGTGCGAGGCCAAGGTCTGATGGACACTGATGACTTGGTCAGGCTCATCGAAAGCCACCATCGGGCGCACTTGTACTGCCATGTGCTGATAGACCCGCTTGCGACTGCTCACGATGGCGACCACGCCTTGCTTGCCCCGCTGCGCAATGCCCTGGGTGAGCAGGCATTGGCCCGTGTGTACCGGGCCGACCTGGCCCATGCCCCCCAACTGCATCCCGTACTGGTCTGCCTGGCTTCGCCCGGCACTGTCCCCAGTCGCCGTTTGCTGGAACTGACCGCCCGGGCAGCGCAGAGGGCGTTGTTTCAGCAACGGCGTTACCTGTGTGGCTGGCTGTTCAGTGAGGCACCTTCGGCCGCTGTCGCGTCCCATCTCACGGCCTTGTGTCGGCTGCCCGATTCCAATCGGGAATTTGGCTGCTACCCGGTCTACGAACCCGTCCGTCTGGAGTTGCTGGCGGCGACGTTCGAGCGGCTTGAACAAGGCCCATGGTGGCCGATCAGTGATTGGTTGTTCCTGAGTAGCGGTGGGAGGTTGGCAAGCCTGAAAGGGCAGAGCGGGCAGCGACACCCTTTGCCGCCCCCTGCGCGGCGAATTCAGGATGACGTGGGGCTGATCGAACGTGTGCTGGCTACCTGGAGAGTGTTGCGGGCGGGTTCGCAGCATATCAATCAGTGTCAGATTCCACCGTTTGCTGCGGTGCGTGCTTCGAACCATGTCGATGATGCACGCAGGTTGGGCCTGAGCGAGATGGAGGACATCGTGGCCTTCGCTCTCCATCACCTGTGCATTCACCCTAGGCTGCATACCGTACCTGTGGTGGGCGAAATGATCGACGCAGCTGCCAGAGGTCAGGCGCCTCTTGCCGCATTGCTCGCCCGCTACTCCGAGGCGCAATGGCGCCAACTGATCGAATGCCTGCCGAAATCCGAGAGTCGTTTATGACCATCAGCCAACGTATTGCCCTCGCGATCGCCGAAGCCGGGCTGCCACACGACCAGTGCATGTCCTGCGAGCGGCAGGGCCTGCCGATCTTGCCGCTGCGTCGCGCCCTGGTGCCGGATACCCGCCCCAGGTGTGTCTCCACCGTGGCGGATAACCGGCATATCTCGACCAAGATCGGCTTGCGCACTTTGCGCAGGGGCTACCTGTATGTCCTGCTCGACCAGCAGGTCTGGCACGCCTATGCCGTCAGCGAGCAAGGTCATCTGCGCCGCTTTAATCCTTATGAGCCGCCAGACGGCCCGCCTTCGCCGCTGCCCGAAAAATGCGTGAACGCAGATCACGACATTCCTTCGGCCTTTCTCAACATCGATACCAGCAGGTACGCCAGCGCCTGGCTGGCCTTCTCCAGCGATCCTTGGCCGGTGAGCGTGCTGAACGCCTACAAGAGCGGCGCGTCGCCTGCGCATCGCTTCGAGGGCCTGGACCTGATTCAGGCACGCAGCAATCCCGAACTCCTAGGCATCGCCATGACGCCCGATAAGCTTGGGGTCGACCAGCAGGTGTTCGAGTATGCCCAGCATGGCTGTGCCCCCTTCGACAGTGCGCATGGCTTCCACAGCCGCTGGTTGCGCCGGTTCGCCCTGCGTGGGTATCTGGTCAATGCGATCAACCGGCACAAGCTGGAAAACGGCGTGCTGGCGGTGGTGCTCGACGACACCGTCGGGCTGATTCAGGAGTACAACCATCAGCGCCTGAACTGGGTACTGAAGCGTCAGGCCTGGCGTGAAGAACCGATGCGGGCCTATCAACTGCAGACCTCGCAGATCCTGCAGATCATTCGTGCCACGCACAGGGAATGGGCGGCGCAGAAGGTGCCGTCGCTGGAACCGATGACGGGCGATGGGTCGCCGGTGTTCACCGACCCGGCAGTCGAGCGGCAGCTATTGGTCGAGCGTGCGCAGCAGGAGAGTGACGAGCGGCTTGAAGAGCGCTACCACGAACCGCAGCGGGCCGCGTTCCAGGCTGAATATGAGCAGCAGGAGCGCGAGTTTCAGCGTTTCATCGACAAGGATGCAAAGGCGTACGCTGCCTTGTTCGATACGCCCATGTTCAAGGTGGCCGAGGCGTACGACTACGACGGTAACGATCGTGAGTCCGGGGTGGCCTATGCCAAGACCATGGCCCTGTGCCTGGGTGGCGGCGTTACGGAAGCTGTCGTCCTCCGCCTTGAACCGCATGTTCCCGCATCCGGCACCAGCGAACTGCTCTGGTTGAAATGGCTGCAGGATCCGGACAGCCCGCCCTACCGCGCCTTGCTGATGCGCGACCAGTCATTGCTGGCCGGGCTGCTGCCCAGTTTCTCCGCCACAGAAGCGATCAACTGGAACGACAGCGACAAGCTCTACGGCATGCTGAGCAAGATCATCGCCAGCGATGACGCCGGCCTGCGCATGCGCAACACCCTCAAGCAGGCCATTGCTGAAACGCAGGGTGCGCTCAATGCGGCCAGTCAGCGGCTGGCGCCATGTCTGTCGCCTGGCATTCAGAAGGCTGTGCGGCATCTGAACAGCGCCACGCAGTTTCTCTACAACGGCGTCCACCTGATCGAGCTGGAAGTGAAGATGAAGCTGGGCGAGTACTACGCCTTGCAAAGTGCCCACCTCCGGGAGTTGCAGCACAAGGCCAATGCGTCGATCAGCGAGGCACGAGACCGGATGCATCGCAACATCGATGACTTCGAGTTTGGCTCGATGAAGTCGATGCGCAAAGTACAGCCGATTATCCAGCACGGGCTGATGAGCCTGGCAGTGCTCGACCCGCGGTTCACCAATACGATGATCAGCGTGACGGTGTGGGTCGAAGGCAAGGCCGAGGAGGTGCACGGCCGGTTGTTCAAGGAAGCCAACATGGGGGTGACCCAGGCGAGCAGCGCGGCGCAGCTTGCCCTGCTGGATATCTCGGTGGCAGCGGGGACGTTGGAAACCGATGCGCGCAGGTTATTGCACGGGATGAAGATCACGACGCAGCAGGCGGCCCGATCGGTAAAAACCGGTTTTTCCGGGTTGCGCGGGATTGCTGGCAGCTGGGAGGTCCTGCTGGCGATAGGCGGGTTGTATTTGCAGCAGGATAGCCTGGGCAGGAATCAGGAAAAGGCGGAAACGGAGATTGGGCCGAAGGCGTATGAGGCCAAGTTGGCGTTGCAAGGATCTCAGTTGGGCGTGCTGGGAGGGCAAGTCGAGTTGGTTGGGCTCATTTTGAGATCAAGCGCTGGTCCACTGAATTTGGCGTCGGCAAAGGGTGTCGCAGTCACTGGGGGAGCCTTGATAAGGCTTGGTGCTTTGGTGAGTTCGGTTGCAGGGGGCTTTGATACGGCTCAAGCAATCAATGCCATGAGGCGCACCGCCGCTGCGGGTGATGATGCAGCGAGGAACCAACACTTCTTTTCATTCCTCTTATATGGCTCGGGCACTATGGTGTTTAGTGTTGCAGTACTCAAGCCCTTGTTTTTCGGCCCGCTGGGACTGGCGATAGCCCTCACGCTTGCTGCTTATCAACTAAGCAAACGGGCTCAGGAAAATGAATCAACTGATCTGGAGCGGTGGGTAAGGCGGTGCTGCTTTGGAAAAGCAGACGAAAAGCCGAGCATTCATTGGAATGCTCCAGAACATGCGGATATCGCTTTTGCCGAACTCAATGCTGCCACGCTAGGCGTTCAGGCGAAGTTAAGTTTTGAGTCGCGCTTGGCAACTGATCCAGGACTTCCGAAAATCGGTGGCTTGATTAGTGTCGAAACAATTAGGAAGCTAAAGTTATTAATCGCTTTGCCAATGTACGATGAGCGGTCCTCGGGATATCGTTGGAAATTGATAGTGCATCGTTACGGTGACGGCAATCACCCTGATTACGATGGTGGGGAAACTATTGCTTCGGGCAATTTTTTTGCGAACTCTGAAGAGCCTCTATCGCCGCTCTCTTCATTTTCGAGCTTTACATCACCACGAATCCCCGACCACGACCGCAAATATTCTATTAACGAGAAGCGAAAACCTTATTCTACTGGACTCTGTCAGCTAGAGATTTCTGGCTCGATATCGCTCATGGCGACTACAGGGAAACACACAATCTTGGCGGCTACGCTGTTGGTAATGTACTGGCCGGATAGGAGCCTACCAAGTGGCTACGTTGAGGTTTGTGTCAGGGAGATTAACGAGTGAAGCGTGATGGTAAAGTTTTGTGGGAGCGTGCTTTGGGCTGGAGCCATGACCTTCCCAAGGTGCATGAAGTGCCAAAGTGGCGGGAAGTGTGGGCGAGTGTCAAGCCGTCACCCAACTATTTCGATGATGTTTATCTCGAGTTGCCGCGGAGCAGCACCATCCTTCGAGGCGTTATATTCCTAATCGGTGTTCCGGGTCTGCTTTTTCTTTTTGGAATGACGCTTTACTTGTACTGGGATTTGTTATATGACGATTGGCGGTACGACTGGTTGTTGAGCCTATCATTGGTAATTATCGGCCCAGCACTACTATGGGTTTTGATTCCTGACATCAAGCTTGATCTCGTTGCCCCTAGAGATGAACCAATTCGCTTCAATCGGCTTCGCCAAAAGATATATATTTACGAGTTTCGATATGACCGCATATTCATCTTCAGCCGCAAACGCTGGGGCGTCAAACCGGTCGCCTACAACTGGGACGACGTAACCGCCGAAGTCTACCGAGTCTACGCCCCCGGCCACGGTGGCCTGATCGAGAACGTCATGCTGTCGATCCGCAACCCGGAAACCAACGAAGTCATCGACCGCGTGTTCTTCACCTATGACCTCTACAAAGGCGAAGCCTACTGGGCCATCGCCCGGCTATTCATGCAGCAAGGCCCCGAAGCCCTGCCGAAGTTCGCCCACCCACCCCGTGACTGGAACGATGACGATGGCCTGAGCCACATGCACTGCCTGGCACCGAAGGTTCATTGGCCAGAGGAGATAGACCGTGAATCTCGTACCGGGCCATCAAAAGGAGAAGCCCAATGAACCCTGTCGTACTTGTAGGCCATCGCCATGTCTGCCCGTTACATGGCATCAACCAGGTAGAAAGTGGCAGTGCCACGTACACCTTCAATGGCAGGGCGGTTGCCAGGGTGGGTGATCGGACCACGTGCGGCGCCGTGATCGAGAGTGGAGCGGAGCATTTCCTGATCGAAGGCGCGGCTGTGGCGCGTAAAGGTGACCGGACGGATCACGGTGGTGTGCTGGAGGAGGGCGATGCCGGGTGGATGTTGGATTGATGAAAACAGCGCAGGCTCTGTATCTTGTGCAAAATCTGGCAGCTTGCCCAGATCCCTGTGGGATCGGCCGCGAACACTGGCGTAGCCGGTGCCATGCACCGCGTGGAATTCCTCGCGGGTGAACCCGCTCCCACAAGGTGGGTGGCTTGTCGACAATGGGCCGCAAGGCGGCCCCAGTTCGCTTGACTGACAGGCATCAAGCTCAAGGCTTGCTGAACCGGTAGAACAAATTCGGCTCGCTGACCACGTACAGGTTGCCGGCATTGTCCATGGTGATGCCCTCGGGCTGCGGTGCATCGCGGCCCAGTCCACCGATAGCGGCGCGCAGCGAGCGAATGCTGACGAAGCGGCCATCGCTGTCGAGTTCGCTGATGTTCTTCGCCTGGTCGCTGAGCAGCAGCAGGTGGCCCGTGCGCGCGTCGTAGTAGCCGTCAGACAGGTCGGTGGCGAAAACACTGCGCTTGACCCAGTGACGCCGGTCATTGACGGTGAGGTGCAAGGGCCCGCCATTCAAGACATCGACCAGGCCGGTTACCTCGAACAGCTGCCGTGGGGCACGTTCCTTGATGGCGTACAGACGGTCGTGCTGGCGGTCGTAGGTCACGCCCTCGAAGCCCTTGTTGCTGTGGGTCGGGTTGATGCCGAGGGTGATCCACTGGGCCTGGCTGGCGTCGATTGGCTGCGGGTGGTCGGGCAGGGTTATCACGCTTAGCCGTTGCAGCTGCTCGTCACTGATGGCCAGGCGACCCTTGCCTAGGTAGGCGAGCCCCTCGGCGTCCTCGAAGCCCACCAGCGGGTAGCGGGCCTGGATGTCGCCGCTCTTGCTCAGCTCCAGCAGCTCCATGGGGTAGCTATTGGTGATGGCCAGCAAGCGGTCGTGGTCATCGTCGTAGGTGATCCCGGACAGGTTGCCCAGGCCTTGTTCCACCACCTTGGCGTCGATCGCCAGCTGGTAGGCCGGTAGCCAGATGTTCTGGCCGGGTGCGGTGTCGCCGCTCCAGCGGTTGCTCAGGTGGGCGTAGAGCTGCTGGGGCCAGAACGAGCGGGCGGCCTCGATACCGAGCACACCCATGGCCAGCAGCGTCACGGCGGCTACCTGGCGCCAGCGGTTTACCCGCTGCCACCAACGCCGGCGCTGGGCCGGCAGGGTCTGGCTGGTCATTTCCCGGGGTGCTCCGCGGCGGTTTGCAGGTTGCCGGGCGTGTGCGCCCAGGCGAAGTGGTAGACGTGACTTGGGGCTGTGGCCTGGCACTGGCCATTATCGG
Source organism: Pseudomonas sp. SF2 (assembly GCF_036858055.1). NCBI lineage: Bacteria > Pseudomonadati > Pseudomonadota > Gammaproteobacteria > Pseudomonadales > Pseudomonadaceae > Pseudomonas > Pseudomonas sp. SF2. The sequence goes on along the minus strand of NZ_JAMBDI010000004.1, from coordinate 28,023 downwards.
CATCGGCGCCGACCACATACCACTCGGCGCGCGAGGTCTCGCCCAGCCTGCGTGCCTTGTCGGCAGCGAAGCAGCGGCCCAGTTCCGAAGCCGGGATCAGGGCAAAGGCCGTGGGATTGTGGCGCAGCCAGTAGGCGGCCGCATCTGCCTTGGACTGGCCGGTGAAGCCGAAGTGCACGATGGGTTGCCGGGCAAACAGCCAATGCCCCTCGCGCCAGTCGACCAGCACCAAGTCGGCGCCGCCGGTGGCCCGTGCGGCTTCACTCATCAAGGTCTCATGCGGGTTGCGGCCTTCCTTCAGCGGCTCGACGAAGCCGCGCGCGAACCACAGCGCGAACCATGCCAGGGCCACGGCAGTGAACGCCCTGCGCCAAGCCGGTCGGCGCTGCAGCCAGCGCTTGAGCAGCCACGGCAGCAGTGGCGCGATGGCCAGCACCAGGCCCGGCAGCGCCGGGAAGATGTACAGCTTGCGCTTGCCGCTGCTGAGGCTGAAAAACAACAGCACCAGCGCCACCCAGCCAAGCAGCAACAGGAAGCGCCCGTCGCGTTTTTGCAGCTGCCGGCGCCAGGCCGGCACCAGCCAGGGCAGGGCCAGCACCAGTGGCAGCCAGTATTTGGGGATGACCATGACGAAGAAGTACCAGAACGGTTCGCGATGGTCCCAGGCATTGGCATAACGGCTGGCGGTCTGGCGCAGCAGGATTTCCTTCAGGTAGGCCAGCTCCGCCGCGCCACCGCCATGGGCGATCGATATCAGCAGTGGCAGCAGCCACACCGCGCAACCGGCCAGCAACCACAGCAGCCCCAGGCTCCAGCGCCAACCCTGGCCGGGCATGGCCACCACCCCGTGCCAGCGCTGGCGCACCGCCCAGGCATAGGGCAGCAGCATCAGCGCCGGCACAAAGCCCACGCCCTTGCTGATGATACCCAGGCCCATGGCCGCGCAGGCCAGGTAGAACCAGCCCCAGGCCGGCCCCAGCAGCAGATGGCGAACCATGCCGTAGAAACCCAGCGCCACCCACAGGCACAGAAAGCTGTCGATCTGCCCGGTGCGCAGGATGCTGTAGCTCTGGTAGGTGGCCAGGAACAGCAAGGCGGCAATCACGCCGATGCGCCGGTGCCACAGGCGTTGCCCCAGGTCATGCAGCACCCAGGTGATGGTCGCCGCCGACAGCAGCCCCGGCAGGTACAGGGCAACCTTGGGCGAGCCGGTCAGGTGGCTGAACAGGGCCACGGTCCACATGAACAGCGGCGGCTTGTCGCCGTAGATTTCCGCCGCCCGGTGCGGAATGAACCAGTTGCCGCTCTGCAGCATTTCCAGGGCGACGCCGAGAAAGCGTTCCTCATCCACATTCATCGGCTGGCGCGAGCCGATGCCCGCGCCTACCAGCAACACCGCGAGGGCAATCAGGGCCAGGCGTTCGGCCCTGAGCGTCTTGAACCTTGGCAAGGGCTATTCCTTCTGTTCCTGGTGGCGGGCGATCAGTTGCAGGTTGCGCAGATAGACCAGGAAGCCGAAGCTCTGGCCGATGATGAACACCGGGTCCTGGCGATAGATGGCGTAAGTCAGCAGCAGTGCGCTGCCGAGCATGCTCAGGTACCAGAAACCCACCGGGATCACGCTGCGTCGCTTCAACTCGCTGTACAGCCACTGCAACACGAAGCGCCCGGTGAACACGGCCTGGCCGGCGAAGCCGATGATCAACCACAGGGTTTCTCGGGTCATCCTTCGAGCTCCTGGGGATGCGTGTCCAGGCGGGTGCGACGGATCAGCCACCAGACCCCGAACAGGTCGAGGATACCGACCAGGGCGCGGTCCAGATTGCCGTACTTGGACACCCCGGCGTGACGTGGCCGGTGGTTGACCGGGTGCACCAGCATACGCCCGTTGTGGCGCAGGATCAGTGCCGGGATGAAGCGGTGCATGTGGTCGAAATAGGGCAGGCGCAGGAAGGCCGCGCGCTCGATCAGTTTCAGCCCGCAGCCGGTGTCTGGTGTGGCGTCCTTGAGCAGGCGGCTGCGCAGGCCGTTGGCAAGGCGCGAGGCCCAGCGCTTGCTGGCGCTGTCGCGGCGGTTGACCCGGTGCCCGGCCACCAGCGTGACGCCACCGGCCAGGCCCTGGTTGGCGCGCACCAAGGCCAGCATGCCGGGGATGTCTGCCGGGTCGTTCTGACCGTCGCCGTCCAGGGTCGCCAGCCAGCGTCCGCGTGCCGCCTGGGCGGCATGCCACAGTGAGGTGCTCTGGCCCAGCGAGCGCTCGTGGCGGAGGATGCGCAGTTGCGGGTAACCCTGGCTTTTCAGTTGCTGCAGTACGCTCAGGGTGCGGTCGCTGCTGCCGTCATCGACCACCAGCACTTCATAGTCTTCAGCCGCCAGCGCGGTGCGTATTTCCATCAGCAGTGATGGCAGGTTGTCGACCTCGTTCTTGGCGGGGATGAGTACCGAGAGGTCAAGTGGATCTGTCATGAGGCTACCTGTGATCTTGTGGTGATTGCACGGCTCAAACCCGGTAGAAATCCCGGTACCAGCCAACGAAGGCGTCGACGCCGTGTTCCAGCGATGTGTCCGGGGTGTAGTCGATCCAGCGCGCCAGCGAGCCGACGTCGGCCCAGGTTTCCAGCACGTCACCCGCTTGCAGCGGCAGGTAGTCGCGCCGGGCCTTTATGCCCAGTGCACGCTCCAGGCTTTCGACGAAGTCCAGCAGCCGTACCGGCTGGCCTCGGCCGATGTTGAACAGCTGGCAGGGCGGTTGCCCCTCAGCCGGCAGTGGCGGCTTCAGGCGCAAGCGCACGATGCTCTCGATGATGTCGTCGATGTAGGTGAAGTCGCGCCCCATCAGGCCGTGGTTGTAGACCTCGATCGGTCGGCCCTCGAGCATGGCGCGGGTGAACTTGAACAACGCCATGTCCGGGCGGCCCCAGGGACCGTAGACGGTAAAGAAGCGCAGGCCGGTGGTCGGTAGCCGGTACAGGTGTGCGTAGCTGTGCGCCATCAGTTCATTGGCGCGCTTGCTGGCGGCATACAACGACACCGGTTGCTCGACCGGGTCGTCGACGCTGAACGGCAGCTTGGCGTTGGCGCCGTACACCGAACTGCTGGAGGCGTAGATCAGGTGGCGGGGGGGCTGCTGGCGGCAGGCTTCGAGGATGTTGAGAAAACCGACCAGGTTGGCCTGGCCATAGGCACCAGGGTTGTCCAGCGAATAGCGCACCCCGGCCTGCGCCGCCAGGTGGATAACTTCACTGAACGCCTGCCCGGCGAACAGCTGTTGCAATTCGCTCGGGTGGGCAATGTCGAGGGTGTGGAAGCGGAAATTGGCAAAGCCGAACAGTTGCTGCAGGCGCGCCAGTTTCAGCTGGACGCTGTAGTAGGCGTTGAGGTTGTCGATGCCGACCACTTCGATGCCTGCCTCGCACAGGCGCCGTGCAACGTGGTAGCCAATGAAGCCGGCCACGCCGGTAATCAGTACGGGCATGCTGGCTGTACCTGGCCACGGCCGATGCCGTAGTAGGTCAGGCCGGCGGCGGCCATGTGCTCGGGTTCGAACAGGTTGCGCCCGTCGAACACCACCCGGTCGGCCAGTTGTTGCGGCACCTTGTCCAGGTTGAGCACACGGTAGTCCTGCCATTCGGTGACGATCACCAGGGCATCGGCGCCGCGCAGCGCATCCTCCTTGCACGGCACCAGTTGCAGGTCGGCGCGCGGGCCATAGTGGCGCTGGATCTCTTCCATGGCCTGCGGGTCGTGGGCCTGCACCCGCGCACCGGCGGCCCACAGCGCTTCCAGCAGGACCCGGCTGGAGGCCTCGCGGATGTCGTTGGTATTGGGCTTGAACGACAACCCCCACAAGGCGAAGACCTTGCCCCGCAGGCCACGTGGGTAGTGGCGCTGGATCTTGCTGAACAGCCGGCCCTTTTGCTGCTCGTTGACCGACTCCACCGCACGCAGCAACTGCGGCTCGAAGCCTTCGGCCTCGGCGCTGCGGCGCAGGGCTTGCAGGTCCTTGGGGAAGCACGAGCCGCCAAAGCCGCAGCCGGCGTAGATGAAGTCGTAGCCGATGCGCGGGTCCGAGCCGATGCCGCGGCGCACCATTTCGATGTCGGCACCCAGGTGCTCGGCCAGGTTGGCGATTTCGTTGATGAAAGAGATCTTGGTCGCCAGCATGCAGTTGGCCGCGTACTTGGTCAGCTCGGCGCTGCGCGCATCCATGACCATGAGCTTTTCGCGGTTGCGGCTGAACGGCAGGTACAGCTCGCGCAGCAGCTCTACCTCGGCGGGTTCCGCGCCCCCAATGATGATGCGCTCCGGGCGCATGCAGTCATCGACTGCCGAGCCTTCCTTGAGGAACTCGGGGTTGCTGATGACGTGGAAGCGGCTGGTATCGGCTACGGCTTGGGCGATGCGTGCCTTGATGCGCTGCACCGTGCCGACCGGTGCGGTGGATTTGTTGACGATCACCTTGGGGCCGTCGGCATGTTCGAGGATGCTGTCGACCACGGCGAATACGTGCTTCAGGTCGGCACTGCCATCGGCCTGTGGCGGGGTGCCGACGGCGATGAACTGCAACCTGGCGTAGTTGGCCGCTGCGCTGGCGTCGGTGGTGAAGCGCAGGCGACCGCAGGCCAGGTTCTTCTCCAGCATCGGCGCAAGGCCGGGCTCGAAGATCGGGCAATGGCCTTCATTGAGGCTGGCGACCCGCTCGGCGTCGACATCCATGCACAACACCGAGTGTCCCACCTGTGCCAGGCACACTGCCTGGGTGAGGCCGACATAACCGGTACCGAAAACCGTGACCTTCATTTGACAGCTCCTTGGCGAGAAAGCTGAAAAAAAATGTCACATTGTTGTTTAGAAATTGTTACTTGCGCCGGCCGCTGCCTCCTGGGCTACGCGCCAAAGCTGTTGGCGGAACCAGCGCCGCAAAGGATCGGCATGGGTGCGTTCGTGCCAGATCTGCATCACCTCGACTGCTGGCAGTGTCAGCGGCAGCGGGTACATGAGCAGGTCGTCATCACGCTCGGTGGCTTCGATGGCCAGCGAGCGAAGGCAGGTGAGCAGCAGGTTGGTACCGCGCAGCAGGCGCGTGGGTGCTACGAAGCTCGACAGGCCTGCCACGACCCGGCGTTGCATTCCTTGGCCGCGCAAGGCGCGGTCGACCAGGCCATCGAGGTCGCCGGTGAGGGTAGTGAGCAGGTGGTCGCTGGCGAGGAAGGTATCGAGGTCCAGGCCTTTGTCCAGGCCTGGATGGCTGCGCGAGGCCAGCACCACGAAGTGTTCGGTGAGCAGGCGCTGTTGGTGGAAGGTTTCTGGCAGGTCGGTGTAGAACCCGGCAACGGCCAGGTCACAGGTGCCTTTCTCCAGTTCTTCGCGAGGTAGCTGGCCACGGGTGTTGTGGGTGACCAGGGTCAGGTTCGGTGCCTGGCTGCGCAGGATCGGCAGCAGCCTGGGCAACAGCGTCTGTTCTACATAGTCGGTGCTGTACAGGTGCAGGCGGGCAGGGCGGGCGAGGAAATCCTGCCCTTCGCAGCGCTCATAGAATCCCTCCAGACCCACCACCAGGCGTTCTACCTCGGGCGCCAGTTCGTGGGCGCGCGGTGTCGGGGTCAGGCCCCTGGGTGCGCGGACGAACAGGGGGTCACCAAACTGATGACGCAGCTTGTTGAGCTTGTGGCTGAGCGCGGGCTGGCTCAGCGCCATGCGCTGGGCGGCAAGGGTGGCGTTGCGTTCCTGATACAGCACATGGAACAGGTACAGCAGGTTGAGGTCCTTGCTGGTGATATTCATTTTCTGGATCACAGGCATGCGAGCTTTCGAATTATCGAATCATAGCCTTGCCATTAGCATGAACGCATCCCGCCAACGTGAGCGGAAGGCCCTATTTGCCAGATCAGGAGATTGTTGCATGACCAAGATGTCCCGGCTTGCCTTGGCTGTTGCCGGCACCCTGCTTGCCGCCGGTGCCCTTGCCGCACCCAAGGGTGAAGTGCTGGTGCTGTTGTCCAGCGAGCACCAGCTGCCACTGCAGGACGGCAAGCGCTACGCCACCGGCTACTACCTCAACGAATTCGGCGTGCCTGCCGACCAGTTGCTCAAGGCTGGTTACAAGCTGGTGCTGGTTACCCCCAAGGGTAATGCCCCGCGCGTGGACCAGCGTTCGATCGACCCAAGCTACTTTGCCGGTGATGCAGCGGAGATGCGCCGGATCGAGAAGGTCGTGCAAGGCCTGCCGGGCATTGACGATACCCTGTCGGTGAAAGAAGTCCTGGCAGGTGACCTGGGGCGCTATGCCGGGCTGTTCATCCCCGGCGGCCATGCGCCGTTGATCGACCTGGCCAACAACCCGGACGTGGGCGCCTTGCTGCGGCATTTCCACCAGGCTGGCAAGCCCACAGCCGCCATCTGCCACGGCCCCATCGCCTTGCTCTCGGCCCAGCAGGATCCGGCAAGCTACCAGTCGGCGCTGGCACGTGGTGAAAAGCCGGCAGCCAAAGACTGGTTGTACAAGGGCTACAAGATGACCATTTTCTCCGACCCGGAGGAGCAGGTGTTCGAGGGATCGCTCAAGGACCAGCGGCTGTTGTTCTACCCGGCCAATGCCATGGCAATGGCAGGGGGCGACATGGGCTACGCCAAGGCCTGGCAACCCAATGTGGTGGTAGACCGCGAACTGATCACCGGGCAGAACCCGTTCTCGGACAAGGCGCTGGCCAAGGTGCTACTGGAAAAGTTGGCTGGGCAGGCAAAGCCTTCTGATCAGGGCATCTAGACTTACAAGTGGCCTGCGTTGGGCAACGCTCGGCAGGCCCACACCATTCAATCGACCACCGCCTCCCGGAGCGGATGTCCCTCGCTGGCGATGGCCTTCTTGCAGAGGAGGGCAGGTCATGGACGAGGCAAGGCTTCACGACTTCATGGGCAAGCTGGTGGGCGACATGGGCGCTGCGGCGACCTTGGCCAACGTGATTCTTGGCGATGAGCTGGGGTTGTATCGGGCCATGGCCGACAGCCAGCCGACCACCCCCGAGGCGCTGGCGGAAAAGACCGGCTGCCACCCGCGGCTGGTGCGCGAATGGCTCAGCGCCCAGGCCGCCTCGGGTTACATGGTGCATGACAAGGGCCGTTTCGTGTTGCCCGAAGAGCAGGCCATGGCCCTGGCGCTGGAGGATTCCCCGGCCTACATGGCCGGTGGTGCGGCGGTGGTGGCAGCGCTGTTCCATGACAAGGACAAGTTGGTCGCGGCCATGCGCGGCGACGGCGGGCTGGCCTGGGGCGACCACCACCCCTGCATGTTCAGCGGCACCGAACGGTTCTTCCGGCCGGGCTACCGCACCTTCCTGGTGGCCGAATGGTTGCCGGCACTGGAGGGCGTGGTGGCCAAGTTGCAGGCGGGCGCCAAGGTGGCGGATGTGGGCTGTGGGCATGGTGCTTCCACGCTGGTCATGGCCCAGGCGTTTCCGGCATCCACCTTCGTTGGCTACGACTACCACGGGCCTTCCATCGCCACCGCCAACGAGCGTGCGCGCGAGGCGGGGTTGGCGGGACGGGTGAGCTTCCAGCAGGCCAGCGCCAAGGACTACCCGGGGCATGACCATGACCTGGTGTGCTTCTTCGATTGCCTGCACGACATGGGCGACCCGGTGGGGGCTGCGAAGCATGCTTACCGCGCGTTGAAGGCCGACGGCACGGTGATGCTGGTGGAGCCTTACGCCGAGGATTCGCTGGAGGGCAACCTGACACCGGTTGGGCGCTTGTTCTATGCGGCATCGACGTTTATCTGCACGCCGAATTCGTTGTCGCAGGAGGTGGGGCTCGGGCTGGGCGCGCAGGCCGGGGAAGCGCGGTTGCGGGCGGTGTTCGAGGAGGCGGGGTTCAGCCGGTTCCGGCGAGCGACGCAGACGCCGTTCAACCTGATCCTGGAGGCTCGGAAATAGAGGTAAGCCTGTGCCGGCCCTTTCGCGGGTAAACCCGCTCCCACAGGCATTTCACAGGTCTGTAGGAGCGGGTTTACCCGCGAAGAGGCCGGGCCTGCAAAAACAGAAGGGGCGCCTTGATGGCGCCCCTCTGTCTTGCTGCTTAGGCTTCAGCGTCCCAGGGACGATCACCTTTTTCATCCTTGACGCGGGTCGGCAGGCCCATCACGTCCAGCGCCTTGAGGAACGGCTCGGCTGGCAGCTCCTCGACGTTGACCATGCGCTTGGCATCCCACTCGCCACGGGCAACCAGCAGGGCGGCAGCCACTGGCGGTACCCCGGCGGTGTAGGAAATGCCCTGGCTGTCGGTCTCGGCGTAGGCTTCTTCGTGGTCGGCCACGTTGTAGATGAACACTTCGCGCGGCTGGCCATCCTTGGTGCCCTTGACCAGGTCACCGATGCAGGTCTTGCCGGTGTAGCCCGGGGCCAGCGAGGCTGGGTCCGGCAGCACGGCCTTGACCACTTTCAGCGGTACCACTTCCAGGCCTTCGGCGGTTTTCACCGGTTGCTCGGAGAGCAGGCCCAGGTTCTTCAGCACGGTGAACACATTGATGTAGTGCTCGCCGAAGCTCATCCAGAAACGCACGTTCGGTACGTTGAGGTTCTTCGAAATCGAGTGAACTTCATCGTGGCCGGTCAGGTACAGGTTCTGCGAACCTACCACCGGCAGGTCGTCGGTACGCTTGACCTCGAACATGGTGTTGCTGGTCCACTGGCTGTTCTGCCAGCTCCACACTTGCCCGGTGAACTCGCGGAAGTTGATTTCCGGGTCGAAGTTGGTGGCGAAGTACTTGCCATGCGAACCGGCATTGACGTCGAGGATGTCGATCGAGTCAATGCTGTCGAAATACTGTTGCTGCGCCAGCTTGGCGTAGCTGTTCACCACACCCGGGTCGAAACCGACGCCGAGAATGGCGGTAATGTTCTTTGCCTGGCACTCTTCGAGGTGTTTCCACTCGTAGTTGCCGTACCACGGCGGGGTCTCGCAGATCTTGCCCGGCTCTTCGTGGATGGCGGTGTCCAGATAGGCGGCACCGGTATCGATGCAGGCACGCAGCACCGACATGTTGAGGAAGGCGGAACCAACGTTGATCACGATCTGCGATTCGGTCTCGCGGATCAGCGCCTTGGTTGCCTCGACATCCAGGGCATTGAGCGAGAAGGCCTGGATGTCTGCGGGTACCTTGAGGCTACCCTTGGCCTTGACGCTGTCGATGATGGCCTGGCATTTGGAGATGTTCCGTGACGCAATAGCGATACGACCCAGTTCGTCGTTATGCTGCGCGCACTTGTGGGCCACCACCTTGGCGACACCTCCTGCACCAATGATAAGAACGTTCTTCTTCAATTTGTCACTTGCTCCTTACTGAAAGCCGGTCTTACGACAGGCTGGAAACGTAGTCTTCGAAACCGAACTCGCGCACCACTTCGACGCTGCCGTCGAGTTGCTTGACCACGATGGATGGCATTTTCAGACCGTTGAACCAGTTTTTCTTGACCATGGTGTAACCCGCCGCGTCGACGAACGACAGGCGATCACCGATGGCCAGCGGACGATCGAATTGGTACTCGCCGAAGATGTCACCGGCCAGGCACGACTTGCCGCAGACCATGTAGGTATGCGCGCCGTCGTTGGGGGCCATCTTGGCGTTGAGGCGGTAGATCAGCAGGTCGAGCATGTGTGCTTCGATCGAGCTGTCGACCACGGCCAGGTGCTTGCCGTTGTACAGGGTATCGAGCACGGTCACTTCCAGCGAAGCGCTGTTGGTGATGGCCGCTTCGCCCGGCTCCAGGTACACCTGCACGCCGTACTTTTCCGAGAAGGCTTTCAGGCGCGCACAGAAGGCGTCCAGCGCGTAGTCCTCACCGGTGAAGTGGATGCCGCCACCGAGGCTGACCCACTCGACCTTGTGCAGCAGGTGCCCGAAGCGTTCTTCGATGTGCGTGAGCATCTTGTCGAACAGGCCGAAGTCGCCGTTCTCACAGTTGTTGTGGAACATGAAGCCGGAGATCTGCTCGATCACCTGTTCGACCTTGGCCGGGTCCCATTCGCCCAGGCGGCTGAACGGGCGGGCCGGGTCGGCCAGCAGGTAGTCGGAGCTGCTGACCTGCGGGTTGACGCGCAGGCCGCGGACCTTGCCTTCGGACTGAGCGGCAAAGCGTTGCAGTTGGCCGATCGAGTTGAAGATGATCTTGTCGCAGTTATCGAGCATTTCCTCGACCTCGTCGTCGGCCCAGGCCACGCTGTAGGCGTGGGTTTCGCCGGCGAATTTCTGGCGGCCGAGCTTGAGCTCGTACAGCGACGAAGAGGTGGTGCCGTCCATGTATTGTTGCATCAGGTCGAAGACCGACCAGGTGGCAAAGCACTTGAGGGCGAGCAGCGCCTTGGCACCGGAGTGTTCGCGCACGTAGGCGATCTTCTCCATGTTGCCCAGCAGCTTGGTTTTATCGATGAGGTAGTACGGCGTCTTGATCATTTAAAGGCCCCCGGCCAGGCCGGCCAAAAAAAGGACACGCATTGTGCCTTCACTTGCCGCAGACCGAAAGGGTGGGTTACGCATTTCGTCGTGGTTGACGCCGTTGCGAGGGGATTTTTCCGGTTGCGGCGGGCTTAGTAGAACAGCGGCATGTGACTATCGTAATCAGCAACCGTGTGTCTCAAGGAGAATCCGATGAGCGTTGGATTGGATGGCACCGGCTTCGCCGGTGTTCGCGGGCTTGCCCGCTCCCACAGGAACCGCGTCAGCTTACACAACCCTTGATGCCAATACAGTACTTGTGGGAGCGGGTTTACCCGCGAGGAGGCCGGTACAGGTAACCTCAATCAACCTGCTTCAACCACGCCTGGATCTGCTCCAGCGTGGCGGTAGCCCCGCCACAAACCACCACCAGCACATTCTGGTACTGCGCCAGGGCGCCTGGTGCATAGGCCAGTGCCAACGCCGCCCCACAGGCAGGTTCCACCAGCACGCGATGGTCTCGCAGGAACCGCTCGCAGGCTTCCAGGGCAGCGCGGTCACTGACCAGATGGCTGTGCACCGGATGCTGCTGCACGCACACCAGCGCCTGGTCAGCCACACGCTTGGCCCCCAGCGACGTCGCCACCGAGGCAATACGTTCCAGCTCCACCGAATGCCCCGCCTGGATGGCCGCATGCAGCGATGCCGCGCCTTCGGTTTCCACTGCCAGCACCGGCACATCGCCCCAGCCGTTGCGCTGCAGCCCCTCGACCACGCCACTGAGCAAACCGCCACCGCCGACCGACAACACAACGGCATCCGGCTTCACGCCGGCCTCGGCGACTTCATCCACCAGGCTGGCATGCCCGGCCCACAGCAGCGGGTCGTCAAATGGGTGGATGAAGGCGTCATCCGGGCCGACCAGGGTCTGCGCCAGGGCGTTGGCTTCTTGCCAGGAGCTGCCATGCACCACTACCTGTGCGTCCTCCAGGCGCAGCAGTTCCTTGGCCCGCTCAGTGGTGGTCTCGGGCACCACCACGGTCACTGGTACGCCCAGCTTGCGCCCGGCATAGGCCACTGCCAGGCCCGCGTTGCCGCCCGAGGAAGACACGAAATGCCGCGCGCCACGGGCATGGTGCACCTCGCAGGCGTGGCCTACGCCGCGCAACTTGAACGAGCCGCAGGGCTGCAGGGCCTCGAGCTTGAGCCAGACGTTGCGGCCAGCGGCCAGCGAAAGCGGCCGGGATTCGATCAGGGGGGTATGAATATGCAAGGTCATTGGCTGGCTCCGCGCAGTTGCTCAAGGTAGTTGTAAACGGTGTAGCGGGTCACGCCAAGGGCGCTGGCGGCCTTTTCCACGCCGCCCTTGACGATGAACAGGCCACGCTCCTGCATCACTCGTACGGCCTCGACCTTGGCCTGCTTGTTCATCCGCCCTTGGCCGCTGCGCTGCAGGGATGCCTGGATTATCTCGCTCATCAGCAGTTCCATGTCGGCGGGTTCACTGACGGCAGGCGCCGCCCCCAGCGGCTGGAACTGCTGGAGAAAACTCATGGCGGCGTCGAGGCCGGTGACGTCGGTGTTGACACAGAGGCTGGCGAAGGGGTGCCCGCTGCGGTCGCGGAAGATCGCCGTGGCGCTGCGCAGGGTGCGGCCCTTGAGGGTGGTAGGGTAGTCGGGCAGCACTACCGGCGCGCAGCCGTGCTGGTCGGCCGACGCCTGCATCAGTGCCTTGAAACCTTGGTCCTGTTCCGGGGCGGCGAGGATCGGGCTACCGACGCTGCGGCCGGAAAGGTGGCCGTTGACGATCGCCACCACGGAGTGTTCCGGGTGGTCGAGGTCGTGCAAAAGGATTTCCATGTTGCGCGCGGCAACGCTGCCCAGGGCCTGGATGGCGGCCTTGAGGACGGTGAGGGTGAGCTGGCGTTCTTCGCTGGGGGTGATAGGCATGGCAGATCGAAAAATCAACGTTTTGTGTATTTTTACACATGAAGTTGAATTTTGCGATTTGCTTTTTCAGGTCCATTCGCGGGTAAACCCGCTCCCACAGGTTCACCACAGGTCTTGAGTACTGTGGGGGCCCTGTGGGAGCGGGTTTACCCGCGAATGGGCTGCAAAGCAGCCCCTTCAGACCTCAGCTCAGGGCCGGGGTACGCGGCGGGATCATCCGCCGCGACCCGGTCGCCTCGAAGGCTGCACCGAAGCTAAGCAGCGCATTGTCGCTGTAAGCCCGGCCCGCAAAGGTCAACCCCACTGGCATGCCGATATCGGCCATCACGCCCATCGGCACAGTCACGGTCGGCACCCCCAGGTGACGGATCGCCAGGTTGCCGTTGGCCACCCAGATTCCGTTGCTCCAGGCGATGTCGGCCGATACCGGGTTGACGTCGGAGTCAGCCGGGGCCACATCGGCCACGGTGGGGAACAGCACCGCATCCAGGCCCAGCTTGTCCATCCAGTCTTCCAGGTCCATCTTGCGGGTCTGCTCCAGACCGCGCAGGCCGTCGGGCAGGGTCTCGATCTGGTCCCAGGTCTTCAGGCCACGCTTGGCCATGTTGACGTATTCGTCCATGCCGGCAGCCAGGTCGTCCTCACGGTTGGGCAGGGTGCCCGGGTCGTGGGGGAAAATCTGCGGCCCGTCGACGTCGGCCAGGCGGTTGAGCCTGGGGTCACCATTGGCGCGCAGGAAGTCGTCAAAGGCCCAACCCGACAGCTCCCACAGTTCGTCATGCAGGAACTCCTTGCTGACGATGCCGCGGTTGTACACCGTCGGTGCGCCCGGGCGATCACCTTCGCAGTTCGACACCAGCGGGAAGTCCACTTCCAGCACTTCGGCACCGGCCGCTTCCAGTGCCTGCCGGGCCTGCTGCCACAGGTCGATCACCGTGGCGCGGGTGTTGATGCGCTGGCCGGTCGGGCCGCCAATGCCAGGCTTTTCGGAAGTACCGGCCTCGGCATCGGCATTGATGTACATGCGCGGCACGCCAAAGCGCTTGCCCTTGAGCGCGCTGGCATCAACGGCCAGGTCCAGGTACGAAGCCGGGCGCACCGTCGAAGCCGCCGGGATGGGCACCCAGGGTTGCAGGCGCCACAGGTCGCCACGCTTGTCGGCGTCGTCAGCTACGACTACATCGAGAATTTCCAGCAGGTCGGCCATGGTGCGGGCATAGGGCACCACCACGTCCATGGTCGGTGTGAGCGGCCAGTTGCCACGCACCGAAATCACCCCGCGCGACGGGGTATAGGCGCACAGGCCGTTGTTGGACGCCGGGCCGCGGCCGCTGGACCAGGTTTCTTCGGCCAGGCCGAAGGCACTGAAGCTGGCGGCGGTGGCGGTGCCGGCACCGTTGGACGAGCCCGAGGCGAACGGTGCGGTCAGGTAGTTGGCGTTGTACGGACTTTCGGCGCGGCCATATACGCCGCGCTGCATGCCGCCGTTGGCCATGGGCGGCATGTTGGTCTTGCCCAGGCACACGGCGCCGGCGGCGCGCAGGCGTTCGATGGTGAAGGCGTCGCGCTGGGCCACCAGGTCCTTGAAGGCCGGGCTGCCCGATGCAGCGGTCAGGCCCTTGACCAGATAGCTGTCCTTGGCGGTGTAAGGGATGCCGTCCAATGGGCTCAGGACCTGGCCTTTGGCACGACGGGCGTCGGAGGCCTCTGCTTCTTTCAGTGCCTCGGGGTTGCGTACCACTACGGCGTTCAGGGCAGTGGCGGTGTCGGCGCCATCGTAGGCGTCGATGCGTGCCAGGTAGGCCTGGACCAGCTCGACCGCCGTCGTGCGACCCGATTCGAGCGCGTCGCGCAGCTCGGCAATGGAAACCTCGGTTACCTCGATCATGCGTTCACCAAAAAAAAATGTGCAGGTGGGGGCTAATGCGAGGAGTGTACAAGAAGGGCTTGCCGGGCGCAGGTTTGCGCGGGGGCAAATGGTTTTTTGCAGGCGGGCATTGTCGGGGCCTTCCCAAGCACTGCACGGACTCTTGTGGGAGCGGCCTTGCGTCGCGAAAGGGCCGCAGAGCGGCCCCGGCGATTTCACAGTGATACGAAGACCCTGGGGGCGCTTCGCACCCCTTTCGCGACGCAAGGCCGCTCCCACAAGGGGGCGCGTCAACCGTCCAGGTCTGCCGCCGCATGCCGCTCCGGCACCTGGCTGGCTTCATCCCCCCAGGTCCGGTTCACCCGGGTGCCGCGCTGTACCGCCGGGCGCAAGGCAATCTCCTCGGCCCAGCGCTGCACATGTCGGTACTCGTCCACCGCCAGGAACTCCGCCGCGCCATACAGGTTGCCGCGCACCAGCTGGCCATACCACGGCCACACGGCGATGTCGGCGATGCTGTATTCCTCGCCGCCCAGGTAGCGGCTTTCGGCCAGGCGCCGGTCGAGCACATCCAGCTGGCGCTTGGCTTCCATGGTGAAACGGTTGATGGCGTACTCGAACTTTTCCGGCGCATACACATAGAAGTGGCCAAAGCCACCGCCCAGGTAAGGCGCCGCCCCCATCTGCCAGAACAGCCAGTTCAGGCTCTCGGTGCGTGCAGCTGGCGCTTTCGGCAGCAAGGCGCCGAATTTTTCTGCCAGGTACAGCAGGATCGAACCCGACTCGAACACCCGCACCGGCGGCTCGACGCTGCGGTCGAGCAGGGCGGGGATTTTCGAGTTGGGGTTGACCTGGACGAAGCCGCTGGAGAACTGCTCGCCCTCGCCAATGCGGATCAGCCAGGCATCATATTCGGTACCTTGGTGGCCCTGCGCGAGCAGCTCTTCGAGGGCGATGGTGACCTTGACGCCATTGGGCGTGGCCAGGGAGTACAGCTGCAGCGGGTGCTTGCCCAGCGGCAGGTCCTTGTCGTGGGTCGGGCCGGCAACCGGGCGGTTGATGCTGGCGAACTGGCCGCCGGACGCTGCGTCGTTGCGCCAGACCTTGGGTGGTACGTAGGCGGGCTTGCTCATGCATGAATCTCCTTCAATGGCGCGAAACGGTCACGTAAGAACGTGGGTCTGCATCTATGCCACGGGTTCGACGAATAGCGCAAATGCATAGGGTGCGAGCGTGAAGTGCATGACTTCGGTTTCATCCAGGTTTCATCCGGCGCAGGCCAGGCCGGTTCTATGCTGGGCTATCTCTTCGCCCTGCAAGGAACCGCCGGCCGATGACTCTTGCACGCTGCGTGTTGGCGCTGGCCTTGCTCGGCGGCCTGCTGGCCCACGCCGAGGCCGCGCCCTGGGTTGCCGGCCTGCACTACATGACCCTGGCCGACCCGGTCGACGCCCGGCCCATGCAGGCGCTGGCGTTCTACCCGGCCATTGGCAAAACCCGCACCAGCCGCATCGATGGCTACCCGGTCAACGTGACTGAAGAGGCGCCGGTAGCGTTGGGCCAGTTCCCGTTGCTGGTGCTGTCCCACGGCAACACTGGCAGCCCGCTGGCCTTGCACTACCTGGCGACGTCGCTGGCGCGCCAGGGCTTTATCGTGGTAGCGGTGGTACACCCCGGGGACAACGCCCGCGACCACAGTCGCCTGGGCACCCTGAGCAACCTGTATGGCCGGCCGCTGCAAGTCAGTGCCGCCATCACGGCCGCTCGCGCTGATGCCTTGCTGGGGCCCTACCTGAACGACGGCAAGGTGGGGGTGATCGGCTACTCGGCCGGTGGTGAAACCGCCTTGATTCTCTCCGGCGCGCGCCCTGACCTGGACCGCCTGCGCCAGTATTGCCTGGAGCGCCCGAATGACGCCGACGCCTGCAAGACCCACGGTGTGCTGATTGCCGATCGCAGCGAACTGGTGCCCGAAGCCGACCAGCGGGTGGGGGCGGTGATGCTGATGGCACCGCTGAGCCTGCTGTTCGGGCGCCATGCCCTGGCCGGGGTGCAGGTGCCGGCACTGATCTACAGTGGCGACAGCGACCAGTTGGTGGCTGTGGACCGTAACGCCGAAGCCCTGGCCCGCAAGCTGCCGGTTACACCGGACTACCGCCTGTTGGCCGGCGCCGGGCACTTCGTGTTCATGGCCCATTGCGATGCCGAGCAATACGTGCGGATGCCGGCGCTGTGCAAGGACGCCGAAGGCGTGGACCGCCGTCATATCCATCATTCACTGCAGCGTGAAACCGCGGCGTTCTTCAGCCAGACGCTGGGCGCGCCGCAGCCGGCCGAGCGTTCAGCCGCGACCAGCGCGCCGCGCCAGCAACAGCGTTAGGCCGACACCGGCCAGGGCGAGCAGGGCCGCCACACAGAAGATCGAGGCATAGCCCAGGTGCACGGCCACCGCGCCCATCACCGGCCCGGCGATGGCCAGGGCGATGTCGAAGAACACCGCGTAGGCGCCCAGCCCTGCGCCACGACTGCTGCTAGGCACCTGCTTGATCGCCTCCACCCCCAGCGCCGGGTACACCAGCGACAGGCCGAAGCCAGTAAGCCCGGCGCCGATCAGCGCCCACGATGGCGACGGTGCCAGCCACAGCAGGCTCAGGCCGAGCACTTCAGTGGCCATGCACGTGACTGCGACGTTGTAGCCGCCAAAACGGTTGACTGCGTTGACGAACAGCAGCCGCGAAATGATGAAGCACACGCCAAAGGCACTCAGGCACCAGGCCGCGCCCACCCAGCCGCGCTCCAGGTAATACAGGGTGACGAAGGTGGTCAGGGTGCCGTAGCCGATAGAAGCCAGGGTCAGGCCCAGGCCGCACGGTGCGACGCGGCCGAAGGCCGACCAGAAGGGCAGGCGCTCGCCGCGCACCACCACCGCGTCTGGCCGCCTGCGCAGCACCAGCAGGGCCGATACCGCCAGCACCAGCAATGCCGGCCCCAGCACGCTGAAGCCCAGCCCGTCCACGGTCAGTACGCCCAACGGGGCGCCGATGGCGATGGCGCCATAGGAGGCGATACCGTTCCAGGAAATCACTCTGGCGGTGTGCTCGGGCCCGACCTGGCTGATACCCCAGCTCAGCGTGGCCACGCCGATCAGCCCTTGGGCGATGCCCAGCAGCAAGCGCCCGCCGAGCAACAGCGCCAGGCTCAGCAGCGGTAGCGTCAGGGTCCAGGCCGATAGCAGGGTCAACGCCCCGCAGCCGGCAATCCCCAGCAAGCCGAAGCGAATGGCCCGCTTGCCCCCCAAGGTATCCGCCACGCGCCCGGCAAACGGGCGGCTGAGCAGGGTGGCCAGGTATTGCAGGCCAATGGTCAGCCCGGCGACCACCGCGCCATAGCCCAACTGGTCGTGCACATGGCTGGGCAGCACGGCGATGGGCAGGCCGATGCAGAGGAAGGCAATGAAGGTGTAGAAAACGATCGACAGGATCTGCAGGGTGATTTGCAGCGTGTTGCTGGCGGGGACGGGCTGTTGCGCGGTCATGGGCTCGTTCGCGGGCGGGCGGTTGGGCGTGGTCCCATCATGGCCGTTGCGTGAAGGAAATGAAAGCAGGCTAACGAATTATTCGTCGGGCAGTGCCAGACTGTGGGATTGATGGTGGATTGTTCGCGGGTGAACCCGCTCCCACAGGATTTGCATAGGCCTCAAATGCTACGCAGTCCCTGTGGGAGCGGGTTTACCCGCGAAGAGGTCGGCCCTGCCATACAACATGGCCAGGCCGCCCTGTCAATCAGACCAGTACGCCCTGGCTACGCAGGTAATCGTCGTAGGTACCGCTGAAGTCCACCACGCCATCAGCCGACAGCTCGATGATGCGCGTGGCCAGCGACGACACGAACTCACGGTCGTGGCTGACGAACAGCAGGGTGCCCGGGTAGTTTTCCAGCGCCAGGTTCAGCGCCTCGATCGATTCCATGTCCAGGTGGTTGGTCGGCTCGTCCATCACCAGTACGTTCGGCTTCTGCAGGATCAGCTTGCCGAACAGCATGCGGCCTTGCTCACCACCGGAAATCACCTTCACCGACTTGAGGATCTCGTCGTTGGAGAACAGCATGCGCCCGAGGGTGCCGCGGATCACCTGTTCGCCGGAGGTCCACTGGCCCATCCAGTCGAACAAGGTCATGTCGTCTTCGAAGTCGTGGGCGTGGTCCTGGGCGTAGTAGCCCACTTCGGCGCTGTCGGTCCACTTCACTTCACCCTTGTCCGGGGTCATTTCACCGACCAGGGTGCGCAGCAGGGTGGTCTTGCCGATACCGTTGGGGCCGATGATCGCCACGCGCTCGCCAGCTTCGATGGTGAAGCCCAGGTCCTTGAACAGCACCTTGTCGTCGAAGGCTTTGGCCATTTTCTCGACGGTAACGGCCTGGCGGTGCAGCTTCTTGGTCTGTTCGAAGCGGATGAACGGGCTCACCCGGCTCGACGGCTTGACCTCGGCCAACTGGATCTTGTCGATCTGCTTGGCCCGCGAGGTGGCCTGCTTGGCCTTGGAGGCGTTGGCCGAGAAGCGGCTGACGAAGGTCTGCAGTTCAGCGATCTGGGCTTTCTTCTTGGCGTTGTCCGACAGCAGTTGCTCGCGGGCCTGGGTGGCAGCGGTCATGTACTCGTCGTAGTTGCCCGGGAACACGCGCAGCTCGCCGTAGTCCAGGTCGGCCATGTGGGTGCAGACACTGTTGAGGAAGTGCCGGTCGTGGGAAATGATCACCATGGTGCTGTTACGCGCGGTGAGGATGGTTTCCAGCCAGCGGATGGTGTTGATGTCCAGGTGGTTGGTCGGCTCGTCGAGCAGCAGCACGTCCGGGTCCGAGAACAGCGCCTGGGCCAGCAGCACGCGCAGCTTCCAGCCCGGTGCCACTTCGCTCATCGGGCCGAAGTGCTGTTCCAGCGGAATACCCAGGCCCAGCAGCAGTTCACCGGCGCGGGATTCGGCGGTGTAGCCGTCCATCTCGGCGAATTCGGTTTCCAGCTCGGCGACGGCCATGCCGTCTTCCTCGGTCATTTCCGGCAGCGAGTAGATGCGGTCACGCTCGGCCTTGACCTTCCACAGCTGGCCGTGGCCCATGATCACCGTGTCGATCACGGTGAATTCCTCGTAGGCGAACTGGTCCTGGCGCAGTTTGCCCAGGCGAGTGTTTGGCTCGAGCATGACCTGGCCACCGGACGGCTCCAGGTCACCGCCGAGGATCTTCATGAAGGTCGACTTGCCGCAACCGTTGGCGCCGATAAGGCCGTAGCGGTTGCCGTTGTTGAATTTGACGGAAACGTTTTCGAACAGCGGCTTGGAGCCGAACTGCATGGTGATGTTGGCGGTGGAGATCAAGGAGCTTACCTATCAATAACTTACGTGGCTTCTTCGCAGCTGCGGACCAATTTCGGACCAATCTGGAGCTTTTCCGGCTCCTGCCAGTCGTTGGACGAGTTAATCCAGCGCGCATAAGTCGATAGAGCATCTGCACGCCATGCCCGAGCTGTTGGGCGATAAATGCGGGGGTTGAGACCAGACATTGAACCTATTGTCGCATATGTGAGACGGCAGTCATACGGGGGCGGCCAGGCACCGCGCTTGCCACGATGCTGGTCAAACGGATTCAGCGCCTGCCCGCAACCGGGTCAGCCCGCCGCTGCGGGCGCCGGCTGCAGGCAGGCTGACTGCTCGGGAATCCTGACGAACACGCTGTATTTGCCACCTTCCATTTCTTCGAAGGCAATCAGTTTTTTTACCAGCAGACCGCTCAGTACCTTGCCGGCATTCAATAACAGCATGCCGTTGTCGGCATTGAGGTTGCGCGCCAGTATCATGCCCTCTGCCAGCTCGTGGGTGCTCAATACCTTGATCGCCGGGTCGGTCAAGGTAATGTCACGCATGTACTCGGCACAGACGTTGACGAAGTCTTCCACCAGGTCTGGGTCATACAGCTTTCCAGAATATTTGCGTATGTAGAGCAGTGCCTCATCGCTGTTGAGCTGGCGATCCAGGACCAGTCCGCGCTGCAATTCGATGAAATCCACGGCCATTTTCAGCCAGCGGGCGCCCAGTGGAATTGCCGCGCCTTTCAGGTGGCCCGGAAAACCGCTGCCGTCCCACCGTTCCTGGTGGTGAAGTATGAGTTGTGCGGCCTCCTTCATTGGCTCCAGGGTCATGACCAGCGCTTCGCTCTGTTTCGGGTATGACCGGTATAGTTCGCGCTCTTGTGGAGGTATGAGATCGGCAGGGCAGGTGAGCATGCTGTCGGTCCAGCTCATCTTGCCGATGTTGTAGAGGGCTGCAGCCATGGTCAGGTTGCGACAGGTACCTTCGTCCAGCCCATGGCTGGCGCAATACACCCGTATCAATTCTATGACCTGCCGGTTGGTCTGCTTGGCCTTGGGCAGGCGCATGTTGCCTAACTGCGAAAAGAACTCGGTGCTGGTCACGTAACTGCGCTTGAGTTCTTCATAGGCAAGGTCAAGCATGTCGGCAGTTTGTTGCAGCTCGGCGGTGCGCGCCGCTACACGCTGTTCAAGGCTTTCGTTAAGCGCCTTGAGCTGCCTGATCTGAACCTGAGTGAGCTGTTCCAGGCGCTTTCGTTCGCTTTCCGAATGTTGGTGGGCCAACGCCTGGCGCAAGGTGACCACCAGCTCTTCATCATTCCAGGGTTTGCTGATGTAACGATAGATATGCCCATCATTGATGGCTTTTGCGATGGTGTCCGTGTCAGCGTAACCCGTAAGCAGAATGCGCAACGTGTCGGGAAAACGCTCATGTACGTGCGCCAGCAGCGTGGCCCCGTCCATGTTTGGCATGCGTGCATCACTCATCACCAGGTTGATCGGGCGCTGCTGGAGTAACTGCAAGGCATCGGCGCCGTTTTCAGCGAGGAGGAGTTCGTAGGGTTGGTTGCGTAGCAGACGACGAAGGCTGTTGAGAATCGAGGGTTCGTCGTCAACCAGAAGTATCACGGCTTTGTCTGCTGTGCCATCGGTAACGGGTAGCTCCATGGGTCCCTCCTTGCCGGTCTCAGCCAGACTAGTCCCTGGCCACAGCCTAGATGATATTTGCCCCGGCTGTTAGCTTTTGTCGGTTGGCCTCACTATGCTCGGAGACAGGTGCTTCTCGCCAGGGAGGGTTGCGCTGTGCCGATCTGTCTGCAGGTTCGCATCGTTTCCGCGATGCTTGTGGTTTTGCCAGCATTGGCGTTTGCCCAGAGCATCGGTGGGCCGTTGACGCCATTGCCGGCGGTGCCTGAGCTTGACCCTGCCCGGGTGGAGCTGGGACGCAAACTGTTCAATGACCCGCGTTTGTCCCCCGATAACAGCCAGTCCTGTGCTGATTGCCATCGCCTGGACCGTGGTGGCGCGGACGGGCAGGTGCGCTCGCCTGGTGCAGATGGCAAGCCCTTGGCAGTTCACACCCCCAGCGTTTTTAACGCCAGCCTGAACTTCCTGCAGTTCTGGGATGGGCGTGCGCAATCGTTTGACGGCCTGGTGCACCTGGCAACCGGCAGTGCGGACGACAAAGGAGATGGCTGGTCTGCCGTGGTTCAACGAATTGCTGGCGATCCGGCCTACCAGGCTGGTTTTGCCCAAGCCTATGGCAAGCCAGTGACTACCCTCGATGCCAGGGATGCCCTCGTCACGTACCAGCGTACCTTGCTGACACCCGATTCACGCTTCGATCGCTATCTGAAGGGGGATACCAGCAGCCTCAGCCTGGAAGAGAAGCATGGCTATCAGCGCTTCCAGGAATACGGTTGCATAGCCTGCCATCAGGGCGTGAACATCGGCGGCAATATGCTGCAGAAGTTCGGTGTTTTCGATGACTACTTCGCCAACCGTGGCAATGTTGCCGAGGTGGATCGGGGGCACTACAACGTGACCGGTGATCCGGATGACCTCTATCTGTTCAAAGTTCCCAGCCTGCGAAACGTAGCGGTCACTGCCCCTTACTTTCATGACGGTTCGGCGCCTACCCTGGAAGCCGCTGTCGATGCCATGTTTCATTATCAGTTGGGACGTAATCCGAGCGGCGATGATAAAGCGCTGATCATCAAGTTTCTGCAGACGCTCACTGGTCAGTGGGAGGGTAAGCCGCTATGAGATTGAACGCGCGGCGCAGTCTTCTGCTGTTGGCTACATGTGCCATGTCGCTGGCGTCGGTGCTGGTCTATTTGTACTGGATGTCCAAATCCGATGAGAATGGTACCTACGCCCAGGCGCGTGATCTGATTCGCCAGATCAAGCAGTACGATGCCCAGTGGGAAGGCGCAGTGCTCAAGTCGCGCACCACTACCAATTACAACTATGACCCGCTGGTGCTGCCGCTGCTGGAAATGAAACGTCTTTGGCGGGAATTCGGCACGCTGGAGGGGCGTCACCCGCAAACAGATATGCTTGCCTGGCAAACGGCCTTTCGCGATTACCAACAAGCCTTCGACGACAAGGTGCTGCTGGTCTCGCGCTTCAAGTCGCACAATGCGATCCTGCGAAACTCCCTGGCTTTTCTCCCGGCTGCAGCGGATGTAATACAGGTGCACCTTCGTCAATTGGTCGATGCCGATACACTGCGCCTGCGCAGAATCACCAGCGATACCTATGACTTGATGCTAAGCAGCCTTGAGTTTGCCCAGACCACAACCGATGAAAAAGCTGCCGACATCCTGGTTGGACTCAACAATCTTTCGGTCAACAAGGAGCGCTTGCCTGTCGACTTTCAGGTGCCTATCGATACCATCAGCAAACACATAGAGTTGATTCTTCGTGAGCAACCCAAGGTCGATCAGCTGCTTGAAGCGATCGAGGCGGTTCCGATCGCCGAGCGCCTGGACGCCATTGCCCTGATGCTGGACCGCGACGAGCAAGCAGCAGCGCTAACGGCTCAGCGATACCATTTCTACCTGCTGGTGTTTTCCACCCTGCTGGTGTTGCTGTTGCTGTACATGGGGATATGGCTAATGCGCAGCTATGCCGAAATTAACCGTGTAAACCGAGCGCTGGTGAGCGCCAACGACGAATTGGAACAGCGGGTTGAACGGCGCACCCAGGCACTCACCCAAGCCAGCGCTGCACTGCAGCGCGAGGTGGATGAACGCCGGCAACTCGAAAACCAGTTGGTCCAGTCGGAAAAGCTCGCCTCGCTCGGTCAGCTGGCAGCCGGCGTCGCCCATGAGGTCAATAACCCGATTGGTTTTGTCTCGTCCAACCTCGGCGCACTGGATGATTATTTCAACCGTTTGCAGGACATGCTCAAGGCATATGCTGACGCGGAAAATACCCTGATTCCGAACGGGCTCAGCGCGGAGCTGGCGAAATTGCGCACGGAAATCGAGCTGGACTACTTGCTGGAGGACATTCCGGCGCTGATCCGCGAATCCAAGGACGGTATCAGCCGCGTTGCGCGGATCGTCAAGGACCTCAAGGACTTTTCACGAGTAGACAGCAGCCATGACTGGCAACTGGCAGACCTGCATCAAGGCATAGAGTCAACATTGAACATTGTTGCCAGCGAACTCAGGCACAAGGCAGACCTTGTCAAGAATTACGGCGCATTGCCGCAGGTCGAGTGCCTGCCTTCGCAGATCAATCAGGTAATCATGAATCTGCTGGTCAATGCCACCCAGGCGATGGGCGCCGAGCGTGGCAGAATTACCCTGCGAACCGGCGCCAGTGACAATTGGGTGTGGATCGAAGTTGCAGACAATGGGTGTGGCATTCCTGCCGAAAGCCTGCAAAAGATCTTCGATCCGTTCTACACGACGAAGCCCATCGGCCAGGGCACCGGGCTGGGATTGTCACTTTCGTACGGAATCATCAAGCGTCATGGTGGCGAGATCCGCGTAGACAGCGAGGTGGGTGTCGGTACGACATTCAGGGTCGAACTGCCCATCCGTCAGGCCAGGTCGGCCTGAACCCGCCCCCGAGGGCACCAGGGAGGGAATGCAAAATGCCGTGCCCCCTGGGACATAAGCGCAAACAAACCCTTTAAGTGTAGTGGTGAGGATAAAGCTTCATGTCGTGTTCCAGCTTTTCGGCATCCGTCACCCGTTTGCGAACCTCGGCATAAAATTGCTGGCTGTGATTCTGGAATCTTTTATAGTTCTGCGCACTTGCTTTCAGGGCTGCCTTCAGCTCGTCTCCGTTCAGGCCTTCAGCTTTTTTTTGGGAAACTACATATTTTTGCCAGCTGTTTTCTACTTGCGAGAGCCCTTGTGCTAGGGCTTGAGTCTCGATTGTCGCCATGGGTGCATCCTCTTCAAGGCCGGTTCTGGCCAGATGGTATGGATCGCTAGAGCGACGATGCAGATGCAGGGTACTGAGGCCATCGAAAAAGCGCCCGAACGTGGAGCTTAGCTTGTATGTAGCGCTTTGCGGGACAGTCCAGTGTCAGGATGTTGGAACGGGAATTGCTGCGACCCTGAGGCATCGATCATGCGGGGTACGCAGAAATGACTCAGAATGACCGCTACTACATGATCTTCGTTGTGGTTGCTGTGCTGGTCCTGGATCTGGCAGCGACGTTTGTGTTTCTGAAGGCCATCGCCTGATCCCCGTTTGTGGGCCCAGTTGCACCCGAAATCGGGGGCTTCGGCAGGGTGACAACCCGGCTCGGGCAAGCCTTGCCCGCTCTCTGTCGGGTTCATGGCCACACGGCACTGCAGGCCCCGAGTCGAGCGCCAGCTGAAATCTCGCGCAAGAAGACCATGCGCTTGCGGCCATGCCTGTGCGAGCCCACTGGAAAACAAGGGAAGCTCGCCCAGGCTGGCCGATCTGGAACATGCCGAGTAACCCACGAACCAGGTTATCTTCGCGGGGAGAGCCCGCCCCTTGAACCGATATAGCAAACAAGCCTAATGCCCGGGTGACATTGAGCAGTAACATGGGCAAACCAAAACAAAAAAAGGGCATGCGGCTTGGCAACACTTTACCAGGTTACTCGATGGGGTAGCAGGAGTGTGTCGCGTGAAGAGCTCAAGGTCGGTAGCAGGCGCAATACTGATGTCTACTTTCGCCACACTGTTCATGGCAGGCTGCGCACATGACCCCGATGTGCGTGAGGGCCATGGGTATGCGTCCGGAGCCACGGAAAGAAGTACGCCGGCGTACCTGGGGTGCGTCAAAAGCGAACTTCCAGGGCGTGTGAAAACCTACCAGGTCGATGGTGACAACTCGGTCAAACTGTTCGTCGATAGCACCGACCCCAACAAGGCGGGTGGCTTGGTCGAGGTGCGGGGCACGGGAGCCCGGCAACAGTTCAGGGCTTATCAACGCGATGCCTGGTACGACCACGGCAGGCTGCTGGACGCCGCGCTGATGTGTTCAAAACCAGTGGCTGGTCTCTGAGCAAAGTGGCCAAACTCAAGTTTGGCCAGGAGACTGCCAATTTTTTGCCTGCGTCCAGTTGAGTGGGTCTGACCGGGAAGTGCCATCCGTTTGCATCCATCAACATGGCCGAAGGTACTTTTACGTACGCTTTCCCAAATAAGGTCAACTTTATTTTATTGATCAAGAAACTATTTGTGACTATTTAATTCGGAATAGCAGGACACTCGGGTCGCCGTGTTGGTGTAGTCGTCAGCGTTGTAAGTCTTTCCGAGTTATTTATAGAAAACCGACTGGCGTTTTAGGGAGGGCATGCTATTTCTGGAAATACGAGTGCGACTGCTCGGTCGTGCTGTTGACAAAGGGACTGTCAGGTATGTCGATTCAGGCCAAGGTATCTCCCCTCGCTCAAAGTGTTTCTTCTGCCGCCCCCATCGCAATCCCCAACAACGGAATACTGACACTCACCCAGAGCAGTAACGTTGTTCTGGATATTGCTCCTGAAAGCGTGACGGGCTACACAAAAAGCGGTCCCGATCTGATCGTACAACTGAAGTCCGGCGAAAGCCTGCGCATTGCCAACTTCTATGTCGAGGGGCAGCCTGCAAGCCAGTTGTATCTGGTTGACCGGGACAAACTACTGGCCGTCGACTTGCCGCCGGTTGCTGCCGATGGGCCGCTGGTGGCGGGTTATGTGCCCCAGGAAAGCCTTGCCGGGTTCGACTCGCTCACTGCTGCCGACAGCACCGTTGCCGGGCTGAGCCCTGGCGGTGCACTGCTGGCCGGCGCAGCGATCATCGGTGGCGGCGTTGCGATCGCCAATAGCAACGATGGTGGTGGTGGCGGTGGCAGTGGTGAAGGCAGCGTGCCGCCTGACACCACGGCCCCGGCCCCGGCTAGCGGCCTGCAGATTGCCACGGATGGCAGCAGCATCAGCGGCAAGGCCGAGCCGGGCGCCACCGTGGGCGTCGACAGCAACGGCGACGGGCAAACGGATGTAAGCGTGGTGGTCGGCCCTGATGGCAACTTCCAGATTCCGCTGAACCCGCCACTGACCAACGGCGAAACGGTTTCTGTAGTGGTGACCGATCCGGCCGGCAACAGCAGCCCGCCCGTGACCGTGCAGGCCCCTGACTTTCCTGATGCGCCGCAGATCAACCCGAGCAATGGTTCCAGCCTAAGCGGTACCGCCGAGCCGGGCAGCACCGTGGTGCTCACCGACGGCAACGGTAACCCTATCGGCCAGACTACCGCCGACGGCAACGGTAACTGGTCATACACCCCGGACACCCGGCTTCCAGATGGCACGGTGGTCAAGGCGGTGGTCGAGGATGCCGCCGGTAACAGCAGCCCGCCCGCCAGTACCATCATCGATGGCGTGGCGCCGTCGGCACCGGTGATCAATCCGAGTAACGGTACCGAACTCAGCGGTACCGCCGAGCCGGGCAGCACCGTGACCCTGACCGATGGCAGCGGCAATCCGATCGGCCAGATCACCGCCGATGGCAGCGGCAACTGGAGTTTCACCCCCGGCACGCCGCTGGCCAACGGTACCGTGGTCAACGCCACGGCAACCGACCCGACCGGCAACACCAGCGGACAGGGCAGCACCACCGTGGACGGCGTGGCCCCGGGCGCGCCCACCATCAACCTGAGCGATGGCAGCAGCCTCAGCGGCACCGCCGAGCCAGGCAGCACTGTGGTCCTCACCGATGGCAACGGCAATCCCATCGGCCACACTACAGCCGACAGCAATGGCAACTGGTCGTATCCCACGGATAGCCAACTGCCTGATGGCACGGTGGTCAACGCGGTGGTCGAGGATGCCGCCGGCAACAGCAGCCCGCCCGCCAGCACCATTATCGATGGCGTGGCGCCGTCGGCCCCCTCGGTCGACCCGAGCAACGGCACCGAGATCAGCGGTACCGCTGAGCCGAACAGCACCGTGACCCTCACCGATGGCAGCGGTAATCCGATCGGCCAGGTGACGGCCGATGGCAGTGGCAACTGGACCTACACCCCGGCCACGCCGATTGCTGATGGCACAGTAATCAATGTGGTGGCCCAGGACGCAGCCGGCAACAGCAGTATTCCGTCGAGCACCACAGTGGATTCGCAGGCCCCGGCCGCACCAGTGGTCAACGCCAGCAATGGCACCACGATCAGTGGCACCGCAGAACCGGGCAGCACCGTGACCCTGACCGATGGCAGCGGCAACCCGATCGGCCAGACTATTGCCGACGGCAACGGTGACTGGACCTTTACCCCGGCCACACCGCTGGCCAACGGCACGGTGGTCAACGCCGTGGCCCAGGACCCGGCCGGCAATACCGGCCCGCAGGGCAGTACCACGGTGGATGCGCTCGCACCCGCTGCGCCGGTGGTCAACCCGAGCAATGGCGCCGTACTCAACGGCACCGCCGAGCCAAACAG
>NZ_JAMBDI010000039.1:208770-220849 GCF_036858055.1 Pseudomonas sp. SF2 | reverse complement strand
ACATCAGGGGCGCAGTTCAAAGTGAGGTGCGCCCCATTCCATGTGGGAGCGGCCTTGTGTCGCGAAAGGGGCGCAAGGCGTCCCCGGCAATCCTGAGGGATACGCAATGGCCAAGACCCGCAACAACCCCACCGCCTCACCCCCACCCACCCTCGGTGAAGGCTGCCTGGCGCGCTACGACCCTGAAGCACTGGCCGACACCGATGGCACCGATTTCCCCGGCGCTGCCGAACTTTGGCAGCAGCTCAACCCGCCTGACGCCGCCAGCGCTCCAGCAGCGGGCGCGCCAGCAGGCACACGAACACTGGCCCACCCGCCAGCAGATAAAAGTAGTAAGTGACCGCCCGCCATATCAGGATCGCCGCAGCCGCGGTCGAACTGCCCACCAGTGGCGTCAGCAGGCTGGCCGAAGTCAGCTCGGCGGCACCGGCACCGCCAGGCAGCAGGCTGAACTGGCCGGCACTGAGCGACAGCATCTGCACCAGGAAGCTGGGGATCCACGCCAGGTCTACCCCCAACCCTCTCAATACCAGGTACAACACGCTGTAGCGCAGGCCCCAGTGGGCGCAGGTCAGGGTGAACACCAGGGTCAGCGTGCGCTTGGGCAGGCGCCAGGTCTGCGCCAGTGCGTCGATGAAGCGCAGCAGTTTGCGCGCCCAGCGGCGCTTGCGCTGTCGGCTCATGCCCAGCCGGCGCAGCAATCTGCCGTTCACGCGCATCACCGTGCGCCGGTAGCGCAACAGGCCGATCACCCCGGCCAATGCCGTGCACAGCAGCAACGCGCTACCTAGTAACATGCTCTCCTGGCTGCGGCCCAGACTGTGGAACAGCGCATAGCCGGCAATCGCCAGCATCGCGCAGAAAAAGAACACCAGGTCGTTCAACTGGTCCATGGCAAACACCGCGCCGCTGCGCGCCGGGCCGATACGGTCGCGTGCCAGCAGGGCCATCAGGGTCAAGGGGCCACCGCTGCCACCGGGGGTGGTACAGATGGCGAACTCGGTGGCCATCACCACGCCCAGGCTACGCAGGCGCCCAAGCCTTGCCCCTTGCTGGCCAAGCAGCAGGCGCAGGCGAATGGCGTTGATGACCCAGCACAGCAGGATCATGCCCAGCAAGGTCAGCATCAGGCTGGGTGCGAAGCGCTGCAGCCTTGGCAGCAGCTCACTGCCACCGAGCAGGGCCGGCACCAGCACGGCGCCGAGCAGTGCCAGGGCCAGCCAGGCCAGACGGCTCATGCGCTGGCCTGGCGGTCGAGCCAGGTGGACTTGGTCAGGGGCTCGCGGCCCTGTGCCAGCAGGGTGCGCACGGTGTTCAGCCAATAGTCGCGCGATGCGCGATGGCGCATGTCCACCGGATGCAGGCCCAGGCGCAGGGTCTCGGCGTCGCGCCAGCGCCGGCATTGCCAGTCGCACAGCACCCGTGACAGGCCGCGACGCCAGGCGCTGCGGGCGCTCCAGACCAGCCCAGGAGCCTTGATCGCGGTAAAGTCTGGCAAGCGGTACAGGTGCTGTGGGGTGCTGGTGTAGCGCAGCGGCAGGCAGCGCAAGGCCTGGCGGGTGCCTTCGCTCATCAGCCAGGCGGGCGCGACGAAGCCGGCCACTGGCCAGCCCTGCTGGCCGAACAGGGCCAGGCCTTGCGCCAGGCGTTGCAGGGCCTGCTGCCGGTCGAGGGCGTAGAACTCACCTTCATGGGTATAGATGCGGCGCATGAAGTATTCGCCGGGCGTGCGCGGTGGCGGGCCGTTGTCGGCATGGTAGAAACCGTGCAGGGCGAGCTCGTCGCCACGGGCCAGGCGCCGTTCGAGCAAGCGACAGAAGGTGGGCGAGCGCTGCAGCGCGTTGCGGTGATGAAAGTCCGGCACTACCAGCCAGGTCATGGGGATGCCGCCGATGGCGTCGATGGCCTGGACGAAGGGTTGGTAGTCGGGCCAGGTCTCGGGTGCTACATCGTGCAGCACCAGCATCAGGCTGCGCGACGCTGGCAGTGGCTCAGCCATGGGCACGAACCTGCGGCTGGTGGCCGAGCACGGCCTGGTAGTGCTGCAGCAGGCCGGCGACCACGTTGTCCCAGGAATAGTGCTGCTCGGCATGGCGACGGGCCTGTGCCCCGAGTTTGCGCACGCCGGCCTCGAACGCCTCTTGTACGGCCGTCGCCATGGCCTGGCTATCGTTGGGGCGGCACAGGCGCCCGCACTGTTCGTTGACGATTTCGCCGAAGGCCCCGGCGCGCACGGCCACCACCGGTGTGGCGCTGGCCATTGCTTCGAGAATGACCAGGCCGAAGGTTTCCTGGTCGCCGGCGTGTACCAGCAGGTCGGCGCTGGCCATCAGCCGGGCGACTTCCGGCGCCGGGCAGAAGTGGTCGATCACACTGACGTTCTGGGGTACGTTGGCCGGCATGTTCGAGCCCACCAGCAACAGGTGGTAGGGGTGGCCCAGGTGCTGCATGCAGTCGAGCAGCACCGGCAGGTTCTTTTCCCGTGAGCCACGGCCGGCGTAGATCAGCAGGCGACTGGTGTCGGCAATGCCCAGTTCGGCACGCAGCTGCGGGTCGCGCCGGCTGGGGTGGAAGGTGGCCAGGTCCACGCCCAGGCGCTGCACATGCACATCGCGCACCCCGAGGCGGCGCAGCTTGTCGGCCATGACCTGGCTTGGGGCCAGGACCCGGTCGAAATTGCCGTACAGTTTGCTGACATAGGCTTCAACGTTAGGGGTGAACCAGTTGCCCATGCGGTTGCTGACCAGCAGCGGCAGATCGGAATGGTAGAAGCCGATCACCGGCACATCGAGCTTGCGTCGGGCCTCCAGCGCAGCCCAGGCGGTCAGGTAGGGGTCGCCGACTTCGATCAGGTCGGGTTTGAGCCTGCGCAGTACATTGCACCAGGGGGCCAGGCGCACCGGGAAGCGGTAGCCATTGCCGAACGGCAGCGGTGGTGCGGGTACCTGGTAGATACCATCGGCGTGTTGCGCGCTGGCACCGGGTATCAGCAAGCTGTGGCGCACGCCCTGGATGGCGTCGAGGCGGTGGTGTTTGGCATCAAGATAGGTACGTACGCCGCCGCTGGCGGGGGCGTAGAACATGGTGATGTCGGCGATGTGCACGATCAGCATCCCTCCGGGATCGTCTTCGGGTCCGTCATCCGGCGCTAGCGGGCCGGCGATGACGCGCCTAAAGGTTGACCTATCAGAAGGATAGTTTGTTCGATCGGGGTTGGGTGGGGCAGGGTAAGGCGGGGGAACGATGTGGGCTTCTTCGCGGGCTTGCCCGCTCCCACGGGAATTACACAGGCCTCAGGGGCTGTGCAGTTGCTGTGGAAGCGGGCGACGCGGTGTGTGATCAGATGCGGAAGCTGCCCACCAGATGCTTCAGGCGGCCGGCCTGCTGCTCCAGGTCGGAGCAGGCGCGCAGGGTGGCCTGCAGGTTTTCCACGCCTTCCTGGTTGAGCATGTTGATCTCGTTGATATCCATGTTGATCGCCTCGACCACGGCGGTCTGCTCTTCGGTGGCGGTGGCCACCGACTGGTTCATGCCGTCGATCTCGCCGATACGTACGGTAACGCTGTCCAGCCGCTCACCGGCCTGGTTGGCGATCTGCATGCTGTCCTGGCTGTGACGCTGGCTCTGGTCCATGGTTTCGACCGACTCGCGGGCGCCAACCTGCAGTTCTTCGATCATGGTCTGCACCTGCTGCGCTGACTCCTGGGTGCGGTGCGCCAGGTTGCGTACTTCATCGGCGACCACGGCAAAACCACGCCCGGCTTCACCGGCACGGGCCGCTTCGATGGCCGCGTTCAGCGCCAGCAGGTTGGTCTGCTGGGAAATGCTGGTGATCACTTCGAGGATCTGGCCGATGTTGACGGTCTTGCTGTTCAGCGTCTCGATGTGCGCGCTGGAGGTGACGATCAGGTCGGACAGGCGGTTCATCGCCGCAATGTTGCGCTCCACCACCTGTTGCCCTTCCTCGGCCAGCAACCGCGCCGAGCTGGCGTGCTGCGAAGCCTGGGCGGCGTTGCCGGCAATTTCCTGGGCGGCGGCGCCCAGTTCGTTGATGGCGGCGGCTACGCTGTTGGTGCGGTTGGACTGCTCGTCGGAGTTGGTCATCGACGAGTTCGAGGCACTGATGACCCGCAGGGCCACTTCGTTGACCTGTTCGGTGGCCGAGGACACTTCGCGGATCGAGTTGTGGATACGCTCGACGAAACGGTTGAAGGCGCTGCCCAGGATGCCGAATTCGTCGTGGTTGTGGATGCGCAGGCGCTTGGTCAGGTCGCCTTCACCTTCGGCGATGTCTTCCATGGCGCGGGTCATGGTGTGCAGCGGCTGCATCAGCACGCGGATCAGCAGGCCGAGCAGGCCGATGATGATCACCACCGCTACCAGCGTGGCGATCACCGCCGAGGTGCGGAAGGTGCTGAGCATCGAGAAGGCCTTGTCCTTGTCCACCGACAGGCCGATGTACCAGTTGGCCGACGGCAGGCCGCTGATCGGAGTGAAGGTCAGCAGGCGGGCCTGGCCTTCGCTCTGCACTTCGGTCAGCTCACCGGTCAGTTTCGGCGTGTGCTGCGGGAACAGGTCCGACAGCGACTTCATCACCAGGTCTTTGTCCGGGTGCACCAGGATCTTGCCCTGGTCGTTGACCAGGAAGGCGTAGCCCATGCCGCCGAAGTTCAGCGAGTTGATGATCTGCACCAGGCCGTCCAGGGCCAGGTCGCCACCGACCACACCGACACCACTGGACACTTTGTCGATGATGCCGATGACCATCTTGTTGGTGGCCATGTCGATGTACGGCTCGGTCAGGATCGCACCGGCGGCGTTCATGCCGTCCTTGTACCAGGGGCGGGTGCGTGGGTCGTAGCCGTCGGGCATCTTCGTGTCCGGGCGCACGCTGAAGCCGCCGTCGACCTTGCCCACGTATACCGTGAGAAAGCTTGAGATTAGTGCATTCTGGCCCAACAGGGTTTCGGCGTTTGTCGGGTTCTGGGCAATGTTCTGTGCCAGGTTTTCCACCAGCTTGATACGGCCTTCGAACAGGTTGCGAATGTTGGTTGAAGTGGAGGCGCCCATTTCAGCCAGATAGTTTTCCAGGTCCTCGCGGATCGCATTACGCTGGAGGTAATCGTTGTAGAGCGTGAACAGGCTGAAGGCGAGTATCACGATCAGTGATGCGGCCAAAAGAATCTTGTGGCTGAAACGAAGGCTTTTGTTCATGGCGTAATCGGTTCCGCTAAGGTTTTATATCAGGCGTTTGCACCCGTGGAGTCACAATGCAGTGCAACATCCCGAAAAGTCCCTTTTCGGTTGTCCCTCTCTATTAAGGCGAATATCACCCACAGGTATCGGCCGAATTAAGGCAAAGCTTGAGCAGAGGATTAAAGAGATGTCGGAATTTTCGACCATCGTTGTAGGCGCTGGCCCGGATGGCCAGCCAGTTGGGCAAGCGATGAGGCTGGCCAACCGCCATGGCCTGGTGGCGGGTGCGACGGGTACTGGCAAGACCGTCACCCTGCAGCATCTGGCGGAAGCGTTCAGTGATGCGGGGGTGGCCGTGTTCGCCGCCGATGTCAAAGGCGACCTGTGCGGCCTGGGCGCTGCTGGTGCGCCGCAGGGCAAGGTAGCCGAGCGTATCGCCGGCATGCCCTGGCTAGGGCACAGGCCGCAGGCTTACCCGGTGAGCCTGTGGGACATTGCGGGCCAGTCCGGCCACCCGCTGCGCACCACCCTCAGTGAAATGGGGCCGCTGCTGCTGGGCAACTTGCTGGAGCTGACCGACAGTCAACAGGCGGCGCTGTTTGCGGCGTTCAAGGTGGCCGACCGCGAAGGCCTGCTGCTGCTCGACCTCAAGGACCTCAAGGCGCTGCTCGCGCACCTGAAGGACAACCCGCAACTGCTGGGCGAAGACAGTGCGCTGATGACCACGGCCTCCACCCAGGCCCTGTTGCGCCGGCTGGCTACCCTGGAGCAGCAGGGCGCCGAGGCGCTGTTCGGTGAACCTGGCTTGCAGCTCGAGGACCTCTTGCGGCCAGACCCGGACGGCCGTGGGCGTATCCACCTGCTGGACGCGAGCCGGTTGGTGCACGAGGCGCCCAAGGTGTACGCGACCTTCCTGTTGTGGCTGCTGGCCGAGTTGTTCGAGCAGTTGCCCGAGCGCGGCGATGCCGACAAGCCGGTACTGGCGTTGTTCTTCGATGAAGCGCACTTGCTGTTCAACGATACGCCCAAGGCATTGCAGGATCGCCTGGAACAGGTGGTGCGGCTGATCCGCTCCAAGGGCGTGGGGGTGTACTTCGTCACCCAGTCGCCGGGGGACTTGCCGGATGCGGTGCTGGCCCAGTTGGGCTTGCGCATTCAGCATGGCTTGCGGGCATTTACCGCCAAAGAGCAGAAGTCGCTGCGGGCGGTGGCCGATGGCTTCCGCCCCAACCCGGCGTTCGACACCCTGGCGGTGCTGACCGAGCTGGGGATTGGCGAGGCGCTGGTGGGGACGCTGGAAGAGAAGGGCACGCCTGCGATGGTGCAACGGGTACTGATTGCACCACCGCAGACGCGTATCGGGCCGTTGAGCGGGGCTGAGCGCAGTGCGCTGATTGCCGCTTCGCCGCTGGCGGGGCGTTACGACAAGCCGGTGGATCGTGAGTCGGCCTATGAGATGCTGACCCAGCGCAAGGGCGAACCGGTGGAGCCGGCGCCGCAACCCAAGGCGGATGAGGAGAGCTTTGCCGACAAGGCCGGTGAGTTCTTGCAGAGTGCGGCGGGGCAGGCGATCAAGTCGGCGGTGCGCCAGGCGGCCAACCAGTTGGGGCGCCAGTTGGTGCGGGGCTTGATGGGGTCGTTGCTGGGGGGCAAGAAAAGGTAGGTTGCCTGTAGCGGCCTCTTCGCGGGTAAACCCGCTCCCACAGGTTCTCCACAGATATCAAGAGCTGTGCATGAGCTGTGGGAGCGGGTTTACCCGCGAAGGGGCCGCTACAGAAAAAAGGCGACCCGAAGGCCGCCTCTTTCAGAACCGTATCACTCAGCCAATGGCTTTGGACGCCAGCCAGAACAGGCCGGCCGCCAGGCCCATCGACGCAGGCAGGGTCAGTACCCAGGCCAGCAGGATGGTCTTCACGGTGCCGCCTTGCAGGCCGCTCTTGTTGGCAACCATGGTACCGGCCACGCCGGACGACAGCACGTGGGTGGTCGATACCGGCAGGGCGAAGATGTTGGCCATGCCGATGGCGCAAGCCGCGGTGATCTGCGCCGACATGCCCTGGGCATAGGTCATGCCCTGCTTGCCGATCTTCTCGCCAACGGTCAGTACCACGCGCTTCCAGCCGACCATGGTACCCAGGCCCAGGGCCAGGGCGACGGCCACGATCACCCAGAACGGGGCGTACTCGGTGGTGGCGGTCAGGTCTTTGCGCAGTTTTTCCAGGTCGGCCTTTTCACGGGCTTCCAGGCCCGGCAGCTTGCCGACCTTCTTCGCCGTGTCGTCCAGGCACAGCAGGTAGCGACGCACTTCGACACGCTTGTCGGCACTCAGGCTGTGGTAGTCGGTAACGCCTTGCAGCGAGGACTGCAGCGCGGCAATGGTCGGCTCGGTCTGCTGCGGGTTGCAGCTGAACTGCTCCGGCAGGTCGCTGGACTTGGCCTTGCCCAGTGCCAGGAACTCGCCCAGGGTGGCGGCGTTGCGCTGGTAGAACTGGCTCATGTGCAGGGTGGCGTCGCGGGTACGCTCGATCTGGTAGGTGGTGCTGTTCAGGTCGAGGACGAACTTGGCCGGGACGATACCGATCAGCACCAGCATGATCAGGCCGATGCCTTTCTGGCCGTCGTTGGAACCGTGCACGAAGCTCACGCCCATGGCCGAAACCACCAGTACCAGGCGGTTCCAGAACGGCGGGTGCTTCTTGTCGTCGAGCTTGCGGCGCTGCTCGGGGGTCTTGTGCATCTTCGACAGCGGGCGCCACCACTTCAGGCCGATCAGCACCAGTGCTGCAACGGCGAAGCCGGCCATGGGCGAGACCACCAGCGACATGGCGATGTCGATCGCCTTCTGCCAGTTGACACCGTCGCCCAGCGGGATGTCGTTGATCAGGGCATTGGCCAGGCCGACACCGAGGATGGAGCCGATCAGCGTGTGCGAGCTGGAGGCGGGGATACCGAAGTACCAGGTGCCCAGGTTCCAGGTGATGGCCGCAGCCAGCAGCGAGAAGACCATGGCCAGGCCGTGTCCGGTGTTCACATTGATCAGCAGCTCTACCGGCAGCAGGTGCACGATGGCATAGGCCACCCCGACACCGCCGAGCAGAACGCCAAGGAAGTTGAACACGCCGGAGAAGAACACGGCGAGGTGCGGCGGCATGGCTTTGGTATAGATGACGGTAGCTACCGCATTGGCGGTGTCATGAAAGCCATTGATGAACTCGAAGGCGAGTACGAAGGTCAAGGCGAGCAGCAGGCTCACCAACACCCAGGCATCCAGTCCGCTGAATAATTCGATCATGAAGGTTGTCTGGCGGTCTTAGGGGGGCGGGATTATGCCAGAAAACGTTGGCAATCGATGCATCTGCGACAGACCGACGGCAATCTTCCTGACGTGAGCACGATGTGCATGTCAGGGCGTGCAGGCAGGGAAATGTCTGCGAAAAATCGCGAAATCTGGCTAAAACCGGCAAAATGATGGAGAAAAAGCCGCTTCCCTACTATTCAAACGGTCGTATGAAATTTGTGTGATTCCATTTCATCTTCGGCCTGACAGTAAAGATCGACCGCGCCCGGCTGGCCGGGCGGCGACGCGCTGGCGTGGTCCCGTGAGTCAGGGATTGTCGCTGCGCAGTTCCTTTTCCATACGTTCCAGTTCCTGGCTGAAGGCCTGGTCGCGCACGCTGGCACGCTTGCGCCAAGGTTTGCGTTCCGGGTCCGGTTGTGCAGCGTAAGTGGTGACTTCACCACCGTAAACATCCTTGTAACGCTCCGCCTGGCGCTCGAGTTCCGCGCGCAGTTCATCTTTCGTCACAGTAGTACCTGAATCAAGTTCGATGAGTGTTGTTGTGCGTTGTACCGCGTGCACATGCCTTGCTGGCCGCAACGGCTTGATACAGCGGAAGGTTCCGTTACCACGGCATCGTCGAGGCCTGCGCAATCGATTATAGCAACCGATATTGCGTCGAACATCGTTGTTTACCCAACCCTTACATCACCTGACGCAAGTAACGGGATGCGTCCGACAACAGTTTGGGCCTTTCGTGCAAGTTTGAAAGGCAAGACGGACAAAAGTTCGCTGCAATGCAGTAGCGGGTCCGTTGACCGGGAGGGTAATGAAAAACGGCCTCGCCAAAAGGCGAGGCCGTTGCCTGGGGACTTCTACGGTGGGTACCTGACCAGTCTCTCCAAAGAAGCCACAAGTGGCAGGAGAAAGGTATAAGTAAAAGTGTCAGCGGTCAATTGCGATTATCGGCCGTTTGTTCGATAATCGCACGAGTGGGCGTTTTTTTGAGGTGTGCGATGAGTGACGAAACCCTGGTCAACGATTCCGTCAATCCAGAGTCGGCCAATCCAGAGCAGGCACGATCTGCCTCGGCAGCCCTGGCACCGCCGATCGTGGCTTCCCCGGCCAAACGCATCCAGGCCTTTACCGGCGACCCGGACTTCATGACCTCCCTGGCGCGTGGCCTGGCTGTGATCCAGGCCTTCCAGGAACGCAAGCGCCACCTGACCATCGCCCAGATCAGCCACCGCACCGAAATCCCCCGGGCGGCGGTGCGCCGTTGCCTGCACACGCTGATCAAGCTGGGTTACGCCACCACCGACGGGCGCACCTATTCGCTGTTGCCCAAAGTGCTGACGCTGGGGCATGCGTACCTGTCGTCGACGCCGCTGGCGATTTCTGCCCAGCCTTACCTGGACCGCATCAGCGATCAGCTGCACGAGGCGGCCAACATGGCCACGCTCGAAGGTGACGACATTCTTTATATAGCCCGTTCGGCCACGGTGGAGCGGCTGATCTCGGTCGACCTGTCGGTGGGCGGGCGCCTGCCGGCCTATTGCACATCGATGGGGCGCATTCTGTTGGCGGCCATGGATGACACCAGCCTGCGTGAATACCTGGAACGTGCCGACCTGAAGGCGCGAACCAGCCGTACCTTGCATGACCCCGAGTCGCTGTTCGCCTGTATCCAGCAGGTGCGTGCCCAGGGCTGGTGCGTGGTGGACCAGGAGCTGGAGCAGGGGCTGCGCTCGATTGCCGTGCCGGTGTATGACGCCTCGGGGCAGGTGTTGGCTGCGTTGAATGTGAGTACCCATGTCGGGCGGGTGACGCGCAGTGAGCTGGAGCAGCGGTTCCTGCCGATTTTGCTGGCGGCTAGCCGGGACCTTTGCCATCAGCTGTTTGGCTGAGCCTGCAGGGGGCCGCAAAGCGCCCCCTTTCAAATCTGGAACAGGCAAAACCGTTTCCTGTGCGATAAACGCACAGTGTCGTTCGCAGTCAATTGCGCCTCCACCGCCCGCTGATTAATGTCTCCGCAGTCGGCTATGCCGACCGAACAAGAAAAACATAAGAGGCACTTACCATGAATACTGTCCCCTCGCTGCCGCGGCCGCACCCGTGCGCAGTACCGTTGTATCCAGGCTGACGCCGGCTCCATTCCCCCCAAACCATTGTCCTCTGTACCGTTTGATCGTGTGCAGTGGCCTGGCTGTGCCCCTCATTCTGGATAACAATAATGAACCAAGCGCAAACCAACGTCGGCAAAAGCCTAGACGTCCAGTCGTTCATCAATCAGCAGCCGCTGTCCCGCTACCAGTGGCGGGTGGTGCTGTTGTGCTTCCTGATCGTCTTCCTCGATGGCCTGGACACCGCCGCCATGGGCTTCATCGCCCCGGCCCTGTCGCAGGAGTGGGGGATTGACCGCGCCAGCCTCGGCCCGGTCATGAGTGCTGCATTGATCGGCATGGTGTTCGGTGCCCTCGGCTCCGGCCCGTTGGCCGACCGCTTTGGCCGCAAGGGCGTGCTGGTGGGCGCGGTACTGGTGTTCGGCGGCTTCAGCCTGGCCTCGGCCTTCGCCACCAACGTCGACCAGTTGCTGGTATTGCGCTTCCTGACCGGCCTGGGCCTTGGCGCAGGCATGCCCAACGCCACCACGCTGTTGTCTGAATACACCCCCGAGCGCCTCAAGTCGCTGCTGGTGACCAGCATGTTCTGTGGCTTCAACCTGGGTATGGCCGGTGGTGGTTTCATTTCCGCCAAGATGATCCCTGCCTACGGTTGGCACAGCCTGCTGGTGATCGGTGGCGTGCTGCCGTTGCTGCTGGCGCTGGTGCTGATGGTGTGGTTGCCGGAGTCGGCGCGGTTCCTGGTGGTGCGCAACCGGGGCACCGACAAGGTGCGCAAGACCTTGTCGCCCATCGCGCCACAGGTGGTGGCCGAGGCGGGCAGCTTCAGCGTGCCGGAACAGAAGGCGGTGGCCGCGCGCAACGTGTTTGCGCTGATTTTCTCCGGCACCTACGGCATGGGCACCATGCTGCTGTGGTTGACCTACTTCATGGGCCTGGTGATCGTCTATCTGCTGACCAGCTGGCTGCCAACCTTGATGCGCGACAGCGGTGCGAGCATGGAGCAGGCTGCCTTCATCGGCGCACTGTTCCAGTTCGGTGGCGTGCTGAGTGCCGTCGGCGTGGGCTGGGCCATGGACCGCTTCAATCCGCACAAGGTGATCGGCATTTTCTACCTGCTGGCCGGGGTCTTCGCCTACGCCGTGGGGCAGAGCCTGGGCAATATCACCGTATTGGCCACGCTGGTGCTGGTTGCCGGCATGTGCGTGAACGGCGCCCAGTCGGCGATGCCGTCGCTGGCGGCGCGCTTCTATCCGACCCAGAGCCGCGCCACGGGCGTATCGTGGATGCTGGGTATTGGCCGCTTCGGGGCGATTCTCGGCGCCTGGAGTGGTGCGACGCTGCTGGGGCTGGGCTGGACCTTCGAACAGGTGCTCACGGCATTGCTGGTGCCGGCGGGGCTGGCGACCGTGGGTGTGATCGTGAAAGGGCTGGTGAGCCACGCTGACGCGACCTGACGCAATGGCCTCATCGCCGGCAAGCC
>NZ_JAMBDI010000039.1:198273-208747 GCF_036858055.1 Pseudomonas sp. SF2 | reverse complement strand
GCTGGCTTGCCGGCGATGAGGTCTGTACGGGCAGCCAGGGGAGATAGGTAGGGATGCAATAATTGGTTCGATAATCGCACGAATAGTCGATTATCGGATTGTAAGCCGCCCATGAGTCTCCTTAATCTGAGCTTACCGAAGCACCCTGACCAGGAGTCTCCAAATGGCTGCAATTCTCCCGCTTCACGAAGCCGTGAAGCAGTTCATCCAGGATGGCGATACCGTCGCCCTCGAAGGTTTCACTCACCTGATCCCGACAGCCGCCGGCCACGAGATCATCCGTCAGGGCAAGCGCGACCTGACCCTGGTGCGCATGACTCCGGACCTGATCTACGACCAGCTGATCGGCGCCGGTTGCGCCAGCAAGCTGATCTTCTCCTGGGGTGGTAACCCGGGTGTCGGTTCGCTGCACCGCCTCCGTGATGCCGTCGAGAAGCAGTGGCCACACGCCATCGAAATCGAAGAGCACAGCCACGCCGACCTGGCCAACGCCTATGTCGCCGGTGCTTCGGGCCTGCCGTTCGCCGTGCTGCGTGCCTACGCCGGCTCCGACCTGCCGAAGGTCAACCCGCTGATCAAGAGCGTCACCTGCCCGTTCACTGGTGAAGTGCTGGCAGCCGTGCCCTCGGTACGCCCGGACGTGACCGTGATCCACGCGCAAAAGGCCGACCGCAAAGGCAACGTGCTGCTGTGGGGCATCCTCGGTGTGCAGAAGGAGGCCGCCCTGGCCGCCAAGCGCTGCATCGTCACCGTCGAGGAAATCGTCGACGACCTGCAGGCCCCGATGAACGCCTGCGTGCTGCCGACCTGGGCGCTGAGCGCGGTATGCCTGGTACCGGGTGGTGCGCACCCGTCCTATGCCCACGGCTACTACGAGCGTGACAATCGCTTCTACCAGGCCTGGGACCCGATCGCGCGTAGCCGTGAATCGTTCACCGCCTGGATCGACACCTACATCCGTGGCACTGCCGATTTCAACGAATTCAAGGCCAAGCTGGCCAGCACTGCGGAGGCCGCACAATGAGCTACTCCACTTCCGAAATGATGACCGTCGCCGCAGCCCGTCGCCTGCGCAACGGTGCTGTGTGCTTCGTCGGCATCGGCCTGCCGTCCAAGGCTGCCAACCTGGCGCGCCTGACCTCGTCGCCTGACGTGGTGCTGATCTACGAATCCGGCCCGATCGGCGCCAAGCCAAGCGTGCTGCCGCTGTCGATCGGTGACGGCGAGCTGGCCGAAACCGCTGACACCGTGGTGCCGACCGGCGAGATCTTCCGCTATTGGCTGCAAGGTGGTCGCATCGACGTCGGCTTCCTTGGCGCCGCCCAGGTCGACCGCTTCGGCAACATCAACACTACCGTGGTCGGTGACTACCACGCCCCGAAAACCCGCCTGCCGGGTGCCGGTGGCGCACCGGAAATCGCCGGTTCCGCCAAGCAGGTGCTGATCATCCTCAAGCAGTCGCCGCGTGCCTTCGTCGACAAGCTGGACTTCATCACCTCGGTTGGCCACGGTGAAGGTGGCGACTCGCGCAAACGCCTTGGCCTGCCAGGCGATGGCCCGGTCGGCATCATCACCGACCTGTGCATCATGGAGCCGGAAGCCGGCACCCATGAATTCGTCGTCACCGCCATCCACCCGGGCGTGACCCGTGAGCAGATCATCGCTGCCACTGGCTGGGCGATCCGCTTTGCCGATGATGTGCAGACCACTGCCGAACCTACCGAAGTCGAGCTGTCCGCCCTGCGTGACCTCGAAGCCCGCACCGCCGTGGCCCATGGCCAGGTGGCAGGAGAAGCCTGATGCGCGACGTATTCATCTGTGACGCCATCCGCACCCCGATTGGCCGCTTCGGCGGCGCCCTGGCCGGCGTGCGGGCCGACGACCTGGCCGCCGTGCCGCTGAAGGCGCTGATCGAGCGCAACCCCGGCGTGCAGTGGGATCAGGTTGACGAAGTGTTCTTCGGCTGCGCCAACCAGGCCGGTGAAGACAACCGCAACGTGGCGCGCATGGCGCTGCTGCTGGCCGGCCTGCCGGAGAGCATCCCGGGCGTTACCCTGAACCGCTTGTGCGCGTCGGGCATGGATGCCGTTGGCACTGCCTTCCGCGCCATTGCCAGCGGCGAAATGGAACTGGCGATTGCCGGCGGCGTCGAGTCGATGTCGCGTGCCCCGTTCGTCATGGGCAAGGCCGAAAGCGGCTATTCGCGCAACATGAAGCTTGAAGACACCACCATCGGCTGGCGTTTCATCAACCCGCTGATGAAGAGCCAGTATGGTGTGCACTCCATGCCGGAAACTGCCGACAACGTGGCCGACGATTACCAGGTTTCGCGCGCTGACCAGGACGCTTTCGCCCTGCGCAGCCAGCAGAAGGCAGCTGCCGCCCAGGCCGCCGGCTTCTTCGCCGAAGAGATCGTGCCGGTGCGTATCGCGCACAAGAAAGGCGAGACCATCGTCGAGCATGACGAGCACCTGCGCCCGGAAACCACACTGGAAGCCCTGACCAGGCTCAAGCCGGTCAACGGCCCGGACAAGACCGTCACCGCTGGCAATGCCTCGGGCGTTAACGACGGTGCTGCGGCGCTGATCCTGGCTTCGGCCGAGGCGGTGAAGAAGCACGGCCTGACCCCACGTGCCCGAGTACTGGGCATGGCCAGTGCCGGTGTTGCACCGCGGGTGATGGGTATTGGCCCGGTGCCGGCGGTGCGCAAGCTGACCGAGCGCCTGGGTATGGCGGTGAATGATTTCGATGTGATCGAGCTCAACGAAGCCTTTGCCAGCCAAGGTTTGGCGGTGCTGCGCGAGCTGGGTGTGGCCGACGATGCGCCGCAGGTGAACCCTAACGGCGGTGCCATCGCCTTGGGCCATCCGCTGGGCATGAGCGGTGCGCGTCTGGTGCTGACCGCGCTTCACCAGCTGGAGAAGAGTGGTGGGCGCAAGGGCCTGGCGACCATGTGTGTGGGGGTCGGCCAAGGTTTGGCGCTGGCCATCGAGCGGGTTTGACCTGTACCGGCCTCTTCGCGGGCACGCCCGCTCCCACAGGGGGACCACGCCTCCCGCTGTGGGAGCGGGTTTACCCGCGAAGAGGCCGGCCCTGCCAGACACAAGGCCAATTGCCAGCCAGATTGCGGAACGAGTGTGTTACCAGGTGTGTCTAGAATTACCTGCGACCCTCCAGGAGTAAAACCGTCATGACCTCAGCCTATTACACCGGCGAAGAACGCAGCAAACGCATCTTCGCTATCGTTGGTGCCTCTTCAGGCAACCTGGTGGAATGGTTCGACTTCTACGTCTACGCCTTCTGCGCAATCTACTTTGCCCCGGCTT
The DNA here is from genome assembly GCF_036858055.1 of Pseudomonas sp. SF2. Taxonomy (NCBI): domain Bacteria; kingdom Pseudomonadati; phylum Pseudomonadota; class Gammaproteobacteria; order Pseudomonadales; family Pseudomonadaceae; genus Pseudomonas; species Pseudomonas sp. SF2. Next base: position 205,421 of record NZ_JAMBDI010000039.1, on the reverse strand, counting down.
TCTTCCCCTCCGACGACCCCACCGTGCAGCTGTTGAACACGGCGGGCGTATTCGCCGCGGGCTTTTTGATGCGCCCCATCGGTGGCTGGATCTTCGGCCGCCTCGCTGACCGCCATGGTCGCAAGAATTCCCTGATGATCTCGGTGCTGATGATGTGCTTCGGCTCCCTGATGATCGCCTGCCTGCCTACCTACGCCAGCATCGGCACCTGGGCCCCGGCGCTGCTGTTGCTGGCCCGGCTGATCCAGGGCCTGTCGGTAGGCGGCGAATATGGCACCACTGCCACTTACATGAGTGAAGTGGCCCTGCGCGGCCAGCGCGGCTTCTTCGCCTCGTTCCAGTACGTGACCCTGATCGGTGGCCAGTTGCTGGCGGTGCTGGTGGTGGTGATCCTGCAGCAGTTGCTTACTGAAGAAGAGCTGCGCGCCTGGGGCTGGCGCATTCCGTTCGTGGTCGGTGCCATCGCCGCGCTGATCTCGCTGATGCTGCGCCGCTCGCTGCATGAGACCAGCAGCGCTGAAACCCGCAAGGACAAGGATGCCGGCACCATCAAGGGCCTGTTCCGCGACCACGCGGCGGCCTTCATCACCGTGCTCGGTTACACCGCAGGCGGTTCGCTGATCTTCTATACCTTCACCACGTACATGCAGAAGTACCTGGTCAACACCGCCGGCATGACCGCGAAAAACGCCAGCTACGTGATGACCGGTGCGCTGTTCCTGTTCATGGTGCTGCAGCCGTTCTTCGGCATGCTCTCCGACCGCATCGGTCGGCGTAATTCGATGATGCTGTTCGGCGCCCTGGGTACGCTGTTCACCGTGCCGCTGCTGATGGCGCTGAAAACCGTGAGCAGCCCGTTCATGGCCTTCGTGCTGATTACCCTGGCGTTGTGTATCGTCAGTTTCTACACATCGATCAGCGGTCTGGTGAAGGCTGAGATGTTCCCGCCGCAGGTGCGCGCGCTGGGTGTAGGCCTGGCCTATGCAGTGGCCAACGCGGCGTTCGGCGGTTCGGCCGAGTACGTGGCCCTGGGCCTGAAGACCCTGGGCATGGAAAACACTTTCTACTGGTACGTGACGGCGATGATGGCGATTGCCTTCCTGTTCAGCCTGCGCTTGCCGAAGCAGGCGGCGTACCTGCACCACGATAATTAAGGACGTGGCATGACCAACCAACTGTTCGACGCCTACTTCACCGCGCCGGCCATGCGCGAGATCTTCTCCGACCGTGGCCGCCTGCAGGGCATGCTCGATTTCGAAGCGGCGCTGGCTCGGGCCGAGGCGGCTGCCGGGCTGGTCCCGCACAGCGCGGTAGCGGCCATCGAGGCGGCTTGCCACGCCGAGCGCTATGACGTTGGCGCCCTGGCCAATGCCATCGCCACTGCTGGCAACTCGGCGATCCCGCTGGTGAAGGCGTTGGGCAAGGTGATCGCCAGTGGCGTGCCCGAGGCCGAACGCTACGTGCACCTGGGCGCCACCAGCCAGGACGCGATGGACACCGGCCTGGTCCTGCAGCTGCGCGCTGCCCTCGACCTGATCGAAGCCGACCTTGGCAAGCTGGCCGATACCCTGTCGCGTCAGGCCTTGCAGCACGCCGACACGCCGCTGGTGGGGCGCACCTGGCTGCAGCACGCCACCCCGGTGACCCTGGGCATGAAACTGGCCGGTGTGCTGGGCGCCTTGACCCGTCACCGCCAGCGCCTGCAGGAGCTGCGCCCACGTTTGCTGGTGCTGCAGTTCGGCGGCGCCTCCGGCAGCCTGGCCGCCCTGGGCAGCAAGGCGATGCCGGTGGCCGAAGCCCTGGCCGAGCAGCTCCAGCTGACCCTGCCCGAGCAGCCCTGGCACACCCAGCGCGACCGCCTGGTGGAGTTTGCCTCGGTGCTGGGCCTGGTTGCCGGTAGCCTGGGCAAGTTCGGCCGTGATGTCAGCCTGCTGATGCAGACGGAGGCGGGGGAGCTGTTCGAGCCTTCCGCGCCGGGCAAAGGCGGTTCCTCGACCATGCCGCACAAGCGCAACCCGGTGGGCGCCGCAGTGCTGATCGGTGCCGCGACCCGGGTGCCGGGCCTGGTATCGACGCTGTTCGCGGCCATGCCTCAGGAGCACGAACGCAGCCTTGGCTTGTGGCATGCCGAATGGGAAACCCTGCCGGACATCTGCTGCCTGGTCTCTGGTGCGCTGCGCCAGGCCCAGGTGATTGCCGAGGGCATGGAAGTGGATGCCGCGCGTATGCGCCGTAACCTCGACCTGACCCAGGGCCTGGTGCTGGCCGAAGCGGTGAGCATCGTCCTCGCCCAGCGCCTGGGCCGCGACCGCGCCCACCACCTGCTGGAGCAGTGCTGCCAGCGCGCCGTGGCCGAACAGCGCCACCTGCGCACCGTGCTGGGTGACGAGCCGCAGGTCAGCGCCGAACTGTCCGCCGAAGAACTCGATCGCTTGCTCGACCCTGCCCATTACCTGGGGCAGGCCCGCGTCTGGGTGGCGCGCGCCGTGTCCGAACATCAACGTTTCACTGCCTGAAGGAGACCGCTGTGGCGCACTTGCAACTGGCCGATGGCGTTTTGAACTACCAGATCGATGGCCCGGAAAACGCCCCGGTGCTGGTCCTGTCCAACTCGCTGGGCACTGACCTGGGCATGTGGGACACGCAGATTCCACTGTGGAGCCAGCACTTTCGCGTGCTGCGCTACGACACCCGTGGCCACGGTGGGTCGCTGGTCACTGAAGGCCCTTACCGCATCGAACAGCTGGGGCGTGACGTGCTGGCCCTGCTCGATGGCCTGGACATCGGCAAGGCGCATTTCGTCGGCCTGTCGATGGGGGGCCTGATCGGCCAGTGGCTGGGCATCAATGCAGGCCAGCGCCTGCACAGCCTGACCTTGTGCAACACCGCAGCCAAGATCGCCAACGACGAGGTGTGGAACACCCGTATCGACACCGTGCTCAAGGGTGGCCAGCAGGCCATGGTCGACCTGCGCGATGCCTCCATCGCCCGCTGGTTTACCCCGGGTTTCGCCCAGGCCCAGCCAGCGCAAGCCCAGCGCATCTGTCAGATGCTGGCGCAAACCAGCCCGCAAGGCTATGCCGGCAACTGCGCCGCGGTGCGGGATGCCGACTACCGTGAGCAGTTGGGCCGCATCCAGGTGCCGACGCTGATCGTTGCCGGTACCGAAGACGTGGTGACCACCCCGGAGCACGGCCGCTTCATGCAGGCCGGTATCGCGGGTGCCGAGTACGTCGACTTCCCGGCGGCGCACCTGTCCAATGTCGAGATCGGCGAGCGCTTCAGCCGCCGCGTGCTCGATTTCCTGCTGGCTCACTGAGGACACCGCCATGGATGAGAAACAACGTTACGACGCCGGCATGCAAGTACGCCGTGCTGTGCTTGGCGATGCCCACGTGGACCGCAGCCTGGAGAAGCTCAACGACTTCAACGGCGAGTTTCAGGAGATGATCACCCTCCACGCCTGGGGTGACATCTGGACCCGCCCGGGCCTACCGCGGCATACCCGTAGCCTGATTACCATCGCCATGCTGATCGGCATGAACCGCAACGACGAGCTGAAGCTGCACCTGCGCGCGGCGGCCAACAACGGCGTGACCCGCGACGAGATCAAGGAAGTGCTGATGCAGAGCGCGATCTATTGCGGCATTCCGGCGGCCAATGCCACCTTCCACATGGCGGAGTCGGTGTGGGATGAGCTGGGCGTGGAGTCGCGACAGCAGTAATGCCTGTACCGGCCCTATCGCCGGCAAGCCAGCTCCCACAGTGATTGCATCAGGCCTGAGGGCAGTGCAGTCCCTGTGGAGCTGGCTTGCCGGCGATAGGGCCATGAATGTTTACAGGGCCGCATTCTTCTGCCGCATGGCCACGGGCCCGGAGTTGGCCTCGACGGCGCGTTTCAGGGCCGGGCACAGGCCGAGCATGAACGCAGCTTCTGCCACCACGAACAACGGCCCGATGATCAGCCCGCTGACATCATCGACAAACGCCGGCTTGCGGCCTTCGTAGTAATGGCCGACGAACTGGATGATCCAGCCCACCACGAACGCCCCCAGCCCGGCTCCGAGCCACAGCGCTGTCGTCTGCATTGCCAGTACCTGGCCGACCCACAGGCATAGCCCCAGCAACAACCCCATCACCAGCCCGAAGCGCAGGTCCAGACGCAGGTAGAACCAGACCGAGGCTGCTGCTGCCAGCAGGGCAGGGGACAGCCACATGCCGGCCACGTCCCAACCCGGGCGCGACAGCAGGATGGTGACCGCCAGTACGATCATCGGGATACCGACGAAGTGGGTGGCGATATTGCGTGGGTCGCGGTGATAGCTGGCGTATTGGCTCAGGTGGTCGACGAGGGTTTTCATGGTTGTGCCTCCCTGGTTGCCTGATCGAGGTGTATTGCCTGTTCTGGCCTCTTCGCGGGTGAACCCGCTCCCACAGGTACAGCGCAGCCCTCAGGAACTGTGGTGACCCTGTGGGAGCGGGTTCACCCGCGAAAGGGCCGCTACAGGCGACCGGTATAGCTCAGGATAGACCGCCCCTGCCACCATCATCAGCTCAGCGAATGGCAGCAGCCCGCACTGGCGTATCCAGCCCCACCAGCGTCTCGATCATCGCCCGCGCCGCCGGCGACAGTCGGTAACCGCTGCGGCTGACGACGCCACAGCGCACGCTCAGCACCTCCAGCGCCGGCGGCAGGTTGCGCCAGTGCAGGCGCACCAGGCGGCCGCTGGCCAGGTCTTCGGCAACGGCCTCCTCGCTGGCGCTGCCGATGGCGTCGCTGGCCAGCACCACACTGCGCAGCACTGCGAGGTGCTCGGTCTGCAGGTGCGGGGTGAAGTCACTGCGCCCGCTCAGGTTGGCCAGGCGCTTGCGCACACCAGGGGCGAGCAGGGCGCTGGCCAGCGGGTAGCTGAACAGGTCGTTGGTCGACAGGCTGTCCTTGGCCAGCAACGGGTGCCCCGGGCGGCAGAAGAACAGGCCGGGGCGCGGTGAAAGGGGCTCGGTGTGGAAGTTGGGGTCGGCTTCGAACGGGCGTATATCGTCGACGAAAAACTCGATCTGTTCGCGGCGCAGGGCCTGGCCGAGGCGTTCGGCGTTGTCCACCAGCAGCGAGGTGCGGATGCCAGGGTAGCGTTCGAGGAAGTGGCGCAGGGCATCGGGCACCAGGCGCACGGCCAGCGCCGGGCCGCTACCGAAATGCAGCTCGCCGGCGTCGAGCTTGGTCATCTGCAGCACTTCGTTGCTCAGTTGTGTGGCACCTTGTACCAGGCGCCGGGCATGTTGCAGCACCACCAGGCCTTCGGGGGTGGGCGGCAGGGCTTTGCTGGCGCGATCGACCAGTGGGCAGCCGAAGCTGTGCTCCAGGCTCTGGATGGCGCGGCTGAAGGCGGGTTGGGTGATACCCATGGCCTCGGCGGCGCGGACGAAGCTGCGGTATTCGGTGAGGGCGATGAAGTAACGCAGCTGACGGAGGTCCATTTCACGGCTCTGGGGCGGGGATCAGGGACCTATTCAAGCGGTTGCTGCATATGTCGTCAAAGAAGGTTTATTGATTTGTTTATAGCTTTAGGTTATTTGTGGTGGCATCTGGCCTCTTCGCGGGTAAACCCGCTCCCACAGGTTCACCACAGATTCTGAAACTGTGGTGAACCTGTGGGAGCGGGTTTACCCGCGAAGAATTCAAAGCAGATTCAGCGGGTAACTCACGATCAACCGGTTCTCGTCGAACGAGTTGGTGCTGAAGTCCCGGCGCATGGTGGAGTTACGCCACTTCACCGACAGGTCCTTGAAGCTGCCCGACTGCACCACGTAGGCCAGCTCGGTTTCCCGCGCCCATTCCTTGCCATCGTCCACGCCGCCTGCGGTGACGTTGTCACCTTTGATGTAGCGGTTCATCAGGGTCAGGCCTGGCACGCCGACGGTGGCGAAGTTGAAGTCATGACGCACCTGCCAGGAGCGTTCCTTGGCATTGTCGAAGCTGGAGTTGTAGCTGTCGTTGGCCAGGGTGCCGCCGCTGGTGCCGTTGACCCGCATCCAGGCGTTGTCGCCGCTGACCTTCTGCAGGCCGACGTAGAAGGTGTGGCCCTGGTACCGCGCCGAGAGCATGGCCGAGGCGGTGCGGTTGTCCAGTTCGCCAGCGCGTTCGGCGCCGTCTTCCTTGCCAATGAAGTAGCCCAGGTTGGCGCCCAGGGTCCAGTCGCCCAAGGGTTGGCTGTGCACCAGGTTGAGGTACTGCTGGCGGTAGATGTCCTTGAGCTGGGCATCCCACAGGCCGATCATCGTGCGCTTGTCGTTGAAGGTGTACTCGCCGCCGCCAAAATTGAAACGGTCGGAGGTGAACGCGGCCTTACCGTTCAGCGACATGTCTTCCATGCTGGCGTCGTTGCGTGGGCTGTTGCCGCGGAACTGGCCGGCGTACAGGGTCAGACCGGCGATTTCCTTCGAGGTCAGCTGGCCGCCGCGGAAGGTCTGCGGCAGCGAGCGGCCATCGTCCGAGCGCAGGATCGGCAGTACCGGCATCCATTCACCCACTTTCAGCTCGGTTTCGGACAGCTTGGCCTTCAGTGCCACGCCCAGGCGGCCGAAGTCATCGGCGGGGCGGCCATCGTCGTGCACCGGCAACAGATGGGTGTTGGTGGTGCCTTTGCCGCCGTCGAGCTTGACCGAGTACAGGCCCAGTACGTCCACGCCAAAACCGACGGTGCCCTGGGTGAAGCCGGAGCGGGCGTCGAGGATGAAGCTCTGCGTCCATTCCTCGGCCTTGGCCTGCGGGTGGGCCGGGTCGACGAAGTTGCGGTTGATGTAGAAGTTGCGCAGGTTGAGGGTGGCCTTGGCGTCTTCCAGGAAGCCACCGTTTTCGGCGGCGAACACGGGGAGTGCGCAGGACATGGCCAACAGGCCGGGCAGCAGCTGGCGTGCGGGTTGCAAAGTGCTCATCTGTCGTGGATCTCTTGTTTTTATGGGCGAGCCGGTGCGCTGCAGGATGCGGCCTGCAGGTGCGGGTCTTTTTGGATGAACCGGGGCAACGTTGCGTGGGGAGGATGGTGCGGGGTAGGGCAGGGGTGAGGCAATTCGCCGCAAACGGAAACGGGCGATAATCGAACGGAATGTTCCGGTTGGTTAATTGTTTTCCTGTACTGGCCTCTTCG
>NZ_JAMBDI010000039.1:180602-198247 GCF_036858055.1 Pseudomonas sp. SF2 | reverse complement strand
GGTTTACCCGCGAAGAGGCCTGTACAGGCAACCGACAAACAAAAAGCCCACCGTTAAAGGTGGGCTCTTTGCTGTAACAGGGCTGATCAGCTCTTCGGTGCTTCCACCGCTGCCTGCTGGTTGTTGCCCTGCCCGGTCTGCTCGTACCAGCCACCGCCAAGCGCCTTGTACAGGTTGACCTCGCTGGTCAGCTGCGACAGGCGGTCGCCGATCAGCGCCTGCTGGGCGCTGAACAGGTTGCGTTGGGCGTCGAGGAAGGTCAGGTTGCTGTCGATACCGATGCGATAGCGGCGTTCGGCCAGGCGGTAGTAATCCTGGTTCGCCTGCACCAGGTCGCGTTGCGCCTGCAACTGCTCTTCGAAGGTCTTGCGCGCCGCCAGGCCATCGGAGACTTCCTGGAAGGCGGTCTGGATGGTCTTTTCGTACTTGGCGACGTTGATGTCCTTCTGGATCTTCGAGTAGTCCAGGCTGGCCTTCAGGCTGCCGGCGTTGAAGATCGGCAGATTGATCTGCGGCTGGAACAGCCAGGTACCCTGGCCGCCCGAGAACAGGTGGCCCATGTCGGGGCTCAGGCTGCCGGCATTGGCGGTCAGGCTGATGCTCGGGAAGAACGCTGCGCGGGCCGCGCCAATGTTGGCATTGGCGGCCTTGAGCAGGTGCTCGGCTTCCTGGATGTCCGGACGACGCTGGAGGATGTCCGACGGCAGGCCGGCCGGTACTTCGGCCAGCTGGTCGGCATTGAGCTCCAGTGGCTTGGCCAGGTCGGCGGGAATGCCGGTGCCCAGCAGCACGGTCAGGCTGTTGACGTCCTGGGCGACCAGGCGCTGGTACTGCGAGTACTTGACCCGGGCGCCTTCCACTGCGGTACGCGCCTGGCTGACGTCGAGTGCCGAGGCTACGCCGACTTCGTTGCTGCGACGGGTGAGGTTGTAGCTTTCCTCGTAGGTCTTCAGCGTTTCTTCGGTCAGCTTGAACAGCGCCTGGTCGGCCTGCCAGGTGTAGTAGGCATTGGCCACGCTGGCTACCAGGCTGATCTGCGTGGAGCGACGCGCCTGCTCGCTGGACAGGTAGGTTTCCAGGGCCTGCTCGGTCAGGCTGCGTACACGGCCGAACAGGTCCAGCTCATAGGCGCTGACGCCCAGGGTGGCCGAGTACTGGCTGGTGATACCTGCTTCGCCCGTCTGCGACATGTTTGCCGGTACGCGTTGGCGGCTGCCACTGCCGGTGGCCGAAACCGCCGGGAACAGGTCGGCACGCTGGATACGGTACTGCGCACGGTAGGCGTCGATGTTCAACGCGGCGACGCGCAGGTCGCGGTTGTTGACCAGCGCGGTCTGGATCAGCTGCTGCAGTGCCGGGTCATGGAAGAACTGTCGCCAGCCCTGTTCGGCGGCGGCAACCTCCGCCGATTGCGTCGGCGAGTACGCAGGGCCTTGCGGCCACTGCTCAGCCACCGGCGATTCCGGGGTCTGGTAGTCGGGGATCAGCGAGCAGCCGCCAAGAATGAAAGCGGTTACCGCCAGGGACAACAAAGACTTGGTCATTGCCCAGCCTCATAACGTGGAGTTTCAGGGGTGGCGTCCTTTTCCGGCTCTTTGCTGCCGAACAGCGACGACACTGCGACGAAGAACAGCGGTACCCAGAAGATAGCCAGCACGGTCGCACTGATCATGCCGCCGATCACGCCAGTGCCGATGGCGTGCTGGCTGCCGGCGCCGGCGCCACTGGCGATGGTCAACGGTACCACGCCGAGGATGAACGCCAGCGAGGTCATGATGATCGGGCGCAGACGCATGCGGCACGCCTCGATCGCCGCGTCGTACAGGCTGCGGCCCTGCTCGTGCAGTTCCTTGGCGAACTCGACGATCAGAATGGCGTTTTTCGCCGCCAGGCCGATGGTGGTCAACAGGCCGACCAGGAAGTACACGTCGTTGGACAACCCGCGCAGGCTGGTGGCGATCAGGGCACCGATGATACCCAGCGGTACTACCAGCACCACGGCGATCGGGATCGACCAGCTTTCGTACAGGGCTGCCAGGCACAGGAACACGAACAGTACCGAGAGGGCGAACAGCGCCGGCATCTGCGAGCCGGAGAGTTTTTCCTCGTAGGACATGCCGGTCCAGGAGAAGCCGATGCCGCTTGGCAGTTCGCCAGCAATGCGCTCGACTTCGGCCATGGCTTCACCGGTACTGTAGCCCGGGGCCGGTGCACCGAGGATTTCCATTGCCTCGACGCCGTTGTAACGCGACAGCTTCGGCGAGCCGTAGGTCCATTCGCCCTTGGCGAAGGAGGAGAACGGCACCATTTCGCCGGCGCCATTGCGCACGTACCACTTCTGCAGGTCTTCCGGGCTCATCCGCGCGTTCGGTTCGCCCTGGATGTACACCTTCTTGACCCGGCCACGGTCGATGAAGTCGTTGACGTAGCTGGCACCCAGGGCAATCGACAGGGTGTTGTTGATGTCGGCGATGGTCACGCCCAGGGCGCTGGCACGTTCGTCATCGATGGTCAGCTGGTACTGCGGCTCATCGTTCAGACCGTTCGGGCGCACGGCGCTCAGGATCTTGCTCTGCGCGGCCTTGGCCAGGAACTGGTTGCGTGCCTCCATCAGCTTGGTATGGCCGACACCACCGCGGTCCTGCAGGAACACGTCGAAGCCGGTGGCGTTACCCAGTTCCAGCACCGCAGGCGGGGCAAAGGCGAACACCATTGCATCGCGGAAGGTGAAGAAGTGCTGCTGGGCGCGCTGGGCAAGGGCGAACACACTGTTTTCCTTGGAGCGCTCATCCCACGGCTTGAGCATGATGAATGCCATACCCGAGCTCTGGCCGCGGCCGGCAAAGTTGAAGCCGTTGACGGTGAACACCGAAGCCACGGTGTCGGCCTCTTCGCTGAGCAGGTACTCACGCATCTGGTCGACCACCACCTGGGTGCGCTCGGCACTGGAGCCGGCCGGGGTCTGTACCTGGGCGAACAGTACGCCCTGGTCTTCTTCCGGCAGGAACGCCGTAGGGATGCGGGCGAACAGCCAGATCATGCCGACCACGATCAGCGCGTAGGCCAGCAGGAACGGAGCCTTGTTGCGCAGGATGGTGCCCACGCTGCGCTCATAGCCGGTAACGCTGCGGTCGAAGTTGCGGTTGAACCAGCCAAAGAAGCCGCGCTTGGCCACATGGTGCTCGCCCTTCTTCAGCGGCTTGAGCATGGTGGCGCACAGGGCCGGGGTGAAGATCAGCGCCACCAGTACCGACAGGCCCATGGCCGAGACGATGGTGATGGAGAACTGCCGGTAGATCACACCTGTGGAGCCGCCGAAGAACGCCATGGGCAGCAGTACCGCCGACAGCACCAGGGCGATACCCACCAGGGCACCCTGGATCTGCTCCATCGAGCGCTTGGTCGCTTCCTTGGGCGGCAAGCCTTCCTCGGACATCACCCGCTCGACGTTCTCCACCACGACGATGGCGTCGTCCACCAGCAAGCCGATGGCCAGGACCATGGCGAACATGGTCAGGGTGTTGATGCTGAAGCCGGCAGCGGCAAGGATGCCGAAGGTACCCAGCAACACCACCGGTACGGTCATGGTGGTGATGATGGTGGCGCGGAAGTTCTGCAGGAACAGGTACATCACCAGGAACACCAGGACCACGGCTTCGATCAGGGTGTGGATCACGCCGCTGATCGATTCGGTGACCACCGGAGTGGTGTCATACGGGAATACCGCTTTCACCCCGGGCGGGAAGAACGGTTCCAGGTCGGCGATGGTCTGGCGCAGGGCCTTGGCGGTGTCCAGGGCGTTGGCGCCGGTGGCCAGTTTTACAGCCAGGCCGGAAGCCGGCTTGCCGTTGAACTGTGCGCTGACGGCGTAGTTTTCACCACCCAGGCCAACCTGGGCGACATCACCCAGACGCACCTGCGAACCGTCGCTGTTGACCTTGAGCAGGATCTTCTCGAACTGCTCGGCAGTCTGCAGGCGGGTCTTGCCGATGATGGTGGCGTTCAGCTGGGTACCCGGCATGGCCGGCAGGCCGCCGAGCTGGCCAGAGGACACCTGCACGTTCTGCGCGGCCACGGCGGTCTTGACGTCGACCGGGGTCAGCTGGAACTTGTTCAGCTTGGCCGGATCGAGCCAGATACGCATGGCGTACTGTGCACCGAACACCTGGAAGTCACCCACACCGGCAGTCCGCGAGATCGGGTCCTGCATGTTGGAGACGATGTAGTTGGCCAGGTCGTCCTTGGTCATGCTGCCGTCTTCGGACACCAGGCCGATCACCAGCAGGAAGTTCTTCACTGCCTTGGTGACGCGGATACCTTGTTGCTGCACTTCCTGCGGCAGCAGCGGGGTGGCCAGGTTCAGCTTGTTCTGCACCTGCACCTGCGCGGTGTCGGGGTTGGTGCCCTGCTCGAAGGTGGCGGTAATGGTCATGCTGCCGTCGGAGTTACTTTCCGACGACACATAACGCAGGTTGTCGATACCGTTGAGCTGCTGCTCGATTACCTGTACCACGGTGTCCTGCACGGTTTGCGCCGAGGCGCCCGGGTAGGTCACGGCGATGGCGATGGCCGGCGGCGCGATGCTCGGGTACTGGTTGATCGGCAGCTTCAGGATCGACAAGGCGCCGACCAGCATGATCACCAGGGCGATCACCCAGGCGAAGATCGGGCGATCGATAAAGAACTTCGACATGGTTTACTCCGCTTTGGCGTCTGCTTTCGCCGCATTGGCCTGAACAGGGCTGGCCGGCTTCTTGACGTTGGTGGCTTCGCTGACCTTGACCTCGACGCCCGGGCGCACGTACTGCAGCCCTTCGGTGATCAGGCGGTCGCCCGGGTTCAGGCCTTCCTCGATCAGCCAGTCGCTGCCCAGGGTACGGTTGGCCTTGAGCTGGCGCAGTTCGACCTTGTTCTCCTGGTTGACCACCAGCGCGGTCGGCGCGCCTTTCAGGTCGCGGGTCACGCCCTGTTGCGGGGCCAGGATGGCGTTGGCGTTGACCCCGGCCTTGAGCCGTGCATGCACGAACATGCCTGGCAGCAGGGTGTGATCGGGGTTGGGGAACAGGGCGCGCAGGGTGACCGAGCCCGTGGTCTCGTCGACCGCGACTTCGGAGAACTCCAGGCGGCCTTCCTGCTTGAACAGGCTGCCGTCTTCCAGCACCAGCTGCACCGAGGCGGCGTTGTCGCCGGCCTTCTGCAGCTGGCCGCTTTCCAGGTCACGGCGCAGCTTGAGCAGCTCGGCGGTGGACTGGGTGACGTCGACGTAGATCGGGTCGAGTTGCTGGATGGTGGCCATGGCGTTGGCCTGGCCATTGCTCACCAGTGCACCTTCGGTGAACGAGGAACGGCCGATACGGCCGCTGATCGGTGCCAGGACCTTGGTGTAGCGCAGGTCGATCTGCGCGCTCTTGAGCGAAGCCTCGGCCTGCAATCGTTTGGCATTGGCGTCGTCGTATTCCTGCTTGGAGACAGCCTGTTCGTCGATCAGCTGCTTGTAGCGCTCGGCCAGCGAGCGGGTGGCCTGCAGGTTGGCCTGGGCATTGGCCAGGTTGGCTTCGTACACGGCAGGGTCGATCTGGTACAGCTGCTGGCCTTCCTTGACCTCACTGCCTTCCTTGAACAGGCGCTTGAGGATGATGCCGTTGACCTGCGGGCGCACTTCGGCGACGCGGTAGGCACTGGTACGCCCCGGCAATTCCGAGGTCAGGGTGAAGGCTTGGGGCTGGATGGTCACGACGCCGACCTGAGGAGCCTGCGCCGCTGGCGCTGCTTCTTCTTTCTTACAGCCACTGAGCAGGGTGGCCAGGGCGACGGCGGAAACCAGAGCGGTAACGGCTGGCTTGAATTGCATGAGGATCCTCGGGTCGCTGGAGCTGGGAGACGCTCAAGAGTAGTGGAAGAGTCTTGATCTGGAAAAATTGCTATCCGGTGGATAAATAGCTTGCTAAGGAATATACTTACATTCATGGTTGTTTGTAAATACCGCTGGGTTGTACTCGGGTACTGCCACAGTCCTTGATTAGCTCATCCGCGAGGCACCCTGCAGAGGTGCCCCCGGAGTGTTCCCCGCACGCGCTGCGCGTTCGGGGCAGATGAGGTTTGTACTGCCATGGTCCGTCGAACCAAAGAAGAAGCCCAGGAAACCCGCGCCCAGATCATCGAGGCGGCGGAAAAGGCCTTCTACAAGCGCGGGGTTGCGCGAACCACCCTGGCCGACATCGCCGAACTGGCGGGTGTGACGCGGGGGGCTATCTACTGGCACTTCAACAACAAGGCCGAGTTGGTGCAGGCGCTGCTCGACAGCCTGCATGAAACCCATGACCACCTGGCGCGGGCGAGCGAAAGCGAGGACGAAGTGGACCCGCTTGGCTGCATGCGCAAGTTGTTGCTGCAAGTGTTCAACGAGTTGGTGCTCGATGCCCGAACCCGGCGTATCAATGAAATCCTGCATCACAAGTGCGAGTTCACCGATGACATGTGTGAAATTCGCCAGCAGCGCCAGGGGGCGGTGCTGGATTGCCACAAGGGCATCACCCTGGCGTTGGCCAATGCCGCGCGCCGGGGCCAGTTGCCAGGCGAGCTGGATGTCGAGCGCGCAGCGGTGGCCATGTTCGCCTATGTCGATGGCCTGATCGGGCGCTGGCTGTTGCTGCCTGACAGTGTCGATCTGTTGAAGGATGTCGAAAAATGGGTCGACACCGGGCTGGATATGCTGCGCTTGAGCCCGGCTCTGCGCAAATGACTCTTTGTGAAGGATTGTGAGGGAGTGTTACCCCTTTGTGTTAAGGGGCGATTAATGCTTTCGGATTGCTCAGCCGTGCAGGTTCTGCCGACGCGCCGAGATCTCTGTGGGAGCGGGTTTACCCGCGAACACCGGCGAAGCCGGTGCCNNAACCCGCTCCCACAGGGATCGCACAAGATGCAGGTTTGCAGCAAGGCAGCAGCCCCACAAGAGTACGGCCGCCTTCAGCGTCCGCGCAGTTGCCGGTCGGGCAATGCAAACGCTGCAAACAGTCCCAGCACAGCTACCCCGGCACTCCCCATCAACAACTGCCGGAACGTCTCCAGCAACCGCCCCTGTGTCACCAGGTCCACTTCGCCGGCCTTCAGGCTCCCCAGCAACGGATTACCCAGCGACTCGAACCCGCCCTGGTGCAGCAGCGCCAGCAGCAGGCTGGACATGCACGCCACCCCCATGGCCCCGCCCAGCGAGCGGAACAGGTTGGTGGTGCTGGTGGCCACGCCGATGTCCTTGCTGTCCACCGCGCTTTGCGTACCTACCAGCGAGGTCGGGAACTGCAGCCCGCAGGCGATGCCGGTCAGCAACATGAACAGCGCACTGGGCAAGGCCGACTGTGGCGGGGTCAGTGCCATGGCGAAAATGGCCAGCGGCATCAGCAGCGCGCCGGCCAGGATCTGCGGCTTGTAGCGCCCGGTCAGGCTGGTCATGCGCCCGCCGGTGAAGGCACCCATGGGCAGCCCCATCACTAGCGGCAGAAGGTGCAGGGCCGCGCTGTCGGCACCGGCGCCGGTGATGCCCTGGTAGCGCAACGGCATGAGCATGGTCAGAGAGATCGACTGGAAGCTGGCGAAGAAGATCACGCCCCAGCACAGCACCGCCACGCGGTTGCCGAACAGGCCGAGCGGCAGCAGTGGCTCCGGGCAGCGGCGTTCATGGGCGATGAACAGCACCAGGCCCAGCGCGGCGCAGGCGAACAGGGCCAGCACGGGTGGGTCGGCCCAGGCGTGGCCCTGGCCAACCAGGGTAATGCCCAGCAACAGGCTACCCAGGCCAAGGATCAGCAGCACGGCGCCGAGGTAGTCCACCTGCGCCTTGCGGCGCTGTGCCGGCATGCCGCAGAGGGCGCGGCGGATCGCCCACAGTGCAACCAGCCCCAGCGGCAGGTTGATCCAGAACACCCCGCGCCAGGACAGGTATTCGGTCAGCCAGCCGCCCAGCACCGGCCCGGCGACGCTGGCCACCGCGTACATGCTGCTGAAGTAGCCCTGGTAGCGGCCGCGTTCTCGCGGGGGCACGAAGTCGCCGATGATCGCCTGGCTCACCGAGACCATGCCGCCTGCGCCAATGCCCTGCAGTACCCGGGCCAGCACCAGTTGCTGCATGTCCTGGGCCAGGGCGCAGGCGATCGAGGCCAGGGTGAACAGGCTGATGCCGGTGAGGATCATCCGGCGCCGCCCATACAGATCACCCAACTTGCCGTAGATCGGCACGGCCACGGTCATCGCCACCATGTAGCCGGAGATGACCCAGGCCAGCAGGCCGACATCGTTGAACTGCGCCGAGATCGCCGGCAGCGAGACGGCGACGATGGTCTGGTCCAGGGCGCCGAGGAAGATGGCCAGCATCAGGGCGGTGAGCACGTTGCGCAGAGTGGTGGGGGGCAGGGCGGCGGTCACGGGGATACCTTGTTTGTCTTTGGCGGCCTCTTCGCGGGTGAACCCGCTCCCACAGGTATGTCGCTGTTCCTGAGGGCAACGCCGTACCTGTGGGAGCGGGTTTACCCGCGAAAGGGCCCTTGGATTGTAACCTGAGTTAGGTAGCTTCCTATGTACTATCTGCATCCCCTATGCAAGATCGGCATTGGCGCATTCATCCAGTGCGGCATGGCTGCGTGATATCGTTGGTATGCCACAGAGGCTGAAAACCGGGGCCTGCACCAGCTTGGTGCAGCATTATGCCGCAGGGTTTTCGCGCCGCTGTCTCCCACACCTTTTATTCCTCTGCCTGCATGTCGAGCATGACCGCCCAGATGGCGACGGTTGGAACAGCCCAGGTAGACCCGATTACAGGGGTCGGTAGTTACCGTTCGAATTTCAACTTATTTTGCGGAGTGATCATGCCCAAGGCTTCCCATCAAGATCTGCGTTTTGCCTTCCGCGAGCTGCTCGCTTCAGGTTCCTGTTATCACACCGCATCGGTGTTCGACCCGATGTCGGCACGCATTGCCGCAGACCTGGGCTTCGAGGTCGGCATCCTCGGTGGTTCCGTCGCTTCGTTGCAGGTACTGGCCGCACCGGATTTCGCCCTGATTACCCTCAGCGAGTTCGTCGAGCAGGCCACCCGTATTGGTCGCGTGGCGCAACTGCCGGTGCTGGCTGATGCCGACCACGGCTATGGCAACGCGCTGAACGTCATGCGCACGGTCATCGAACTGGAGCGCGCCGGCGTGGCTGCGCTGACCATCGAGGACACCCTGCTGCCGGCCCAGTTCGGGCGCAAGTCCACCGACCTGATCCCGGTTGAAGAGGGCGTCGGCAAGATCCGTGCGGCGCTGGAGGCGCGGGTCGATTCGTCACTGTCGATCATTGCCAGGACCAACGCTGGCGTGCTCACCACCGAAGAAATCATCGTGCGTACCCAGAGTTACCAGAAGGCCGGAGCCGACGGTATCTGCATGGTGGGGGTGAAGGACTTCGAGCAGCTTGAGCAGATTGCCGAGCACCTGACGGTGCCGCTGATGCTGGTGACCTACGGCAACCCGAACCTGCGTGACGACGAGCGCCTGGCGCGCCTGGGCGTGCGCATCGTGGTCGATGGTCACGCAGCCTACTTTGCCGCGATCAAGGCCACCTACGACTGCCTGCGGCTGCAGCGCGGCCAGCAGAACAAGTCGGAAAACCTCAGCGCCACCGAGCTCTCGCACACCTACACCCAGCCCGAGGACTACATCCGCTGGGCCAAGGAATACATGAGCGTCGAGGAGTGACAGCGCGCTCCCTGTAGGAGCGTCACAGGTCCCGATCCCACTCGGGTTCGTCCTGGAACCGCTGCACGAGAAAATCCAGCATGCTGCGCAAGGTCGCCGGCATGTGCTTGCGTGAGGTGTACACCGCATTCAGGTTCAGCTCGCGCGGCCTGGCCTCGGGCAGCAGGCGCACCAGCTCGCCCCGGCGCAGGGCCTGCGCAGCCTGGTAGGTCGGCAGCATGGCGATACCAGCGCCGGCCAGCGCCGCCTTCTGCAGTGTCATCGCCTCGTTGGCACTGATGTTCCCCGCCACCGGCACAGCGACCAGCTGGCCGGCCACCTCGAAATGCCACAGGCTGTGGCCGAAGTAGGCATGGGTCAGGCAGTTGTGCCGGCTCAGTTCCTCGACCCGTTGCGGCGTGCCGTGCTCGCGCAGGTAGGCCGGTGCCGCACATACCACCGAGCGGCACACGCTCAGACGCCGGGCGATCAGGTTGGGGTCCAGGTCATTGCTGGTGCGGATGGCCAGGTCGATGCGCTCGTCCACCAGGTTGACTGTGCGATCGAGCATCTGCAGTTCCACCTTCACCCCGGGGTAGCGCCGGACGTAGGCGGCCACTGCATCCACCAGCTGTGCCTGGCCGAACGAGGTGCTGACACTGATGCGCAGCGCGCCCTTGGGCGCGTCATCCGGCTGCTGCACCGCGGCCTGCAGGTCGCCGGCCAGTTCCAGCAGTTGCCGGCAGCGGGGCAGGGTTTCCTGGCCGGCTGCGGTGAGGCTGAGCTTGCGCGTGGTGCGCTGCATCAGCCTTGCGCCAACCCAGTCTTCCAGCTCTGCCAGGTAGCGCGACACCACCGGTCGGGACAGTTGCAGATGATCCGCCGCCGCCGACTGGCTGCCCAGGTCGACGACGGTGACGAAAACGCGCATGGCGTTGAGACGGTCCATGATTTGCCCGATTTCAGAAACAAACTATGTTCGAGCATCGCATTTTTTGTCATGGATTGGGCAACTAAGCTGGTGGGCATTGTTCATCTGACGGGTGTTTGCGATGTCTCTTTTCACTCCCTTGCGTGGTCTGCTGCTGGCCTGCGTGACTCTGGCCGGCCCGGTGCTGGCTGCCGAACCCTTGCGGCTGGAGGTGTACAACCCCGGGCACGAGGCGATTTTCCCGGTCAGTTCGGTGATCGTCAGTGGCGAGCACGACGCCATCCTCGTCGATGCCCAGTTCGGCAAGGCCCAGGCCGAGCAGCTGGTGCAGCGCCTGCGGGCAGGTGGCAAGCAGCTGACCAGCATCTACATCAGCCATGGCGACCCGGACTACTACTTCGGCCTGGATACCCTGACCCAGGCCTTCCCCGACGCCAAGGTGCTGGCTTCGGCCGCCACGGTTGCCCATATCCGCCAGACCATGGATGCCAAGCTGGCTTACTGGGGCCCGCAGATGGGCACGGACAAGCCAGCGCGGCTGGTGCTGCCACAGGTGCTCGAAGGCAACCGCCTGACGCTGGAAGGGCAGGCCCTCGAGGTGGTCGGCCTGGACGGCCCGCAACCTGACCGCAGTTTTGTGTGGATCCCGTCGATCAAGGCGGTGGTCGGTGGCGTGGTGGTGTCGGAGAACATTCATGTGTGGATGGCCGACACTCAAACGGCCAAATCCCACGCCGACTGGCTCGGCACCCTGGCGCACATCGAAGCGCTGGCGCCGCGCACGGTCATCCCCGGGCACTACCTGGGGGACAGCAGCCGATCGCTGGAGTCCGTGCATTTCACGGCGAACTATATTCGTGATTTCGATGCCGAGACCGCCAAGGCGAAGGACGCCGGTGCGTTGATCGCGGCGATGAAGCGACGTTACCCGGGCCTGGCCGATGAAAGCTCGCTGGAGCTGGGGGCCAAGGTCGCCAAGGGCGAGATGAAGTGGTAATTCCGTTCAACTGATGGAGAGTATCCCATGAGCAAGATCGCAATCATCGGTGCCACTGGCCGCGCTGGCAGCCAGTTGCTGGAAGAGGCCCTGCGCCGTGGCCACAGTGTGCTGGCCATCGCCCGCGACCCGTCGCGGCTGCAGGGGCGGGACGGGGTGACCGTCAAGGCGCTGGATGCCAGGGACAGCGCGGCCCTGCAAGCGGCGGTCGCGGGTATGGATGCGGTGCTGAGTGCGGCGCATTTCTCGACCATCGAACCGCACGCCATCATTGAGCCGGTCAAGCGGGCCGGGGTCAGGCGCCTGCTGGTGGTGGGTGGTGCCGGCAGCCTGTTGCTGCCATCGGGGCATCGAGTGATCGACAGCCCGGACTTCCCCGAGGCATACAAGGCCGAGGCCACTGCCGGGGTGCGTTTTCTGGAGGTGTTGCAACGGGAACCGAACCTGGACTGGACCTTCCTGTCGCCGTCGGCGGAGTTCGTTGAAGGTGAGCGCAGCGGGCACTACACGCTGGGCAAGGATCATCTGCTGATCGGCGCGGATGGCAAGAGCTGGATCACCTTTGCCGATTACGCGATTGCCATGCTCGACGAGCTGGAAAAGCCGCAACATTCGCGGCAGCGTTTTACCGTCGGCTATTGAGTCGCCCCCTTCGCGGGTAAACCCGCTCCCACAGGTACTGCACTGATCTCGATGCCGGTGTATTACTTGTGGGAGCGGGTTTACCCGCGAAGGGGCCCTTGCAGGCTGGCCCGGTCCTCCAGCCAGTCCAGCAACTCCACAAGCCCCGCCGGCAAGCTCTTGGCCTGGCTCACCAGGTAATACCCCTTGCCGGTCATCACCTTGAGCGCAAACGGCATGCACAGCCGTCCCCCGCGCAAGTCATCGCCGATCAGCGACCAGTCGCCGATGGCCACGCCGGTCCCCTGCGAGGCCATGGCCATCGCCATGTCCAGCGTCTCGAAATGCTGCTTCGGCCCTTGAATGCCTAGCGTCACCCCCGCTGCCTGCAGCCACAACCGCCAGTCATGCTCATCCCGCGACGGGTGCAGCAGCATGTGTCGCGCCAGGTCCTCGACCTGCTGCAACGGTACCGGCCCCTGGCGCAATGACGGCGCGCACACCGGCGTCAGCTGCTCATCGAACAGCTTGCGCACGCGCAGCCCGTGGTTCGGCGCCTCGCCGTAGACCACCGCCGCATCGAAACCCTCGCGGCGGAAATCCACCCCATGCTGCACCGTGGTGGTCAGCTCCACCGGTACATCCGGGCGTAACGCCTGCCATTCCATCAGGCGCGGCAGCAGCCAGCGCATCACGCAGGTCGGAGCCTTGAGCTGCAAGGTAGTGCTGCGCCCACCTACCTCACGCACCCCTTGTTCGATCAGCGCGAACACCTGCTGCACTCGTGGCAGCCAGTCCTGGCCTTCACGGGTCAGGCTCAGCCCGCGGGCCTGGCGCTGGAACAAGGCATAACCCAGGTGCTCCTCGAGCGCTGCGATCTGCCGGCTGACGGCGCCCTGGGTGATATGCAACTGCTGCCCGGCACGGGTGAAGTTGCAGTGCTGGGCGGTGACCAGAAAGGTATGCAGGGCGGGTAGGGGCGGGAGGCGTTTCATTGCGCTAAGCCATGATTACAGGACATGGCTAGTATGTGTTTTTTTGCATTGTGGCGATAGCCGTGGCTGGGTCCAATAAGGGCATAACCCAACCAAGATTCATGGTGAAACCCGATGGCAACCTGCGGCGAAGTACTGGTAAAACTCCTTGAAGGCTATGGCGTGGACCATGTCTTCGGCATTCCTGGTGTACATACCGTGGAGCTCTACCGCGGCCTGGCCGGCTCGTCCATCCGTCATGTCACCCCGCGCCACGAGCAGGGTGCCGGGTTCATGGCCGACGGCTATGCGCGGACCCGCGGCAAGCCCGGGGTGTGCTTCATCATCACCGGCCCGGGCATGACCAACATCACCACCGCCATGGGCCAGGCCTATGCCGACTCGATCCCGATGCTGGTGATTTCCAGCGTGCAGTCCCGCGACCAGCTGGGCGGTGGCCGCGGCAAGCTGCATGAGCTGCCCAACCAGGCGGCACTGGTGTCGGGTGTTGCTGCGTTTTCCCACACCTTGATGAGTGCCGATGACCTGCCACAGGTGCTGGCCCGGGCGTTCGCCGTGTTCGAAGGCGCCCGCCCGCGGCCGGTGCACATCGAGATCCCGCTCGATGTGCTGGTCGAACCGGCCGATCACCTGCTGCCGGGGCGTCCGGTGCATGGCAGCCGGGCGGGGGCAGCGCCACAGGGCGTGGCGCAGATGGCCGAGCGCCTGGCCAATGCACGGCGGCCCTTGATCCTGGCCGGGGGCGGCGCGTTGGCTGCCGGCGCTGCGCTGGCGCGCCTGGCCGAACACCTTCAGGCCCCGGTGGCGCTGACCATCAATGCCAAGGGGTTGCTGCCGTCCAGCCACCCGCTGCAGATCGGTTCGACGCAGTCGTTGCCGGCCACGCGGGCGCTGGTGGCCGAGGCCGACGTGGTACTGGCAATCGGTACCGAATTGGCCGAAACCGACTATGACGTGACCTTCAAGGGTGGTTTCGAGATCCCGGGCAGCCTGTTGCGCATCGATATCGACCCGGACCAGACCGTGCGCAATTACCTGCCGGAGCTTTCGCTGGTGGCTGATGCCGCACTGGCCGCCGAAGCGTTGCTCGGTGCCTTGCAAGCCCTGCCGCAGCCGATGCGCGAAAGCACCTGGGGTGTGGCGCGCGTGGCCAATCTGCGCCAGGCACTGGCGACGGGTTGGGACCAGCCGACCCTGAGCCAGACGCGCTTGCTGACGGCGATTATCGAGCGCCTGCCCAATGCCATTCTGGTGGGCGATTCGACCCAGCCGGTGTACACCGGCAACCTGACCCTGGACATGGAGCAGCCACGGCGTTGGTTCAATGCCTCGACCGGCTACGGCACCCTGGGTTATGCGTTGCCGGCGGCCATGGGCGCCTGGCTGGGCAGCGCGGAACAGGTCGGCGAGCGTGCGCCTGCGGTGTGCCTGATTGGTGATGGCGGTTTGCAGTTCACCTTGCCGGAGCTGGCCAGCGCGGTGGAGGCGCAAGTGCCGCTGATCGTGCTGCTGTGGAACAACCAGGGGTATGAGGAGATCAAGAAATACATGGTCAACCGGGCGATCGAGCCGGTCGGGGTGGATATCCATACCCCGGACTTCATTGGTGTGGCGCGGGCCTTGGGCGCTGCGGCGGAGCAGGTGGCGGATGTGGCGCAGTTGCAGGCGGCGTTGGGGCACGCGGTGGAGCGCAAGGGGCCGACCCTGATCCAGGTTGACCAGAATCAGTGGCAGGGGGCTGTGTTGGGTTGAGGAATTGCTATTGCCTGAGCTGGCCTCTTCGCGGGTGAACCCGCTCCCACAGGTACTGCACAGTTTTCAGTTTCTGTGCAAAACCTGTGGGAGCGGGTTTACCCGCGAAAGGGCCGGGGCAGGCGAAAGCTGAACTTCAGCCAGCAGTCGCCCGCAACCTGGCCACATCACGAATCGGCGGCGCGCCATACAGCCGGCTGTATTCACGGCTGAACTGTGACGGGCTTTCATACCCCACCCGATAGGCCGCCACCGCTGCCTCCAGCCCGTCATTGAGCATCAACCGCCGCGCCTCCTGCAGGCGCAGTTGCTTCTGGTACTGCAACGGGCTCATCGACGTCACGGCCTTGAACCGGTGGTGCAAGGTCGAGGTGCTGAGGTTGACCTCCCGTGCCAGGTCCTCGATGCGCAAAGGCAGCTGGTAGTTCTGGTTGAGCCAGGTAATGGCCTGGCAAACCCGGTGGGTCTGGCTGTTGGCCAAGGCGATTTCGTACAGCCGATAACCCTGCGGCCCACGCAGCAGGCGGTAGAGAATCTCCCGGCGGAACAGTGGCGCCAGCATCGCGATGTCGCGCGGGGTATCCAGCAGGCGGATCAGCCGCAGCAGGGCGTCGAGCAACGCGGCATCGGTTCTCTCCACATACAGGCCACGGCCGGAAGGCCGGTTGGGCACCAGCATCGGCCCGCTTTCGGCGATCAGCTGGCTGATCTCGGCCGGGTCCAGGTCCATGCGCAGGCCAAGGCTGGGGTGCTCGGGGCTGGCGTCGAGCCTTACGCCGCTCAACGGCAAGGTTACCGAAACCACCATGTAGTGCAGCGGGTCGTAGGCGTACTGTTCGTCCCCGAGGAACAGGCTCTTGCTGCCCTGGGCGAGGATGCACAGCGCGGGTTGCGCCAGGGTCGGCACCGAGCGCACGTTCTCGGTGTAGCGCACCAGGTACAGGTCATCGATGGCCGATGCCGGGCCGTGAGGCTCGCCGGCGTGGCGGCGGATCAGCTCGGCCAGCTCCTGGCGTTGCAGTTCCAGGCTCGGGTCGATGGACGTGGCGGTGGTCATGATGGCTTTCCTCTGCTGACCGACGCAGCATAGGTTTGGGCAATGGCGGGCGCTAGTCAAAAGCTGCACGTCGATTGCCTGATCCTGCCGCGCCGCAGGATCAGGCAATCGCCGAGCAGTAATGGCCTAACGCGCCGCGCGGGTGAGCCCCTAACCTTGGCAACCTGGCTTTTCCGTCCGCCTGCTTCAAGGAGATTGTGCAATGACCCCGACACAACCGGTCACCCACCTTGCTTTCATCCGTGCCAGCAGCGGGCGCTCGGCGGAGCTGGGCGCGCGCCTGCGTGACCTGCTCGAGCCCTCACTGCGGGCACCGGGTTGCCTGAGTTTCACGGTGCAGCGTTCCCAGGCAGATGCCGACCTATGGTTGCTCAGTGGAAGCTGGCGTGACCAGCAGGCGATGAGTGGGTACTTTGCTTCGCCAACGCTGGAGGTGTTTGGCGAGCTGGTGCAGGCACGGGTGGTCAGCAGCCTGGATCTGCATACCTTTGATTGATCTGTCGCCTGTACCGGCGATAGGGCCGGTACAGGCAAATAGGGTAAAATGCCGGCCCTCGATCAACGAAGCGGACAGCAACATGGCACGTAGGGAGTTCCCGCATTTCGAAGCGGTTTCGGCGATGGTCCCGGTGGAAGGCGGCGGCTACAACGCGGCCATCGCGACCAAGGCCTTGGGCATGGGCGGTGCGCCGCGCTTTCACAAGATTCTCGACGGCCAGGTGTTCAAGGGCGCCGTGGCCGCCGACGAAGCGGCCACGGCCGAGCTGCAACGCCTGCAGGGCGTCAGCGAAGACGGTGAGCTGATCTGGTGATCAGGCCGGCGGGCGGGCCATCTTGAACAGGTTGCCCAGCTCGAAATAGTCTGCCGGGCCACCGCCACGCAGGATCGGTTCGGCAGCAGCGGTATCGTAGATGCCGTTCTTCAACAGGTGCTCGGCAATGTGCACCGCCACCACTTCACCCAGGATCAGCCAGCTGGGCACCGGTTCCTGATCGGCCCGCTTGAGCTGGACGATCTGGCTGACCTTGCACTCGAAGGCCACCGGGGTTTCGCCGACACGCGGCACGTTGACAATGCTCGACGCTGTGGCAGTGAGGCCGCTCAATTCGAATTCGTTTATCTCGGCGGCAACCGGTGCGCAGCTCTGGTTCATCTGCTCGGCCAACGGGCGGGTGGCCAGGTTCCAGACGAATTCGCCGGTCTGCTCGATGTTGTTCAGGCTGTCTTTGCGCCCGACGCTACAGAAACCGATGATCGGCGGGATGTAGTTGAAGGCGTTGAAGAAGCTGTAGGGCGCCAGGTTCAGGCGGCCTTCGCGGTCCTGTGAGGAGATCCAGCCGATAGGGCGGGGGCCGACGATGGCGTTGAACGGGTCGTGGGGCAGGCCGTGGCCTTTGGCGGGTTCGTAGTAATACATCTGTGCTGGGCTTGCTGGCCCTACCTCCTGGTGGACAAGGTGCCTAGTGTGCCAAGCCTGTGCCCGCCTGCAAATGATCAAGCCCGGCCGAAGCCGGGCTGGGGGCGCGCATCAGGGATCAGCTGATGCGGTGGGCGTTGGTGCGCTCGAAGCCGTCTTCGGCGAAG